>NZ_CP133267.1:3924810-4249715 GCF_030915465.1 Neobacillus sp. PS3-34
AGAAGTCAATCATTATTATGGGGAAAAGCCGAAAAAAACGAATGAGGCTGATAGAACGATTGAGGAAGAATTGGGCGATTTACTTTTTGTCATTATTTGTTTTGCCAATTCACTTAATATAGACCTGGAAGAGGCACATGACTATGTCATGAATAAATTTAATACGCGCGATAAAGACCGCTGGACAAAAATTGATCCTGGAAATATGGAGTGAAAATAATGGAAAAAATAAAAATTATTATTGCTGGCCCCGGGGAAGAATGGGGCAGGAAGCAGTTAAGCTAGTGAAAAACACAGAGACCTTTGATCTAATTGCAGTAGTGGACAGAAAAAATGGGGGAATGAAATTAAGCGATTTAGAAGGCTTTCATAATATAAATGTTCCTATTTTTTCAGATTTTGAATTATGCCTGAAGGAATCGAAGGCAGATGTTTTGATTGATTTAACTACACCCGAAGTGGGCATGTATCATGCAAGGACTGCACTGCAATACGGAGTCCGCCCTGTCGTTGGAACAACTGGATTTTCAAAAGAAGATTTAGAAGAGCTTGAAACAATTTGCAGAAACAGGAACCTTGGATGCATCATCGCACCTAACTTTGCCATTGGGGCAGTGCTGATGATGAAGTTTTCACAAATGGCTGCCAAGTTTTTCAGTGATGTTGAAATCATTGAATTGCATCATGACCAAAAGCTTGATGCACCATCTGGAACAGCAGTAAAGACGGCAGAAATGATTTCAGCTGTCCGTGAAGCAAAAAAACAAGGACATCCGAATGAGAAGGAAACGATTAAGGGTGCCAGGGGGGCAGAATATGATGGGATGCATATCCATTCAGTCAGGCTGCCAGGTTTAATCGCACATCAACAGGTAATGTTCGGTTCTGAAGGTCAGACCATGACAATTCGGCATGACTCCTATCATCGCGGTTCCTTCATGTCAGGAGTAAAAGTTGCGGTAGAAACGGTCATGAAGCTGGATGTCTTTGTTTATGGACTTGAAAATATTTTGGAATAAGGGAGCTGGCTTATGAATATTGCCTTAATCGCCCATGATAAAAAGAAAAATGACCTTGTTCAATTTGCAACCGCATATAAAGCTTTATTTTCGGAGCATACACTTTATGCTACTGGAACAACAGGGCTTCGAATCAGTGAAGCAACAGGCCTGACAATCCATCGTTTTCAATCGGGGCCGCTTGGAGGGGATCAGCAAATTGGTGCCATGATCGCTAAGAATGATATGGATGCCGTTTTCTTTTTCCGTGACCCTTTAACCGCGCAACCGCATGAACCGGATGTGTCAGCGTTAATGAGGCTATGTGATGTCTATGCCATTCCACTCGCAACGAATATGGGGACGGCTGAAGTGCTCATAAAAGGTATAGAACAAGGGCTTGTGGAGTGGAGGAACCTAAGAAAAGAAAGTAAGGGGGATTCAAATGCTGAAGAGCGGATTTGATATCTTATCCTTTGGCGCTCATGCGGATGATGTAGAGATTGGGATGGCTGGAAGCATTGCAAGATTATCATCGGAAGGCAAAAAGATAGCTATTTGCGATTTAACAGATGCGGACCTTTCGTCAAACGGAACAGTTGAGACAAGGAAAAAGGAAGCTGCCATTGCTGCCGATATTTTAGGCGTTACGGAACGGATTTCGCTTGGACTGCCTGACCGGGGGCTTTTTTTGAAGGATGAATACATACGGAAAGTAGCAGAAGTCATTCGTTACTATCGGCCAAAAGTCGTCTTTGCACCTTATTTTGAGGATAGGCATCCAGACCATGGGAATTGTGCCAGGATTGTCGAGGAGGCTGTTTTTTCTGCTGGGATAAAAAATTTTCAGACAGACGGAAACAATTTGTCTCACCGTGCTGAAAACTTATTTTTTTATATGATTAATGGTTTTCATCGTGCTGATTTCCTTTTTGATATTTCTTTGTTCATTGATAAAAAGAAAGCGGCCTGAATGCCTATAAAAGCCAGTTTGAAAAAACGGCGAATAGCTTTGATACTCCTCTCGTAAATGGCTATATTGAAACAGTTGAAGCAAGAGAAAGATTGTTTGGTAAACAGGTGGGAGTCCAATTTGCGGAGGGATTTAAATCTAAGAATCCTCTGCTTTTGAATCGTGATTTGTTAGGAGATTAGGAATGAAGAAATTAAAAATTGGGATTACTTGCTATCCAACAGTTGGCGGATCAGGGGTTGTCGCAACAGAACTCGGAAAAATGCTGGCTGAAAAAGGACATGAAATCCATTTTATATCCTCGAGTATGCCCTTTCGGTTGAAAAGGGTATATCACAATATTCAATACCATCAGGTGGAGGTGAACCAGTACTCTGTTTTTCAATACCCTCCATATGATATTGCTCTGGCAAGCAAGATAGCCGAGGTAATTAAAAGGGAAAATCTTGATCTCTTGCATGTGCATTACGCCATACCGCATGCAGTATGCGCAATACTTGCTAAGCAGATGAGCGGAAGGGATTTAAAAATCGTTACCACCCTTCATGGAACGGATATCACAGTTTTAGGTAACGACCTATCTTTAGCAGATGCTATAAAATTTGGGATTGAAAAATCTGACGCAGTAACAGCCGTCTCCAATTCGCTCGCAGACCAAACGTATGAATTAATCCGGCCGGATAAATATATTCAAACGATTTATAATTTTATCGATGAAAGAGTGTATCAAAAAGGTGATTGTTCTCATCTTAAAGAGGAGTACGGAATTGCGGTTAACGAAAAGGTTATTATCCATGTATCCAACTTTGGCCTGTAAAGAGGGTCACAGATGTTGTTAAGGCATTTGCAAAAATCACGGAAGCGATGCCAGCAAAGCTATTATTAGTTGGGGACGGCGCAGAAATGTCGATTGTTTGCAAGCTTGTCGGAGAACTGGGAATCAGGGAACGAGTTTTATTATTAGGTAAACAAGAAAACCTCGAAGAACTGTATTCGATAAGTGATCTAATGTTGCTGCTATCCCAAAAAGAAAGCTTTGGACTTGTTGCACTTGAAGCGATGGCATGCGGAGTACCTTGCATTGGCACCAGGATTGGCGGGATTCCAGAGGTTATCGACCATGGCGAAACAGGCTTTTTATGTGAACTGGGCGATATTGAGGACATTTCACAAAAAGCGATTACTCTTTTGGGAGATCCTGTGCTCCATCAGAAATATTCCAAACAAGCGATTGAAACGGTAAATAAAAAGTTCAGGGCAGAATTAATTGTCCAGCAATATGAAGATTTATATTTTAAGCTTTTAAGTGAAGGGAATTTGGTAACATATGATTAAATCGTTTATAGAAGCCGCCCCAGTACTGGAAAGATTAATACATGCAGGCTATGAGGCTTATTTTGTGGGTGGGTCCGTTAGGGATTATCTCCTTGATAAGCCAATTAGCGATGTGGATATTGCCACTTCTGCGACCCCCTCAGAAATAAAAGCGGTTTTTTCTAAAACGGTTGATATCGGAATTGAACATGGGACCATTCTCGTTTTATATAAAAATAATTCTTACGAAATTACTACCTTCCGTTCAGAAGCGGAGTATGAAGATTTTCGCAGACCCAAAGAGGTTAAATTTATTCGCTCGCTCAAAGAGGATTTACAGCGAAGAGACTTTACGATGAACGCTATTGCAATGGACAGAGAAGGGTTGATAATCGATCCCTTTGGTGGGAAAAAGTCTATAGTTGAAAAGTCAATTCAAACTGTCGGGCAGGCAGATGATCGATTCAGGGAGGATGCCCTGAGAATGATGCGTGCAGTCCGTTTTGTCAGCCAGCTTTCTTTTACTATTGAAGAGGATACCTTTCAGGCATTAATAAAGAACAGACAGCTGCTTGAAAAAATTGCCACTGAACGTAAACGAGCTGAATTTGAAAAGCTTCTCACTGGTCAGGATCGCCGCAAGGCATTGAAATTGTTGCTGAATGCGGGGATTTATAAGTATCTGCCAGCGATGGAGATGCACGAAATGAGTCTGTCGAGGCTTTTCCAAGTAAATTGTGATTTTCTAACATTAAACGAAATGTGGGCCTTAATATTATATTGTTTGGAACATAAGGACAAAAAATCTGCAGAATCATTCTTAAGAGAATGGAAACTTCCAGTAAAACAAATTAAAGATATTCAAAGTATTCACTATTATTTTACGGAGAGATTTAACAGCACCTGGCATAAATATGACCTCTATTTAGCAGGAAAGGAAACTATTTTATCTTCCCAACGGGTATTTGAAGCTGTTGCAGGAAAAGAAGAGCCTTCCTTAAAAGAGCACTTCTCCAGGATGTATGATAAGCTCCCTATAAAAAATCGTGCTGATCTGGCTGTAACGGGCAGTGAATTAATGAGCTGGTTCAATCGGGATGGTGGGCCGTGGGTAAAAGAAGCAATGGAATCAATAGAGCGGGCTGTGCTGGAAGAGAAGGTTAGGAATAGTACGGCTGAAATAAAGGAGTGGCTTTTAAATTGCAGTCAGAGTTAAGAAAAAAATTGCTCGATGCCTTTACAAATGCGGGAGATTCCTATCTTTCCGGCCAGGCAGTTGCTAATTTGGTAGGCTGTACAAGGACTGCCGTTTGGAAACACATGGAAGAGCTTAGAAAAGAAGGCTTTGAATTAGAGGCCGTAAGAAGGAAAGGGTACAGGATTATAAAAACACCCGAAAGAATGACGGCAGATGAAATCCGGTTCGGTTTGAGAACGGAGAGTATCGGTAAAAATATTCACCATTTTGAAAGTGTAGAATCCACTCAAAAAGTAGCCCATCAGCTTTCCTATAACGATACTCCGGAAGGTACGGTAATTATCGCTGAGGAACAGACCAGCGGCAGGGGCAGGATGGACAGGAAATGGCACTCACCGAAATATACAGGAGTTTGGATGAGCCTGATTTTACGGCCAGCTATTCCTCCTGCAAAAGCTCCACAGTTAACGCTTCTTGCAGCTGTGGCAATTGTACAGGCAATTGAAGAAACAACAGGGCTGAAGCCTGAAATTAAATGGCCAAACGATATTTTGATCAACGGGAAAAAAGTGACCGGCATTTTAACAGAACTTCAGGCTGAAGCAGATCGAATCCATTCCATAATCATCGGGATTGGCATTAATGTTAACCAAAAACAGGAAGACTTTCCTTTAGACCTTCAAACGACTGCCACATCCCTTGCAATCGAAAAAGGAGAAGCTGTGTCAAGGACTGAACTGGTCAGGAATGTATTTAAACACATGGAGAAATTGTATTTTATCTACTTGGAAAAAGGCTTTTTTCCCATTAAACTTTTATGGGAAAGCTTCGCGATCAGTATCGGGAGGACTTTACGCGCCCGGACACTTACTTCAGTTATCGAAGGAAAGGCCTTGGGATTACCGATGACGGTGTATTAAAAATTGAGGATAAACACGGGGTTATCCACCACATATATTCAGCGGACATTGAACTTTAATCTTTAATTTCCTATCTTTTACGCTAGCCAAAATTCTTGTTTCTTTGCTATAATTCGATTGGGCGGTATCCTGAGGAGCTGCACCGGCAGTGATTTTTTTACACATAATATGGTTTCTGCCTAGATCCGTAAAACGGACCGGGACAGAGGGATGAAACATGCTAAAGAGTAACGGGATCCTCTGCCTTCAGAAGGATCTTTTTGTTTGCTTATATTACGCAGACGCTCATATAACCGTTTTATCGCCTCTTTCTTATTAAAGGAGGAAAGCTGATGAAGCAAACTACTGATTTTTTGAAAATGAAACAAAAGAATGAAAAGATCGTAATGTTAACAGCTTATGATTACCCTTCTGCCATCCAGGCAGAACAAGGCGGAGTCGACTTCATTTTGGTGGGTGATTCTCTGGGAATGGTCGTTTTGGGCTATGATTCAACTGTCCCTGTGACTGTTGATGATATGATCCATCATGCAAAAGCTGTTAAGCGCGGTGCGAAGGAAACTTTTATTGTAGTAGACATGCCTTTCCTTAGCTACCATTTATCAATCAGGGATACACTACAAAATGCGGGACGCATTATACAAGAAACAGGAGCCCATGCTGTAAAGCTCGAAGGTGCCGATGAGGTGATTGACCATATTTCCGCTCTTACAAGGGCAGGTATTCCTGTTGTTGCACATTTAGGCTTAACCCCACAGTCGGTTGGTGTTTTGGGCGGCTATAAAGTACAGGGAAAGGAAGCAGCAGCTGCTCTGAAACTGCTGGAAGACGCAAAAAAATGCCAGGATGCCGGTGCTTTTGCACTTGTACTTGAATGTGTACCAAAACAGCTTGCTGCAGAAATCACTTCGAATCTGGATATTCCTGTCATAGGAATTGGGGCAGGAATGGATGTTGACGGGCAAGTGCTTGTTTATCATGATATTTTGACATACGGAGTTGGCCGGGTTCCAAAATTTGTTAAACAGTATGCTTTTTTAAACGAATCAATTTCCGAAGCAATTCAAGCCTATGTGTCGGAAGTGAGAAATGTACAGTTCCCTGAAGAACAGCATTCCTTCACTATGAAAGAGGAAGAGCTAAAAGGGTTATACGGAGGCAAGGAATGAATATAATCACTACAATTAATGAAATGCAATCTGCAATGCTTAAACACAAAGCAAACGGGCTTTCTATTGGCTTTGTGCCAACAATGGGTTTTCTTCACGAAGGACATTTAACTCTCTTAAGAAAAGCAAGAGAAGAAAACGACATTGTTGTCATCAGCATCTTTGTAAATCCGCTTCAGTTTGGCGAAACGAGGATTTTTCGACATATCCGAGGGATTTTGAACATGATCGCCAATTAGCTGAAGGGGAAAAAGCTGATTATTTATTTTACCCGTCGGTTGAGGAAATGTACCCTAATACACCATCTGTTACAGTAACTGTACAGGAACGCACCGATGTGTTATGCGGAAAATCACGCCCAGGACATTTTGATGGGGTCGCGACGGTCTTAACAAAACTGTTTAATATCGTCATGCCGTCAAGAGCTTATTTTGGCAAGAAGGATGCTCAACAGGTTGCTGTTATTGATGGATTAGTAAGCGACTTTCATTTTCCGATTAAGCTTGTTCCGATTGATATTGTGCGTGAGGAGGATGGGTTAGCAAAAAGCTCCAGGAATGTAAATCTCCTTCCGCATGAAAGAACACAGGCTGCCAATCTTTATAGAAGCTTGATGAGTGCCCAGGCAGCAATCGAGAAAGGCCAAAGAAATCCTCGGGAATTAAAAGCACTTCTTGAATCCGCCATTCGTAATGAGACAGATGGCGAAATTGATTATATTGAAATATACAGTTATCCGGAACTGAAGCCAATTGAAAAAGTTGAAGGAACTATTATCATTGCCCTTGCAGTTAAATTTGCAAAAGTCAGGTTGATCGATAATATTATCCTTACCGTTAATTGACTGGGTCGGTGAAAGCCAGACCAGTTGTAGATAGATAATATTGGAGAAAGAGGAGGAAATTAAGTATGTTTCGCACCATGATGAACGGCAAAATACATCGTGCCCAAGTGACAGAAGCGAATTTAAACTATGTAGGAAGCATTACGATAGATGAAAATCTTTTGGATGCGGTTGGTATGCTACCTAATGAAAAAGTGCAAATTGTTAATAATAATAATGGAGCACGACTTGAAACCTATATCATCCCTGGTGAAAGAGGAAGCGGTGTTGTCTGCTTGAATGGCGCTGCAGCCCGTCTTGTTCAGCCTGGGGATACGGTAATTATCATTTCCTATGTTATGGTTGCAGAAGAAAATGTGCGGGACCATAAGCCAAAGGTAGCGATAATGGGTGAAAATAACCAGATCAGTGAGCTTCTTCACGCAGAACCAGCCCATACCATTATGTAATCGCTTTTTATCTAATTAGCCTAATTGGATTCTGTACTTAAACGCCTAAAGGCTCGCCAATCGGCGGGCTTCTTTAATATTGATACAAAAAAACATTACAAAAGCTCATTTTCTTTTTCTTTTTTGCGTTTTTTATGATACCGTTGAATGACGAATGAATGAGGTGTTAAATGATGTTAAACAAATATGTTGTAATTGATTTAGAGACAACAGGCAATGTCCCTAAAAAGGGAGATAAAATCATTCAATTCGCGGCGGTTGTTATCGAAAACGGCATTATTAAGGAAAAGTATTCTTCTCTTGTAAATCCGAAAAAGAATATCCCGGCCTTTATCGAAGAACTCACGGGAATTAATAATAGCATGGTGAAGGATGCCCCCATTCTATCCGAAATTGCTCCTAAAATAACGGAATTATTGGAAGGCGCCTATTTCGTTGCGCACAATGTACTTTTTGATTTATCCTTCCTGCAGGAAGAATTACTAAATGCCGGATTTGAAGGCTTTTTTGGTCCAATTTTGGACACTGTGGAAATGGCCAGAATTTTATATCCTACCGCGGACGGTTACAAGCTTACAGATCTTGCAGATCAGGAGAACCTAGTTCATGACAGGCCCCATCAGGCTGACAGCGATGCATTGGTGACAGCAGAGCTTTTTCTTATTTTTATTAATAAGCTCTCCCTGCTGCCACTGAAAACTGTTCAACAGCTTGCACGTCTATCGGGAGGCTTGAAAAGCGATCTTGATCAGCTGTTGGGAGATATGATCCATGAGAGAAAAAACAGATGGGAGATCCTACCTGAGTCAGTTGAGATTTTTCATAACCTGGCATTAAAAAGATGTGGGACTGAATTTCCTTTGTTTGAAAACCATGAAAATCCACCCTATCCTGGCAGCCCACAAGAAAAAACTCAAATCATGCAGAAAGCTTTTTCGGCATTTGAAGTGAAAATGGGACAATTCGAGATGATGGATCACGTTTACAAAGCTTTTAATACAAATACACACGCACTCATCGAAGCGGGAACCGGGGTGGGGAAATCACTTGGCTACCTTTTGCCATCTGCTTTTTTTACCAGGCAAACGGGGCAGGCTGTCGTGATTAGCACCCATACTATACAGCTTCAAGAACAGCTGTTACATAAAGAAATCCCCCTTTTGAACAAAATTCTTCCTTTTAAAATTAAGGCAGTTCTTCTTAAAGGAAGAAGCCATTATGTTAGTCTGGAGAAATTCTCACAAACACTTAAAGAAGAAAACGATAACTATGATACCAATTTAACTAAAATGCAAATTCTTGTATGGCTGACTGAAACAGAGACAGGAGATCGGGATGAACTGAATTTATCAAGTGGAGGCCTGATTTACTGGAATAAAATTAAAGGGGATCAGCCTGCTTTTCTTACGGGACAGGAATGGCTTGAAAAGGATTTTTATCTGCGTGCAAAGGAAGCAGCTGGAAACGCGGATTTAATCATAACAAATCATGCTTTGCTCCTAAGTGATCTTGCGTATAAAGCATCCATTCTCCCTTCATTTGATTATGCAGTTATTGATGAAGCCACCATTTTGAAAAAGCAGCAGGAAGGTTTCTTGGGCATACTCTTGATTATTTAAGTGTCCGTCTACTTTTGACTCAGTTTGGTTTATATGAACAGCGCCAGCTTTTTTATAAGATGGAAAGGCTGTTTAATGCAGCTGTCGTTGAAAAAGGAATGCATATTACCACTGGCAAATTAAATGAAATGGTCTCAAATCTTTTTTACGAAATGGATGAATTTTTCAAAATTACAGCATTGGCTGCGAAAAAAAATGTGACAAAAAGGAACGAGAATTATAACAGGATTAAAACTCGTTTAATGTCTAGTGATACAGGGAAAGAATGGTTAGCTTTGGCTAACAGTGGCGAAAGATTGGCTTTTAGTTTAAAGGACTTAATCAATGCAATAAACAATAGGATGGAAGCTGTCAAAAAAGTGAAGAGCAGCCTTAACTCTGAACAGCTCAGTTTTATGGAGGAAGTTCATTCCTTAACGGGTGAACTGGAGGAATTAAGGTCAAGTATGTATGAATTGATTTTAAAAAGTACTTCGATGGTCAAATGGGTAGAAGTAGATCTTCGTTCCCCGCAAAATACAACAGCTATTTATGCGCAGCCTGCTTCCGCGGCCAATGAGTTAAGAGACCGGTTTTTCAATATGAAAAAAGGAGTAGTAGTTACTTCTGCCACATTGACGGTCAAGCAAAAATTCGATTATATTGTCAATGAATTAGGGCTGAACAAAAACAACACAGCCATTGTACAAATACCTTCTCCATTTCAATATAATCAGCAGGTGCAGCTGTTAATTCCTGATGATCTTCCTGATATTAAATCCGTCTCAACAGAAGATTATGTAACATCGATTACAGAGCATATTATATCAATAGCAGAAGCATCAAGAGGAAGAATGCTCGTTCTTTTTACAGCCCAGGAAATGCTGAAGAAGACGTATGAATTAATAAAGGAAAGCGGATTTTTAAGTGAATATGCAATCATCGCCCAGGGGATTACAAGTGGAAGCAGGTCAAGACTGACGCGCAATTTCAAAAGATATGAAAAGGCCATTTTGCTTGGCACAAGCAGCTTCTGGGAAGGAATAGACATCCCAGGGGAGGATTTATCATGTCTGGTTATTGTCCGTCTCCCCTTCAGCCCGCCTGATGACCCGTTAACGGAGGCTAAAGCGGAATTAATTAAACTGAGTGGGGGAAACCCTTTTTCGGAGTACTCGCTCCCAGAAGCGATTTTAAGATTCAAACAGGGATTTGGCCGCTTAATCAGAACCGAGCAGGATAGGGGAGTCATTGTTATTTTTGATAAAAGAATCACCACTGCGAATTATGGAAGGGACTTTTTACAATCTATTCCTCCCATACCGATTAAAACAGGAAATATTGATAAACTGGTGGAAAGAATTCTTTCCTGGTTATAATCCTGCTATAATGGGAGGATACAAAACAGCAGAGAAATTAGGAGGAAATGATATGGAAAGCAAGATAGAGGTGCTATCAACAGTAAAAATCCAGAATAGCCCTGATTTATATAAGGTTGTGGATGCTTTGAACCGTACACTTAAAGATAAAGATTTAATGTTTGGCCTTGCACTTGATCAGGAAGATAAAAATAAAGCGATATTTACTATTTATCGTACATAGGTGAAGTGAAATAAAGTGAAAAAGTGGATTGGTATACTTATAACAGTTCTTCTAATTATTGTCGGGATTATGGGGAAAATCTATTCTAATGCGGTAGAGCCAGTGAATGCCGCTGAAAAGAAAGCCATTGCGATCGCTGAAAAAAAAATTGATTTTAGCAGCGTGGATGATTTTCATTTGTATAACGGTCTTGAAACGATTTATGTTCTTGAGGGAAAGGACCAGAAGGGAAAAAATATTATCGTCTGGATACCTGAAAAAAGCCACAAAATCTTTGTACGGAAAGCTAAAAGCGGCCTGACAAAGGAAGAGGCAATCAAGTCGTTGAAGGAAAAGAAAAATCCTGAGAAAATCGTTGCTGTCCGTCTTGGAATGGAAAAAAATATTCCTTTTTGGGAAATTTACTACCTTTCCAGTGATCATTTAATAAACTATTATTGTGTTGATTTTAAAACTGGTGAAATGGTAAAAAGAATTGAAAACCTTTAATGAGGGGAAAAAAGATGCAATTTCAGCTTGCGAAAAGGGTGAAGGCTTTGACTCCTTCATCAACACTGGCAATTACCGCTAAAGCAAAGGAACTAAAAGAACAGGGAGAAAATATCATCGGCCTCGGTGCGGGCGAGCCTGATTTTAATACTCCTGGCCATATTTTAGAAGCAGCTGCAGATTCAATGAATGAAGGACAGACAAAATATACTCCTTCTGCAGCCTTCCGAAATTAAAAAAAGCAATTATTGAAAAGTTCAAACGCGACCAGGATATTACCTATTTGCCAAATGAAATCATTGTTACCAATGGAGCAAAACACGCTCTTTATACCCTTTTTCAAGTCTTGCTTGATGATGGAGATGAAGTCATCATTCCTATCCCTTACTGGGTTAGCTACCCAGAGCAAGTAAAGCTAGCAGGCGGTTTGCCGGTTTATGTAAAAGGAAAAGAAGAAAATGATTTTAAAATAACGCCTCGACAGCTAGCGGATGCTGTTTCAAATAAAACCAGGGCTGTCATTATCAATTCACCAAGCAATCCTACCGGCGTTCTTTATACAAAAGAGGAACTAGAAGAACTTGGTAAGGTATGTCTTGAAAAAAACCTCCTGATTATTTCGGATGAGATTTATGAAAAGCTGACATACGCTGGGGCTGAACATATTTCGATTGCACAGATTTCTGAAGAGTTGAAGCAGCAAACGATTATTATTAATGGTGTTTCTAAATCACATTCAATGACGGGTTGGAGGATCGGCTATGCTGCGGGCAATAAAGACGTCATTGTAGCGATGACGAATCTTGCCAGCCACAGCACCTCCAATCCCACTACTACAGCTCAGTATGCGGCAATTGCAGCATATAATGGCCCTCAGGAGCCTGTAGAGGAAATGAGAAAAGCGTTCGAAAACAGATTGGAAATCATATATGAAAAATTAATTTCAATTCCAGGCTTTAACTGTGTTAAACCACAGGGCGCTTTTTATCTTTTTCCAAATGTAAAAGAAGCAGCTGATAATTTAGGTTATAAGGATGTTGATTCTTTTGTGGAGGCTTTACTGACTGAAGCGAAAGTGGCTGTAATTCCAGGTTCAGGATTTGGTTCTCCCGACAATATCCGCCTTTCATATGCAACGTCATTAAATCAATTAGAAGAAGCGGTTGAAAGAATCAGGGTATTTGTAGAAAAAAATAATTAGTCCTAAAAAGTCTGTGTTTTAATCCTCTCATTTCAGTATGTAAAAGGAAGTCCGCTTTCGCGGACTTCTTGCTTTCATTTTAAAATCAATATGGCTGGCTAAACTTGTCATCTACTTAGCAATTGAAATCCATGTTATACTGAATAGGAGGTGTCATAAAGATGAAATCAAGTTTACTATCCTGGGTTGAAGAAGGAAATATTTCGATTCCTGCAGCATTATTGACGCATTACAAAAAAATGAATCTTAATGAATTTGAACTAGTGCTCTTATTGAATATTATTACTTTTGTAGAAAAAGGAAATGAATTTCCTACTCCTGTTGAGCTTTCATCACGCATGACCATATCCGAAACAGAGTGTACTAATATGCTAAGGAAGCTTATTCAAAGAGGCTATATAATTATAATGGAAGAGCACTCTTCTGAAGGTATCCGTTTTGAAAAATACTCCTTAAGGCCTTTATGGGAGAAATTAATTGATCATTTCTTAACTGACCAAAAAAGTGGACAAGCATTAAGCAAACAGTCAGAGGAAACTGACCTTTATACATGCTTCGAAAAAGAATTCGGACGTCCGTTATCCCCATTTGAATGTGAAACTCTAGGCATGTGGATGGATGATGATATGCATGAACCAATTATCATTAAAGCAGCTTTAAGGGAATCGGTCATGTCTGGAAAGCTAAATTTTAGATACATTGATCGTATTTTATTCGAATGGAAGAAAAATGGGATTAAAACAATCGAACAGGCTCGGAATCAGGGGAAAAAATTCCGCCAAAAACAACAGCAGGGCAGAACAGCCCCGGAAGAATTTCAACAGACCGTTCCTGTACCACTATATAATTGGCTTGAGCAGTGATCAAAGAGGAACGAGAGAGAGAATCTCTCGTGTTTTTTTTATTAAGCAAATTTTTTTTGATTGAAGGTGATCTGGATGTTAAATCAAACCCAAATTCGTTTTTGTTTAGATCAAATGGGGGAACTGTTTCCGGAGGCACATTGCGAATTGGTACATTCCAACCCATTTGAGCTTGTAATTGCGGTTGCGCTGTCTGCCCAATGTACTGATGCACTCGTTAATAAAGTAACTCCGTCGCTGTTCCAAAAATATAAAAAGCCTGAAGATTATTTGTCTGTAACTCTGGAAGAACTTCAACAGGACATAAGGTCCATCGGTCTTTTTAGAAATAAGGCTAAAAACATTCAAAACCTTTGCAGAATGTTGCTGGATGATTTTAATGGTCAGCTTCCTATGGACCGTGACGAGCTGACAAAGCTTCCTGGGGTAGGAAGGAAGACTGCCAATGTAGTCGTATCTGTGGCATTTGGCATACCAGCAATTGCGGTAGACACACATGTAGAAAGGGTCAGCAAACGTCTTGCTATCTGCCGTTGGAAGGATAGTGTATTAGAGGTAGAACATACTTTGATGAAGAAGGTGCCAAAAGAGGAGTGGTCCGTCACCCATCATCGAATGATTTTCTTTGGCCGCTATCACTGCAAGGCGCAAAACCCCCGCTGTGAAAGCTGCCCGATGCTGGAACTTTGCCGTGAAGGGAAGAAAAGAATGAAAGGTAAAGGAAGTCCCAATGATGGAGCTTGAAAATAAATTGACAGTGCCTGTTGAATTAGCAAATCCTTTCTTTTTTACCAATAAATTTAACTTTATCAGCTACCCGGTGCCTTCTTTTAATCTCAAGGATTTTTTTTTATATGAAGTCCATTTTTATCACGGAATCCCTTCCTACAGACCCTGGGACCATCCAGAAGAAACAGTTCCTTTAATTTTAGAGGAATGGGGCTCCCTAAAGGGAATAATTGAAGCTTCACATAAGAAAAGGGCACAAGAAGAAACTTTACCTTCAATGCGAAAAGGAATCGGGTTATTTTTACAATTATTATTTTGGTGTAACCGGAAACCTTCAGTTTTAACGAATCCAATACCGATTGCTGATTTACCCTATAGGCCAGTAAATGTATTAGAAAGAGTGAATTTCATTATGTCCCGGCCAAGCCTGTTTCACTCCTTTATACAATTAGGTGAATTAATGGCTGAACAGGAGAAACAATATGCATTAAGCATAATAAAAAAAGCGTCCAAGCTCTAAGTGAGCCTGGACGCTTTTTGTTCTTAATGACCTCCGCTACCGCCAGTACCAGTACCAGTGCCGGTACCAGTGCCGGTTCCAGTACCAGTACCAGTACCAGTACCAGTACCAGTACCAGTACCAGTACCAGTACCAGTACCAGTACCAGTACCAGTGCCAGTGCCAGTGCCGGTTCCAGTGCCGGTTCCAGTACCGGTTCCAGTTCCAGTGCCGGTTCCGGTTCCAGTACCAGTACCGCCAGTACCGCCAGTACCACCAGTACCACCAGTGCCACCAGTACCGCCAGTGCCACCAGTACCGCCAGTACCACCAGTGCCACCTTTACCGCCAGTGCCACCTTTTCCTCCGGTACCGCCTTTTCCTCCGGTACCGCCGCCGCCCTGGCCACTAGTTCCTCCAGGGTTCGTTGCAGGTGGCTGAGTACCACTGTTATCACCTTGATTATCTCCGTTATTGGTGCCGGTACCATCAGAAGCGCCGGGAATATCTACTGTGGCTGTAACAGGGTCACTCGTTTCTGATCCCTTTACTGCCACTATCGTAAATGTGTAGGTTGTTCCCGGGGAAGGATTTGACAGTCGCAATGAAGTATCTGTTGTTGTAACTTTCTGTTCTCCAGCATTCGTTGCTGCCACAACTTCAAATTTTATTCCTGTTTTATCTGCTGGATAGTCCCATGTTAAATCAATTCCATTTTGTGCTTCATCATAGTGGGCATCAGCATTAATCGGACCTTCTAGTTTTTCATATTTGTCAGAAACTTGCTTTGGTCCATGTCCTTTAATAGCGTACTCGTAAGAAACCTTATCCTCAGGAGTATATTCACTTGCAAGTTTTGCCGGCATTGACCCTTTTTCAATTCGAACTCTTGATACGCTCTTTGGCATGGTGAAGTCAGGAGTTTTTACATCATTAGACACATATTCCATAACATTTTTAAAGATATATTGGGCAATCTTCTGATCATCTCCCATATGAATTGGGGTTCCTCGATCACTATAACCAGTCCATACGGAAGCAGTATAATTGGTTGTATAACCAGTAAACCATGCATCTGGTACATCCTTGCTGTTCGTAATTCCGTATTTTTTTAAATCATCGTCTGTATAATTTGTTGTACCGGATTTTCCCGCGATAGGCAGCTGGAACCCTTGCTTTTGTACCTGTTCCATATTCAAGAACACTTTTTAACATGTCAGTTATCATAAAGGCTGTATAATCCTTCATTACAACCTTTGTTTCTGGCTTAGTATTAATTTCTGTTCCATCACGCAGCTCTATCTTTTTTACTGCGTATGGTTTTGTATAAAAGCCATTATTGCCAAACGCTGCATATGCTCCAGCCATTTGGAGAGGGGAAACACCAACCGTTTTCCCGCCAAAACCGCCAATCGCATATGATTCATAAATCTCTTTTAAGGGAACTCCAAGATTGATAGCAAATTCCTTTGCTCTCTCAAGGCCAACCTCTTGAAGAGTTTGTACTGCTGGTGTGTTCCGTGAAAGGGCAAGGCCTTTCTTATTGTCATAGCCCCCATGTATTTATTATCCCAGTTTCCAAATTTCTTTCCGCCAGTATAGGTAACTTCCTTATCGTTAATCATATGGTATGTTCCCCATTGAAGATATTCAATGGCTGGCCCATAATCAAGAATTGGCTTTATCGTTGACCCAGGCTGGCGCTGTATATCAGTTGCATAATTGAAGCCGCGTTTAACATTTATATTACGGCCGCCACCAATTGCCCTGATTTCACCAGTTTTTGTATCAAGCAAGGTAAGTCCTGCTTGAAATTTATCATCTGGATATTGAACAATATCATTACCATTTAGCACTTTTTCAACATAGGACTGTGCTTTTGGATCGAGCGTTGTATGAATTGTTAAACCGTCAGTATAAATGTCAAAATTTCCATTTTCCTTTACTTCATCAATAACTGTATCAATAAATGCATCGTATGGGCTATCATTTTTCACACGCTTTTCTTCAGGAACCAGACCTGTTTGAATCGGTGTGTTAATGGCTTCATCCATTTCTTGCTTTGTAATATATCCGTGTTGGTGCATTAAGGTCAGCACAATATTGCGCCTTTTTTCAGCAGCATCCGGATGGACAAATGGATTATAATTATTTGGGCTTTGTGGCATTCCTGCCAGCATTGCAGCTTGAGGAAGAGTTAAATCCTTCAAGCTTTTTCCAAAATACATTTTTGCAGCCGTTCCGACCCCATTAATATTCCCAGACATATAAATTTTGTTAACGTACATCTCGAGAATCTGATGTTTAGTATATTGCTGTTCAAGCTGATAGGCCAGCCACGCTTCCTGCACCTTTCTTTTAATCGTTTTTTGAGGTGTCAGGATTGAATTTTTGACCACTTGCTGTGTAATCGTACTGCCGCCTTCAGAACCGAAGCCATGGGTAATATTCGCCACGACAGCACCGCCGAGACGTATTACATCAATTCCATGGTGTTTATAAAAGCGGGCATCCTCAGTTGCAATAAAAGCATTTTCAACAACCTTGGGAATATCATCATAGGTAACATAATCCCTGCTGCCTACTGATCCAACCTCTGTCACAAGGTTTCCGTCTTTATCTAATATTTTAGAAGCAATCGGATCCTTCAATAATTTTTTATCAAGTTTAGGAGTACCTTGAACTAAATATGCAAAAGTACCAGCGCCAGCCATAATGCCGATAATACCCATCGCAATCAGGAATAGGAAAATTCTTTTTAGGAGTCCTGACCCTTTTTTATTGCTCTTTTGGGTACCGTTGGCATTTTGTCGTTTGCGGCGCTCCTCTCTTGATTGATACTTATCAGCCATGTAGTCTGTCATTCCTTTCTAACTTTCACTTTAACCAATTAAGAAAGCTTGTAAAGATCATTTATTACTTTAATATAGTCAATCCGCGGTTGAAATCCAAGCGGAATGCTGTAACCAGTTTGTTCTATTTCTTCCTTTGTAATTGACTTTCTTCCGCCTTCAGCCATTCTTTCCCAAAAAGTTAATAAATGCTTTGCCTCAAGTAGGAAAATTTGGTTTTGAGTACTGAAACAAAGTATAACAAAACAGATGCCCCCGTGGGCTATCACCGATTTCATATGATTAATCTGGTGTTCATGAATGTTTTTCATGGGGAAAGATGTTGAATTTTGAGTTTCTTTAGCCTCGAAATCAATGTATCTTCCTTTATAAACACCGTTATAGTCAGTGGTAGATGCTTGTTTAAAATAAGCTTCCTTAATAACAGCAGCACTTCTTTTTGGATAATCGACCTGTACTATTTGAACAGGTGTGGGCTTTTTATGAATGACTGCTATATTTCGTAAAAGGTAGTACTCATTTGTTTCGTTTAGATCCTCCTCGAGGGTCATGCCTCTTTTACTATATGTCCACTTTTTTTCTTTTTGCTTATTAGTGGCAGAAGCTTTTTCCTGTGGAATGTATTTTTTTCCATTGGGATAATGAAATTTCATTGATAAGCACCTCTCAAACTATTACTTATCATATCAAATCTTTACGCAATGGGGTGAATAAAAACTGATTGAATGCTCCATTCTATGCATGAGCGCACATTATTGAAGAGTCGATCAATCACTCCTCAAAATCCTGCCTATGTGATGGAAGGGAAGAGGAATATGAATCATCTTACAATACAGGAGCAAGTATTAATCCGTCAAATTCAAGAGGAGACAAAAAATAAAAACATCGATAATATCACTAGAACAAATGCATACTTTTTATACTTTAAAAAGAACCCTGAAATAGTTTGGTCCTTTCTAGCGAGTATGGTCTCAAGAAATGGCGGCTGGAATATGTGCGATTTAAAAGGATCGGTCTTTGTACAAATACTGGATCCGAATACTCGAAAGCAGCTTTTCCTGACATTTGAAAGGGCAAACTGGCTGATTTTCCATGATGTATATCCTCAATTGCTGCTCTACCAGTATTCGACGAGATTTAGCCGGCCATTGTTTCACCTCCTGCCATATTTTAATGTTTCTTCGTTTATTCAACAGGAGTGGCTCCGATTTTGGAATGAAAATGACTCCTTAAGAATATCTTCTGCACTGATCATTAATGAACAAAATGTTATACAAAAACCAATCATCGAACATCCGGTTTATAAGAGCAGGGTGTTTCGCTCTCTTATATTTTCCTTTCAGGATTGGTTTCATTTTAGCTGTGTCCTCTTTCCAACATGCGGAGGAGAACTATATGGTGCCAGTGTAAATGGATTTCGCAACCTGTCAAAGAGAATCAATCTTGGAAAGAGACTTATGAAAATCCTGCTGCATCCGCGGTTATTCCCTTATTTCCTTGAGTTTGCCGAAAGCACACCCCATACCGGATCAAGACATGATTTCGAAAGATATTTTAAAATGCCTGTTAATCGGGAGACTCCTTTTTTAAGAGCAGCTTTTCCCGTAATAGAGCATAACAGGCATGAATATGAGGATTGGAGCCTTAACAGCCCTAAAGCATATAAATGGCTTCATACCCCGGCAAAACACAGGCATCCCATTCATTTGACAGATTGGTACTTTCATAAAAGGAATCAAATGAAATTGATGCTTTACCTTCAAAAAGGTTTGCTGGATAAAAGGGTTTAAAAAAAAGCAAGGATACCCTTGCTTTTTTAAACCTATTTTAATTGCAATTCTGTTTAAATTAATACAAGAAAGGTACCTTTTTTCTAAATAGAACTGTGTCTAGCTCCAGCGCCTACCCCCTCGAGGTCGCTTCGGTCCTAACGATGAAGTCAAAGGACGACTTCACCTTTAGGCCCTCCAGCGCTTGTCGGGGGTGATCAAGGCGCTTCCACTTTTCTATTCTGCTGGGCGGTTTTCTCCCTTTAGTTTTTTATCACCGTATCCAGCCTTATTGCTTACCTGGCGGCTTGCTTGAGAATTGTTTTCCTTACCCTTTTTCTGCATATCGTAAACACCTCCCATAATTATTTTGCCCCACTTAAACGGTTTCATTCTTTTATAGCTTATGTCGAAAACGTAAAATTAATAGGCTCGAAATCCACTTTCTTTGCCGAAACGCTTCTAGTTTTGTCAGGAGAGAAGGAAGCAGAAAGAGAAGGGAGAATATTCGTTGTAGAATATGAAGGAGGTCGTACATATGAGTGAAACGATAACTCAAAAGGAACAGGTATTAATCATGCTTGCAGAAATATCCAATCAATTGGAAGAGTTGGAGTCAATTATAGAGTCATCGTTTACAGGTCTTCGAAAAGATGCGTACGAACATGAGGCAAGAAAATTAGAATTGCCGAAGGATAGGCTCTCCTTGCTGGAAAATAAAGAATACCGTGAAGCAAGGAAAAATGCAGGAGCCTTGAAACTTGAACTTGGTTTTTAAAAGAGTAAAATAAACTTATAACTCAAGTGGCTTTCTAAAATGAAGCTGCTTTTATTTTTTATTAGCAGGAGGGAATAAATGGATCATTCACTTCCTATGATGAGTGAAAAACTATTGTCATTTAATCATTTCATGCTGAAAAAGTATGAAGAAACAAAAGAAAGCGGAATGGAAGGGGATTTCTTTAATGAAGTAAAGCCTTTTGCCGATTCGGTAAAAGAAATCAATGATTCCTGGAGAGCGGCTGCATTGGACTGGATCGGCAGAGAGAGGCCAAAGAATTTGCATCCGAATCAAATTGATACTGTTCATGACCACATGGAACAGTTATCTGTCCAAGCATTTTATCCCCAGACGAGCAGAAAGAGGTTTCTTGATGCTTCTAAATCTATTGAATATGTACTCACGGTTTTATTAAATCATCTTAATAAATAGAAAGGGATGCACTACAGGCATCCCTTTTTTGCTTATTAATTTTCAGTTTCGAAGAGGGAGTCGTCTGGTGAATTGTCTATTACTTTTGCACCCTGGCTTTCAAGCTCCCGAACAACTTGACGGTATTCCTTGAAAGTAATCTCGTTATGGATGTAAGCTTTTTTGGCAAATACCATTAAATCAATTAGATCATCAGTTTTATAATCCCGATTTTGAACGAATTTAGTTTGAAGATCATGAATGTCCAAAACTTTCCCCTCCTTTATCTTTTTTTAACTGTATCACAGAATGAATTAATTTATTGTTTTTAAAATATTTAAACTTCCGACAATTTTCCCCAAAAAAAGACCCGGTCAAATTAACGGAAAATATTCACCTAAGAAGTCTTCTTATCATAAAGTGTAGGGATGATGTGCGGAGGAGATGTTTGCCCATGTTTGCAAAAAAGAAAAAAAATCCTGACTTCCGAAACGGATTCCCGGGGCAAATGCTGCATGGGGATCCGTATAATCAATTTCATGTTCCATGGAATTCAGCCAGGAATTATCCTTATCCGTCTGGCCAGTCCGGTTATCCTATATTTCAGCAGCAGGCAGTTTACAATAATCCATACCAGCATGGTTTTCCTCAAGGACCACAGTCCTACCAGCAGCATGGTCCAGGTCCAGAGAGTTATCCATATTCCCCCTACCACGGGCCTCAGAATGACGCACAGTTCATATTTCAAAATCCATTGCAGCCCCAAGAGGAAATGTATGGAAATCCTTATTTGCAACAAAATAGCTACCAGCAACCAAACCCATATATGAATGCCAATCCATATCCAAAGGGGAATGTTCTTCCTAAACAGCCTGGAGGAATGCAAAGCTTTATGAATTCCTTTAAATCTCAGGATGGATCTGTTGATTATAATAAAATGATGAATACCGCCGGTCAGATGATGAATGCAGTAAACCAGGTATCATCCCTTGTGAAAGGGTTTGGAGGCTTTTTCAAGGTTTAAAAAATCATAGAAAAAACAAGGCGGCCAACTCGGTCGCCTATTTATTATAATTTAGTTAAAATTCTTTCAATTCTATTACATATATGCTATTTTGGTAATTACCGGCAATTTTTTCTTGCGAAATTTCAACTGTATTTTTAAAAAGAGAAAATAAATAAAGGGGGAATTAAAATGATTCGAGTCCTGCAGCAATCTGTTATCATTTTCATACTTATTCTTTTTCTTGCTGCTCTTCCCGTTATCATTGGTATTAATCCGGCCACCCAATCAATCGAGTGGCATTTTGATATGCTTTCTCATATATTTGGGGAATTTATGCATGCACTGAGCCAAGGGAGTTTAGGTACATATACGTTGGGGGCTGAAACCAGGTTTATTGCAGATGATATTGGTGATAATTTTGTATCAAGCTTTTTAATTATCGCAGTGGGTGTCAATCTGGGTGTTTTGTTCAGTTTAATATTCGGTATTTTTGTTAGCAGGTTCCGGTTTACGAAAATTTTCAACTTGTTCTTGAATGTTCTCGCGACAATCCCGGATTTTATCATCATCATTTTATCATTAATCCTTGCAGTAAAAATTTATAAAGAAACAGGATTCAGGGTTGTATCGTTAAGGCGAGATGCGGGTCCGATCAATATCTGGTTTCCAATGGTCCTTGTTGGGCTTGCTCCGACATTATACTTGTTTAAATTGGTCGCTGTCCGTTATTACCAAATAAGCGGTGATGATTATATAAAAACAGCAGTAGCAAAAGGAATGAGATTGAATTACATAAACTTTCAACATGTATTTAAAAATGTTGAACCCTTTATTATAGCAGAACTTACCAAAGTCATTTCATTAGCGATAGGCAATCTGTTTATTGTTGAATATCTGATGAATGTTCCAGGCATTACTAAATTTATTTTTTTAAGTAATGAAGTCCAGCCTCTGGCGATTGGCTTATTTTCTCTGCTTATTATTTCTCTCCTAGTCTATATTTCTGTAAGGCTGGTACTTTATTTATTTAAACGGGGTTTTATCTATGAATAAGTTGTTGAGAATAAATTACTCTTTTTATATAGGCTTTTTTCTAGTCGCAGCCCTTTTGTTTTTTTCGATTTTCGGACCGATATTGGCGCCCCATTCGCTAACTGAAACACTGGAAACGCATTATTCAAATGGAAAGATCTTTGCACCTCCACTTGATCCATTTAAAACAAGTGAGTATCCTCTTGGAACGGACAGATGGGGCTATGACCTTTTATCCATGGTTCTAAATGGAATCAGATACACAGTGTTTATTTCAATTGCAGTTACCGTTTTAAAAATGGCAGTTGGCACACTGATTGGTATATACATTGGAACATTAAAGAAAGTACCTAGCTGGCTTGAGGCATTTGAAAATGCCTGGAGCTATGTACCGTTATTTATCATTCTTTACTTTTTTCTTCGTCCTATCAGCTTTAACAGTGTATTATCTCCTTCACAGCTAATTACATATTTTATTATTGTCACAGCAGCAATCAGCATACCAAGCATTATTTCTTCAGTTAGGCAAAAGTCAGCCGAACTGTCTAAATCGGTATTTATCGAAGCATCCAGAACTCTCGGAGCGGGAAGGAACAGAATCGTCTGGCTTCACATCTTTCCGCAAATGAAGGAATCGCTTTTAATAATGTTCGTTCTGGAAGTTGTTTATGTAATTACGATTATGGGACAGCTTGCTTTAATGAATATTTTTATTGGCGGGACAAAAATGTCCTTGGACCCGATTATTTATAATTCGATTACAAAGGAATTAGCAGGATTGGTTGGCCAGGCAAGGGGAAATGTTTATGGAACTTTCCATGTGCTTTTGGTTCCGCTTTTTGTTTTATTATTGACGACATCATCCTTCAGCCTGCTTGCCAATGGACTGAAAAATAGATTCCAGTCGAATTATCAGCGCACTCCATGGATTAAAACTGGTTTCGAACCGAAAATATTGCCAAAAAGAAAGCAATTAGGAAATGACACTAAAATTTGGAAACCAACTGGTGAGCGACTGGCTTTATTGACTTTAATTGTTGCTTTCGTGGCTTTCGGCAGTTATGTTTATGCGGAAAGGAACGCAAATGTTGGTGTGAAAAACTTTAGCCAGGCTGACTATTCCATAAATGTAAAAATGAATAAAGCAGGCGTCTTTCATTCAAAGGCAAATATTGATGTTAAAAACCTTTCCTCCAAGAGCTGGGATGACTTGGTTTTTTATTTCATCCCTAATGCCTTTAAGAAAGGACATAGATATAAAAATATTAAGGGCTTTTCAGAGGTTGAAATAAACAGTATTAAAGTAGATGGGAAAAAAGCAAATTTCACTTTGAAAAATGACACTCTAAAAGTCCAACTGAAAAAGAAAATGGAGAAACGCGACAGTAGTGTAGTTACAGTCGATTATTCGTTTACCATCCCTGAAGAGGGCAGCCGCTTTTCCAAAATAAAGGACCGGTATTACCTCGCACAATGGTATCCAATGCTAGCCACATTTGAGCATGGGAAATGGAATAAAGAGGATTATCTGGATGGACTGGAGACCTTTGTAACCGGCTGGTCTGATTTCAAAGTATCCTATTCGTTTCCAAAGGGATATTCCATTGCTTCCACCTCCGATCATGACCCTGGTTTAAAGAAAAATAAGGGGGAGTTCGAGGCAGATAATGTCCGGGAAGTATTTATTGCTGCATTTAAAGATATGAAGAAGTACGAGACAGAGTCAAACGGGGTAAAAATTCGCTTGTTCACAGAAGGTGACCATAATAAAGATCCTAAAAAGACATTGGAACTAGCGAAGAGCGCGCTTTCTTTTTATCGAGAAAAAATCGGAGAATATCCCCATAAGCAGCTTGATATTGTATTAGATAAAGGGCAAAATATGGAATATCCGGGAATCATAACTGTAGATCCATATGGTGATGATGATGCCTTCTTTATATTAGCAATAGTGCATGAAATTGCACATCAGTACTTTTATGGTGTTGTTGCCAATGATCAATACAATGAGGCGTGGCTTGATGAGGGCTTTACAGAGTTTGCCACTAACATGTATTTCTATGTTAAAGAAAAGCAGTCTGAATATGAGGCTCAGATACTTTCCTATAACAGGATGGATAGGGCTGAGCAGCAGGGATTAGGCAAGCAGTACTCCAATGTCCCACTGGATAAGAATCAGAGTACAGCTTATATATACGGCCAGCCAGCTATTCAATTATTCGATATGATTCAGGATAATTACACGCTGAAAGGCAAGGATCTCCGCACAGTCGATATGCAGTATCTCTCTGATTATTATAATCATTTTAAATATAAACAAGTTGACACTAAAGAGTTTTTGAAATTCACTATGAATTATTTCGAACTTCCTAGTGGCTATTTTACTGATTGGCTAGATGTGCAAAAAGCAAATCATTAATGCGTTTGTGTAGAAAAACGATAACAGGCAGATAATATCCTGCCTGTTATCGTTTTTTTTATTTAGGCTGTTTTCGTATACTTTGTTGCTATATAAGGAGTAGGTGATTTCCACTCCAGGATGCTCGCTTTCCGCGGGGCGGGCGGTGAGCCTCCTCGGCGCACAGCGCCTGTGGGGTCTCACCTGTCCCGCTTGCTCCCGCAGGAGTCTCGCACCTTCCGCTCCAATCAACTTCTTTTTCAACGATTTGCTTTTAAAAACCTATTTGCAAAACAACTTTCTTTTAGAAAACAGCATTTGTTTAAGAAACGAGTGTTATTCCTCAATATTGATTGTTTTCCCTTTTACCCGTGGAAGCCGAATTTGCAATAATCCATCACGGTATGATGCTTTAATATTCTTTTCATTTATTGGCTGAGGCAGAGCAATCGTACGAGAGGATTTCTGTCGGAATTGTTTTTTTCGATACGTTTGATTCACTTCGTCCTCCTCCAGAATCAATTCGCTTTGGTCCACCGATATGTTCAGATAGTTTCCTCGTATGTCAATTTGGATTTGCTCTTTTTTTACACCGGGGAGCTCCGCATTGATGATGATTTCTTTGGGACTTTCTAATGTTTCCACGTGAAATGAAGGTGTTGATGGGAAGGGGGTACGGAAAAAATCATCTATTGTTTGTAAAAATCCTTTTACGGGTTTTTCTTGAAAAAAATCATTCATTGTTTTCATTAAATCCCCAAAGGGCTCCGCTTTTGCCTTTTTACGGCCTTGAGGATCACCTGGAAGTTGGGAAGACATAGGCATACTCCTCACTTTCAATAAATTCACACCCAGTATATGAAGGGATTTTTCTGTTGGTGCATGTCACAAAATTGATTTAACTTTTTGAACGAATTTTGACAGCTTACAAAAGTGTGATGTAAATCACGCTTTTTAAAGGTTATGCTCGATATTCTGTTACAGGAGAAAAGATGGAAAGCGAGGAAAAATAATGTTTTGTTATCAATGTGAACAAACACCGTCCGGCGGATGTACAGTAGTAGGGGTATGTGGTAAGGATGAAACAATCGCCAGCCTTCAGGATACGATTATTTTTGGCTTAAAAGGAATTGCTGCTTATCGTACCCATGCAAATCAATTAGGATATACGGATCCATTTGTGGATGCAACCACTCATGAAGCGTTATATATGACTCTGACAAACTCCAATTTTAATGTGCAGGAACATATTGACATGGCGATGAAGGTTGGCCAATCAGCCGTCAAGGTCATGGAAATTCTCGATGATGCACAAACAACTCGTCTTGGGATTCCGGAGCCAATTCGTGTAAGCCAAAACAAGATTGAAGGAAAGTGTATCGTGGTAACAGGCCATAACTTGTTTGCGCTTGAAGAACTATTAAAGCAGACTGAGGGAAAGGGGATCAATATCTATACGCATTCAGAAATGCTTCCTGCGCACGGATATCCGGCATTAAAAAAATACGAACATTTAAAAGGGAATATTGGGAAGGCTTGGTATGATCAACGTCGTTTATTTGAAAAATTCCCTGGTGCCATTCTTGCAACAACGAACTGTGTAATGCCTATCAAAGGAACATATGCAGACAGAATGTTCTCCTATGAAGTAGCTGGACTTGAAAATGTACAAAAAATTGAAAATGATGATTTCAGCAGGTTAATTGAAAGGGCACTGGAGCTTCCTGAAGCAAATATTGAATCAGAGGAGACTCTATTGACCGGCTTTCACCATGAAACTGTTTTAGGCCTTGCGCCTGAAGTAATTGATGCGGTCAAAACAGGCAAAATCAAAAGATTCTTCGTTATTGCTGGATGTGATGCACCAGGAAAAGGTGGAGAGTATTACCGTGAGCTAGCTACTTCTTTGCCTCCAGAAACAGTTATTTTAACAACATCGTGCGGTAAATTCCGCTTTAACGATGTGGATTACGGATTTGTTCCTGGAACAGAAATTCCGCGTTATATCGATCTCGGACAATGTAATAACTCTGGTTCTACTGTAAAGATTGCCAAAGCTCTAGCTGATGCATTCGGATGTGAGATAAACCAGCTGCCTGTAAGTATTGTACTTTCCTGGTTTGAGCAAAAAGCAGTAGCCATTCTTTTGGCGGATTCAGCCTTGGCATAAAAGATATCCGAATTGGCCAAAGCCGCCTGAATTTATTTCAGGAGGAGTTTTACAAGTCTTGCAGGATACATTTAATTTACAATTAATTGGAACTGCTCAGGAAGATATGGAAGAAATGCTTCAATTATCTGTAAAATAAGAACACAAAAACGGCATCAGCATATTGCTAAGGCCGTTTTATTAGAGGATTTCTTCTAAAAGCCTCTCTGGCTCAAGAATCATATTGCCTTCGTCGTCTACTTCAATTAGTGCGTCCCTTTTCATTTTCGTAAGTGTCCTGCTAATCGTTTCCCTTGTGGTTCCGATCATATTGGCCAAATCACGATTTGTAAATTCGGCCTCAAGCAGGATTTTACCGTTTTTAAGGTTCTTTCCATTCTTTGTTCCAAGACGAACCAATAATTTTATAATCTGTTCATATGTGTTGTTTAAAATTTGTTCTTCAAGCCTGTTTTGTAAATCAACAATTTTTTCGCCTAATACCCGGAAAACCTTGATACAGAGTTCAGGATTCTCGATTAGTATTTTTTCAAATTGATGTATAGGAATAGCAATAAGTGTTGATCCTTCAAGGACCTCAGCAAATGCTGGATAGTCACCCTGGCGGAAAAAACCGACATGAGGAAACATTTCTCCCTGCTTCATGATCGCGACTATCTGCTCTCTCCCATTAATGTCGCTTTTATAAACCTTAATTCTTCCACTATAAATAAAATATACATTCTCGAGAGGATCGCCTTGAAGAAATACATGGCTGTTCTTTTTCCAATCTCTAGTTATAGATATTCCCACAATTTTATCCATTTCTTCACTATTCAATTCACGGAAGAGCGAAAACTCCGAAAGAACCCTTTTAATATCATCTTGTTTCATTTCATCACCTCTTAATGCATATAGAACGAACCAGTTAGACCATAAATGCGTCTGCAATAATCTTACTAACCATTATAGTTTAAAACTATTCACAAGGGGAACTTTAATGGAAGAAGTCTTTGACGAGAAGGTGAACAGATTGAAACAAGTTTTGTCAATTAATGAACAAGGTACAGGGGAAACAGTTGTTTTGATTCACGGTTTTTGCGGGAGTTCAGCATACTGGGAAAGAGTTCTCCCTGCATTAAGCAAAGAATGCCGGGTGTTGGCGGTTGATTTACGCGGACATGGAAAATCTCCTTTACCTAATGGGGAATTTTCAATCGAAGATATGGCAGAGGATGTGGCAAAAGTCTTAAACCAAGAAGAGGCAGGTAAAGTATTCCTGTTCGGACATTCTCTCGGAGGATATGTATCTTTGGCTTTTGCAGAGCGCTATCCTGATAAATTAAAGGGATATGGACTGATACATTCTACCTCATATCCTGATAGTAAAGAAGCGAAGGAAGGGCGCATTGCTGGAATACAGAAAAAAGAAAATGAAGGGATGGAAGCCTTTATCGGGCAGCTGGTTCCGAAGCTTTTTGCTGATCAATCACGAAGCGAACTAAAGGAAAGTATTGAAAGGGCTAAAGAAATAGGCTTACAAACAAATCAGCAAGGCGCAATCCAAGTCTTGAAAGCGATGAAAAATAGGCCTGACCGCACTCAAACTATGGAAAATCAAAGTATCCCTATTTTATTGGCAGCTGGAAAAGAAGATAAAGTAATACCTCCTGATAAAACTTTTTCAACGAGTGGCCGCATATTGACACCATCGTGCTTGAGAGGTCAGGACATATGAGTATGTATGAGGAACCAGAACAACTGGCAGAGGCTCTTCTGGCCTTCATCAAAAAATATTCAACAGACGAATGAACCTGCGATTTGTGGGTTTTTTCTTTTTGAAAGCCTGTTTCGCAGAGATTGTTATTTTCTGCACAAATTCTAATATTTAAAGTTAGTACCGAAATCCCCTGATGCGGACTCGAATGTCCTTAGTTTGATTATACCTGTCCGAATTAGCTACTAATTCGAATTCGAGCCCTTTGTTTTCACCCAAACTTGCCATGAGTAGCCTCTAAGTGGCACGAATTATTACAGAAGCAACAAAATTGATGAAAAGAGCCTTTCTAAAAGATTGTTGTTTTATAAATAGGTTTTTAAAAGCAAATCGTTGAAAAAGAAGTTGATTGGAACGGAAGGTGCGAAACTCCTGCGGGAGCAGCGGGACAGGTGAGACCCCACAGGCGCTGCGCGCCGAGGAGGCTCACCGCCCGCCCCGCGGAAAGCGAGCATCCTGGAGTGAAAATCAACTACTCCATAAATAGCAACAAATTATACAGAAAGCCTTTTTGGAAAAAAGTCCCTCCCTAAAAAAGATAAAAATGCGTTTATTTTTCTTTTGCCTCGAACGTTTATTCGCTAAAATGGAATTAATGAGGTGAAGCGATAATGAAGCTAAGAAAAAATCTCCAGGAAATCTTGGGAGACTTAAAAATAAATGATCAATTTAAAGAGAATATTGTTAGCTGGCGGACAATTGATGAAAAACCTGCAAATACTGTACCCCTTCCAGCTGATTTGCACGAGCAGCTAAAGGATGCACTGACAAAAAGGGGTATAGGCCAACTATATACCCATCAAAGGTCTGCATATGAATCTGTCATGAAAGGCCAGAGCATTGTTACGGTAACGCCAACCGCTTCTGGAAAAACGCTATGTTATAACCTTCCAGTTCTGCAGACTGTTCTATCTGATCCCGATGCGAGAGCACTATATATATTCCCAACTAAAGCTCTTGCGCAGGATCAAAAAAGCGAGATTAATGAAATTATCCAGGAAACTGGCATGGAGATAAACAGTTACACGTATGACGGGGATACCCCTGCGAATATCCGCCAAAAGGTAAGGAAAGCAGGGCATGTTGTCATTACAAATCCCGATATGCTTCATTCGGCAATTTTGCCCCATCATACAAAGTGGGTATCCTTGTTTGAGAACTTAAAGTATGTCGTCATTGATGAATTACACACATACAGAGGAATTTTTGGCAGCCACGTCGCAAATGTTATCCGCCGTTTAAAAAGAATTTGCCGTTATTATGGCAGCAATCCTGTTTTTATTTGCACCTCTGCAACCATTGCCAATCCTCTTGAACTTGCAGAGACTCTTACAGAAGGGTCCGTGTCGCTAATTGATAATAATGGTGCTCCAACAGGCAGGAAACACTTCCTCTTTTATAACCCGCCAGTTGTAAATAAACCATTAAATATCAGAAGGAGTGCGACACTTGAAGTCAGGAAACTTGCCGGTGAACTGTTGAAAAATAAGATACAGACTATTGTCTTTGCAAGAAGCAGGGTTAGGGTGGAAATTATTTTAACTTACCTGCAGGAGCTGGTTAAAAACCAGCTTGGTTCAAAATCAATCATGGGCTATCGGGGAGGTTATCTTCCTACCGAAAGAAGGAAGATTGAAGAGGTGTCCGATCAGGTGAAATTTATGGCGTTGTCAGCACGAACGCACTTGAGCTTGGAGTGGACATTGGCCAGCTTCAGGTATGCATCATGACAGGATATCCCGGAACCATTTCCAGTGCGTGGCAGCAAGCTGGCAGAGCAGGGAGAAGGCATGGAGAGTCGCTCGTCATCATGGTTGCAAGCTCCAGCCCGCTGGATCAATATATTATCCAAAATCCTGAATACTTTTTCAGCCAAAGTCCTGAAACAGCCCGAATAAATCCTGATAATCTAATCATTTTGATTGACCATATGAAATGTGCAGCCTACGAGCTTCCGTTCAAGGCAGGTGAGCAGTTCGGGACTGTAGGTACTGAGGATTTGCTGGAATATTTAACAGAAGAGCGGGTTCTTTATCAAAATGGTGATAAGTGGTACTGGATGAACGATTCCTTTCCTGCCCATAATATCAGCCTGAGGTCGGCATCGCAGGAGAATATTATAATTGTGGATCAAACGAATGTTGCGAACGTTAAAGTTATTGGGGAAATGGACCGTTTTTCGGCCATGACATTGCTGCACGAAGAAGCGATTTATTTGCACCAGGGCACTCAATTTCAAGTTGAAAAGCTTGATTGGGAGGAGAAGAAGGCTTTTGTCAGGGAAGTAGACGTTGATTATTTTACAGATGCGAACCTGGCTGTTCAGTTAAAGGTGCTCGAAGTTGATAAGCTTCAGGAACTCAGTCAAATGGAAATCGGCTACGGTGATGTCAGCGTCCGGGCAATGGCAACTATTTTTAAGAAAATAAAATTTGAAACACATGAAAATATCGGTTCACGCCAATCTTTCTTCCTGAAGAAGAGCTGCATACCAGTTCTGCGTGGATCTCATTGGACAGGCAATTTGCGGATATGGGCCATGAACGGCTGGAACAGGGTCTGGTCGGAACAGCCCATGCATTAAATCATATTGCTCCATTATTTGTTATGGCCGATCCCCAGGATATACATGTAGTGCCGCAGGTAAAGGCAGACCACAATGAGAAGCCGACTATTTTCTTTTATGACCGTTATCCTGGAGGAATAGACCTTAGCGAAAAAATTTACTCGGGGATGGTTCCCGTTTTTAAGGAAACACGAAAAATGGTAAGCGGCTGCCTCTGTGAAAGTGGATGTCCTTCCTGTGTGGGAACAGAGGCGTTAGGAGAAAAATCCAAAAAAGACACCTTGAAAATAATTGATTTCTTTTTGGAATCAGCAATTGCTTCCGGGAGGTAAAAAGATGTCATTGAAGAATAAACTAAATCGGCTAAAGCCACATCTTTCACCGCAAAAGGAGCAGGAGCCTTCTCCCCTCCGTGGGAAAGCCAAATATGCCGCAGCTGCCGGAAAATAATAATATTTCTTCAAAGGTGGAAATTCCTTATCTGGACCGTTGGGAAAGCGAAGGTGTAACTCCCTATTTTTTTGATGGGGATTATTGTTTGATTCGTGAAGTAAGGTATCCAATGGAACATTTCCATGGCCATTACCGTTTCAAGGATCTCTTTTCAGCTGTGGAGGCTTGGAACCATGCACCTTCAGTTCATCCATTGTCGGCTTATGGCCACAAGGCGGAGGATTTGTTTTTCTTTGATACTGAAACAACTGGCCTTGGCGGGGGAACAGGAAATACCATTTTTCTTCTTGGCTATGCAAGAGTAGATGGAGATGAACTTGTTTTACGCCAGCATATTTTGCCGAATCCAGGGGCGGAGGTGCCCTTGTATCAGAGTTTTTTGGAAAAGGTGGATTATAAAACGCTTGTAACCTATAACGGAAAGTCATTTGACTGGCCACAGGTAAAGACGAGACATACCCTTATCAGAGAACACGTTCCTAAGCTCCCTTCCTTCGGTCATTTCGATTTATACCATGCTTCAAGAAGACTGTGGAAGCATAAATTAGAGCGTATGAAATTGTCCATAGTTGAAAAAGAGGTTTTAGGGGTGGAAAGGATAGATGATATCCCTGGTTTTCTTGCCCCGATGATTTATTTTGACTTTATCGAAAGTAAGCTGCCTGAAGGAATGCTAGGGATTTTAAAACATAATGAAATAGATATTCTTTCCCTCGTCAGCTTGTATACCCATTTAACCTTCCAGCTTTGCAGTCTTGACCAGAATCAAACAAGAGAGGAATCCTTTGAAGTAGGCAGATGGTTTGCTTCATTAGGAGAGAAGGCAGAAGCCGAAAAGTTATTTGACACGCTGGCTGAGGGGACTGATGATACCTCTCTCCAGGCAAAGCAGGCACTCGCATTCTCGAAAAAAAGGAGCGGAATTGGAAGAGAGCCTTGGAATTGTTTGTTGAGACAGCAGAATCCGGCAGTTCCTATCTGTGCATGGAGGCATCCATTGAAGCTGCAAAGATTTATGAACATAAAGAAAAAAAAATAAACAAAGCGATTGAATATACGAGTAAGGCTTTGGAAATTTATGAATCGAAGAAAAGTGACAACCAGGATTTCTATTCTGATGTTCTCAAAAGACGGGACAGGCTTGATCGAAAAAGCAAGAAAATTCGTGGGTAATCTCAGTTTTTGGACGAAAAAATGAGATTAATAGCAATTTTCAGCAAGATAATAAGTTTTGTAACAAAATTTTAATAATTTTTCTTCAAAATTCCAGTATTTCCGTGTTGTTAATCGAAGAATCACAATGTAAAATGTTAAATTGTACGGTTTCAAAAAAACCATAAAAAACGATTAAAACACAATGGAGCTGGTAATATGTATAAAGCTATTTTGTTTTTATTCTTCATTGTCGTTTGTTTAACTGCAGTTCTTTTTACAAGCTTAAAAGACAGTTTTTATACAATGCTATAAAAATAGGTATTTTCATTAGTACAAGAGTTTACCCTTCGACATAGGCTGTTAATGTAAACACAAAATATCGAAAGGGGAATTTTTTATGTACTGTGGAACAAATATAATGCCTGCGGTTATCCATCCAACAAAATGCTGTGTGAACCACACCTTCTCAACAACGGTGGTTCCTCACATTCATCCATCTCATACAACGACAGTAAATCATCATTTGTTTGAACACAAGCACTATTTTCCACAAACGCAATCACTGGCTAACGAGGTTTCCAACCAACAGTTTAATTGCGGCCCAGGACCAGTTTCACCAGCTCCAGTTCCGCCTGTAGGACCAGGCTTTGGCCCGGGAATGGGTGGACCAGGATTCGGTCCAGGAATGGGTGGACCAGGCTTTGGCCAGGCATGGGAGGACCAGGATTCGGCCCAGGAATGGGTGCGCCAGGATTCGGACCCGGACCTTATTGGGGAAGATAATTTCTGACAAGGGCTAAAAGCCCTTGTTTTTTTTATATTATAAGATATGCTTTTTTCATAAAAGTGTTTGTCCTTATACATCATTTTTGCAAAAAGAGGTGTTTGCCTTGAAGGTCCTTTCCATATCCGGCTATAAACCTTTTGAATTGGGAATATTTAAGAAAGACCACCCTTCCGTTTCATACATAAAAGCTGCGATCAAAAAAGAGCTCATACCTATGCTTGAAGAAGGGCTTGAATGGGTATTAATCAGCGGGCAATTAGGAGTGGAGCTGTGGGCCGCAGAAACGGTCTTTGAACTTCAGGTGGATTATCCAGACCTTAAGCTTGCCGTTATTACACCTTTTCTGGAGCAAGAATCCAAATGGAAGGATGATAATAAGGAATGGTACGAATCGGTTATAATCCAGGCTGATTTTGTTGATTCCGTTTCAAAAAAAACCTATGAAAAGCCGTGGCAGTTCAGGCTCAAAAACCAGTTCTTCATCGAGAAAAGTGATGCGCTTTTGTTAATGTACGATCAGGAAAAAGAGGGAAGCCCGAAATTCATGTATGAAATGGCAATGCAGTATCAAAGTAAGCACTCTTATCATGTGAGGCTGATTACATTTTATGACCTCCAAAATATTGTTGAAGAAGAAACTTTAAAGAACTATGAATTCTGAAATATGGAATGACCCCTTTTTTTCGGCATATAATGAAAAGTATTAAATATCTTAAAAAGATAAACGAAGAAAAATTGACAAAACCAATTATTTTTGAAAAAATAATAGGTAATGATTGGCGAAATACTGAGGTGATTTAAAATGCTGTCTGACAAAGTGAAATTAACAGCTAAGGATATTTTAGAAAAAGAATTTAAATCCGGCATGCGCGGATACAAGCCTGAAGATGTGGATAAGTTCCTCGATTTCATTATTAAAGATTATGAAACATTCCATCAGGAAATTGATGACCTGCAACAGGAAAACCTTCGCTTGAGAAAACAGCTGGAGGATGCATCAAGGCGTCAGCCTGCTGCACAGTCAGCTGGAACAACCAATTTTGATATTCTTAAACGCTTATCAAATCTTGAAAAACATGTTTTTGGCAATAAGTTATATGATTGACATCTTGTGCCGGTATTTCCTTTTTTATACCATTGCTTAGGCACGGAAAAATACATATAATAAAAAAGTGTTAATTGCGTTCGGGTAATTGCTGCAGCGGAGCTTTTGCAAAGCTGTTGAGGAAAGTCCATGCTCGCACAGGCTGAGATGCCTGTAGTGTTCGTGCCTGGCGAAATCATAAGCCAGGGCAGCCGAGTCATCGGCTGACGGCCGGGAAAATACCTAAGTCCTTTGGGATATGGTATGAATACCTATAAAAGTGCCACAGTGACGTAGCCTTTCCAGAAATGGAAAGGGTGGAACGAGGTAAACCCCACGAGCGAGAAACCCAAATAATGGTAGGGGCACCTTCCTAGAGGAATTCAACGAAGGGAAGGACAGGTTCTTTGGAGCCTGTAGATAGATGATTACCACCTATGTACGAGACTTTATCGTCGTTTGCAGTACGCTGGTACAGAACATGGCTTACAGAACGTAATTAATGTTATTTTAATGTTTGGGATTAACGGCTCTCCTGACTGGGAGGGCTTTTTGTTTTAAATTCAATATACTTTGGAAATTCTTCATACAACTGTTATTCTATATATAACTAAAGACACTACATACAAGGGTGAAATAATGGGAAAATATCAAATAATCGCAACCGCCGCTATGGGCCTTGAAGCTCTTGTGGCAAAAGAGGTTCGCGCTCTCGGCTACGAATGTGAAGTAGAAAATGGAAAAGTGATTTTTGAAGGAGATGAGAGTGCAATTGCCCGCGCCAATTTATGGTTGAGGACGGCAGACAGGATAAAAATCAAAGTCGGAGAATTTAAGGCCTATACCTTTGATGAATTATTTGAAAAAACTAAAGCTCTGCCCTGGGAAAAATACATCCCAGAGGATGCTGAGTTTCCTGTGATCGGGAAGTCCGTAAAATCCAAGCTTTTCAGTGTATCTGACTGTCAGGCGATTGTAAAAAAAGCAGTTGTTGAAAGTCTGAAACAACATTATAAAAGGAACGGCTGGTTTGAAGAAACTGGCGCCCTTTACAGAATTGAAGTTGCGCTTTTAAAGGATGTTGCGACAATTACCATCGACGCCAGCGGCCATGGTCTCCACAAAAGGGGTTATCGCATAGACCAGGGGGAGGCACCTTTGAAAGAAACATTGGCAGCCGCTCTTGTTATGCTTACCAATTGGGCACCTGAACGGCCGTTTATCGATCCATTTTGTGGTTCGGGTACCATACCGATTGAAGCAGCCATGATTGGGCAGAATATCGCTCCAGGCTTTAACCGTGAATTTGTATCGGAAGGATGGGGATGGATTCCAGAAAAAGTATGGGATAATGCCCGCATTGAAGCAGAAGATCTTGCGAATTATGACCAGCCGATTGATATAACAGGCACAGACATCGACCACCGCATGGTTAATATCGCAACCGAAAACGCATTTGAGGCTGGCTTTGGAGATTTAATTTCCTTTAAACAGATGCAGGTAAAAGATATTACAACAAAAAAAGAATATGGAGTGATTGTCGGCAATCCCCCATATGGTGAACGCCTTGGCGATAAAAAGGCAGTCGAACATATGTATAAAGAGATGGGCCAGGCTTTTGAAAAGCTGGATACATGGTCTGTATACATTATGACTTCAAACGAACAATTCGAGCAATTTTATGGAAAACCTGCAACAAAGAAAAGAAAGCTCTTTAACGGCTTCATCCGAACCGACCTATATCAATACTGGGGAAAAAAACCGCCGAGAAATCATAACGAATAAAAAATTAAATTTTTGATTACAAAGCATAAACTTTGCCATTCCTGAATAAAATACGTTTATTACTTAGGTTCTTTTCTAATACGATGTTGCTGAACGCAGCATAGTAAAATGTGAAAACAGCCACTACTAATGGACGGAGGGATGGCAATGAATCAATCTAGTCTTAATTTTGCCATGATTTCTAAAGCACTAAGCGTTTCGATGGATGCTCTCAGACATGCACAGGGTCCAAAGGAATCTGCAATGCAAAAACTTATAAGCGCCCATAAAGAAATGCATCAGGCATTGTCATTTGCATCAGGGGTTAACACAAAGTAATTTGGGATTTTGCAAGAAATAGATAATGGATCGTGTCAGCTTTTCTTTTTTTGTTTAGACCCCCCATCCTTGACAGTTACCGTGGTTGGGTTAAAATAGAATGATTGACTCTAAAAAATAAAAGCGCCTATTTGGTCGCTTTTTTGCGCTTAAATATATCAAACTCCTGCCGCAGTAAAGGTTAGGTTTAAGTCCTGCCCGCGGCATTTTCGTACTTATTTATTTTAATGGAGGAATGAAATGCAGAACCGGATGCCTTTTACTATCGATAAAACAGAATCTTTTTACGACCGCCTTGGCGAATGGATTGGAGATGTTTTTTACGATCTATTGCCTGAGGAAGGCTTTGAAGTAAGGGACGAACAGATTTATATGGCGTTCCAGCTTGAAAAAGCATTTAAGGAAAAGAAAGTAATGTTCGCAGAGGCTGGAGTAGGGACCGGTAAAACGCTGGTTTATCTGCTTTACGCTGTTTGTTATGCCAGGTATATGAATAAACCAGCAATCATTACTTGTGCAGATGAAACACTAATCGAACAGCTGGTGAAAAAAGAAGGAGATATCGCCAAGCTTGAGAAAGCGCTGGGATTGAAAATAGATGTGAGGCTTGCTAAATCAAGAGACCAATATCTTTGCTTGAAAAAACTTGATACGGCTGTGGAATCAAGTGATTTTGAAGGGTATGGGGATATATTTGATGAATTGCCAAATTTTGTCCACAAAGGCGGTACAATGCAGACGTTTGAAAAGTATGGCGACAGGCGGGATTATTCCCATTTGACTAATGAACAATGGAGCCAAATTGGATGGGATGAGCTGCAGGATTGTTTTACATGTGATAAACGCCATCGCTGCGGACAAACACTGCATCGCGAATATTACAGGAGCTCAGCAGACCTCATCATTTGTTCCCACGACTTTTATATGGAGCATGTCTGGACAAAAGAATCCAGAAAGAGGGAAGGCCAGCTTACCCTGCTACCGGACCATTCCTGTGTAGTGTTTGATGAAGGGCATCTTCTTGAATATGCTGCCCAAAAGGCATTGAGCTACCGCTTCACGGAACAAACGCTTGAGGCGTTGCTCACAAGATTGCTGGAAAACGATGTTCGCGATAAAACTCTATATACCATTGAAGAAGCACTTCTGGAGAATGAGCGGTTCTTTTCATTGTTAGACCAGGCATCTTCTAAGGAAAAAGGATCGGAAAAAAAACTGATTGAAAAGAATTCCATGCTTTTAAAGCAGGGGAGAAAGCTTTATCAAATTCTTCAATCGCTGGAAGAGGAATTGGTTTTTGATAGTGAAATGTATGTGATCAATGAGTACGACTTGAAAATAGTCGAGGAATATCTGGAACAAATCGTTTACTCGCTTTCTTTATTCCTGCAAACTATGAATGGCATCACCTGGTTTGAAGATGTGTCAGGTGAGAGAACGCTTGTAATCATGCCGAAAATGGTAGAAGAAGTTATGAAGGAACAGGTTTTTTCCCAACAGAAACCATTTATTTTTTCTTGGCGACGCTATCTGAGGAACAATCTTTCGAGTATATGGCCACAAGCCTTGGTATAGAGGATTATCTCTCGTTTACCGTTTCTTCTCCTTTTGAATACGAGGAAAAGATGGAGCTGCATCTACCCCGTTTTAAAAATAGTGATGTGAAAGAGAAGATCGCATATACGACTCGCAAAATTCAAAAGACAGAAGGCAGGGCGCTGGTACTTGCTAATAGTATGGAAGAACTGAATGAATTGAAAAAAATGTTACCCCAGGAATTTAATTTTCCTGTCTATTTTGAAGGCGATGCGGAAATTAGTACGTTGGTTTCACGGTTCCAAAACGAGGAGCAGGCTGTCCTTTGTGCCGTCCATTTATGGGAGGGACTCGACATCCCTGGAAGGTCACTCGAAAACGTGATTATTTTCTCGCTGCCATTTCCACCAAATGATCCTGTTTTCAGAGCGAAAAGAGAAGGGGCAGACGACGCATTTGCACAGGTCGATCTTCCGTATATGCTTCTCCGTCTGCGCCAGGGAGTTGGCAGGCTGATTAGAAGCCATGAAGACCAGGGCTTTGTCCATATTTTATTGGATGCCGATATTCAGGAAGAGGTATTAACTAAAGTTAAAGCCGTTCTGCCGGTTGAACCAGTAACTCAATAAGATAAAAAAAACGGTCCGTTTAAGGAGATATTACTCCTTATAGGGACCGTTTTTTTGTTAACCTCTTAATAATCTCATACCCTCTGGCGTCATCATTTCCGGAGTCCATGCAGGCTCCCAAACGAGCTCTACCTCTGCACTCGTAATTCCCGTAATCTCCAAAATACAGTATTTCACTCCGCTTACTATACTGTCATGGAGCGGACAGCCAGGCGTTGTCAGAGTCATTGTTACATTGGCGGCACCTGCTTTATTGACATTTATACTATATATCAGTCCTAAATCGACGACGTTGATATTCAATTCAGGATCATACACATTTTTTAATTGCTCTCGAATCATTTCTTCTGTTATACCCATTTAATACACCCCATTAATTTTATTATTTTCTTATCACATTGAGAAGGATAAATACGATCAAGACGAAAGTGCAGGAAACTAAAAACTGGCCAAAATTGAATAGGTGAGCATTTCTTATTACCAGAGAGGTAAAAACCAGCAATACCCCGAGTACAAAAATGCTAAAAAGAGGTATGGCCGTTTTTTCATTCATCATTTCTTTTAGGGAAGGGACTGCCCTTTTCCCTATTTCCTTGCTGTATTTGTGTGTCCACCATAAGAAGGGAATAATCTTGTAAAGGTAGCCAAGAATGCTTAAGGCAATCCATAAAAAAATATATACATAAATAATTGGTCCCAACAACTCTCCTGGATTGCTGCTCCATAAACACAGAAATGCGGCTAAATGGATAGCGGCTCCGAACCCGATTGCAAGGATAGCTACTGAAAATGGTTTATCGAGCTTCTTTTTAAGTCTTTTTTTCAATATGGCTGCAACATGCCAGGCGAATAAAAGAAATCCAGTAAAAAGAAAGGCAAAACCGACTTTTGCTTCTGATGTATTTGCGGTAAAAAAGGAAATTAGCGTAATCGCTATACCCGCTGAATAAAACATGAATACATATTTTGCATGCTTCATCGAAAACCCGTGCGACAACGAAAACATCGGTACCATCTTGTATGAAAACCCAAAAATTAACAGGGTAAACCAGCCTGCTAAACCTAATAGTAGATGGCTTTTAAAGAGCGCCTGATAATCGCAGGACATAAAACCTGTTTTCAAGCTGTAAACAAGAATTAGTCCCAGTGAAATCGTAAACAACAGGCAAAGGAGTGCAGTACCGACAAAAAGAGTAAGGATGTTTGGCTTTGCCTGAGACTTTAAGGTCATTACCATTTGAAACACAAACATCCCTATTCCTATGATTGTTAACACTCCAGGTATAAGTGCTTTATGCGGTGCGTAAAATAGCGCGGCAGCAAACAGAGATATACCAAGAGAAGTGAAGGCATACTGGATACAACCAAATTTTTCACTCCAAATGGGCGTGAGAAAGGCAACCGGAACAAGCTGGTACATAGCACCCATCGCTCCCATCAATGCCCAGCCAAGGATGAATAAATGGGCAGCCGACCAGACAGCAGGGATTCTAAAAACTCCTTCAGCCATTAACCCACCATTAAAAAGAAGAATGAATTGAGATAGGATGAGAGCTGCCTGGCTAAAAAGAATAAATGAAAAGGGAAGTTTTATATTGGTTTCATTGCCCAATTTTTGCGGAAGCATGTGATTTCACCTTCTTACCGGAAGATTTCAATTTTAAAACTTCCGTCGTGTTGTGGTTCTGTCCGATGCTGAAAGCCTAATTCATCTAGCTGTTCATAAAGGAACATTGGCCTTCTGTCGTTAAATATCGTTAAGATGCCATTTGAATCCATCTTTTCAAGTGCTTCTAACGTCCTCATCATTGGCTGTGGCGGTTCCAGTCCTCTATTATCCAAAATCATGATACATTCTCCCTTTTGGTAAAAATAACCTTCCAGTGTTTTTTCTCCAGTTCTTCCAATTCATAAGTAAATCCCTTTGCTTTCATTACTGCAAATAATGGGACAGGTTTGAATGGGGCGTGGAGAATGAATACATCTTCTCCTTTTAAGCCAGATATTGCCTCCATAATTTTTTGGAAGGGTTCAAGTTTGTTTGTTATATCCTCACGAACGTCCAACTCAATGATCTTATGATCCATTACAATCTCTCCCATTCTATATTCTGAAATTTTTAAAATAACTCTTGCTTTAGTGCTTCTTTATCAATCAGATAGAAACCAGCTTCGTCCTGGCTGACGTATTCCTTCTTTTTAAGATGGTTGATCGTTCTGCTGACGGTTTCTCTGGAAGTGCCAATCATATTCGCAAGCTCACGATTTGTAAAATGAGCTGTCAGCTTGAACTGTGTTCCGGTTTGCTCCGCATTAGACTTGCACAGTCTGATTAAAAGAAGAATGATTTGTTCGTATGTATTATGGAGAATCTGTTCCTCGAGCCTCTTTTGCAAATCGACTATTTTCTCTCCTAATACTTTGAAGAGCTTAATGCAAAGCTCGGGGTAGGTAATCAAAATTTCTTCAAATTGATCAATTGGAATTACGATTAAGACGGCGTCCTCCAAGATTTCTGCATGTGCAGGATAACTGCCCTGCCTGAAGAATCCAGCATGAGGGAACATCTCACCAGGCTCCAGCACTGAAACGATTTGTTCCTTGCCTGAAAAATCTGTTTTGTAAATTTTCACTCTTCCTGAATGGATAAAGAAAACACGGTCCAATCTGTCATCCTGCATGAATACATACATTTTTTGCTTATAAATCCTTGTCTGTGCAATTTTTACAAACGGGGTTAATTCACCCTCAGTCAGTTCCTTAAAGATAGGAACTGCGGCCAGCCTTTTCATGATTTCTTCTGTTTTCATTTTCATCACCTTTACTGAAAAACTTCTAATATAAATAGAGTTTAGCAGGGAATGTTTTTCAAATAAGTGACCAGTATCATAGTTTGAACTCTTTTTGAAAATAATTCTCACTCCTGTGCTAAATATCACACCAGGAGAATGAGCAGCTTCACTTATTAATCATCTCACAGCCATTACAATACAAATGTAAACCACACGAAAGGGATGAATGGTAATGGAAATACAGCGGGGAACATCAACAAACAAAGTGGTGAAAGCCAATAAAAACGCACTTTTAAAGTCCATTTTAATTATCACCATTTTGCTAAGCTTCACTGTTTTGTTAGGGGGAGGCTACTGGATTTTTAAGGAACAGGCACCAAGGCCAATGGAGGTCACAAATGAAAAAGGCGATGTCCTATTGACGAAGAAAACAATCATGGGTGGACAGGCGGTTTTTCAAAAGTACGGTTTAATGGATTATGGAACAGTTCTAGGTCACGGATCGTATATGGGACCGGATTATACAGCTGAAGCATTGAAGGTGTACACTCAGGGAATGCAGGATTTCAAAGCAGAGGAAAAATTCGGTTCGGATTTTGCGAGTTTAACAGATGACGAACAAACAGTCATCCGTAAAAATGTAATAACAGAAATGCGTAAAAATCGTTATAACAGTTCAAAAGATACAATGAAATTAACTGATGCACAGGCTTTCGGGCTTGAAAGAGTCAGGGATTATTATAAAAATGTCTTCACTAAAGGCGATGGCTGGGGACTTAAAGCACATTTAATCAATGAAAAGGATTTGCCAGCCGGAGACCGCGCCTATGTTGCAGGCGGAGACCAGATCAAGCAAATTTCTGATTTCTTCTTCTGGACAGCTTGGCTTTCAAGCACTGTCCGCCAAGGAGATAAAATTACCTATACAAATAACTGGCCTTATTATGAAGATGCAGGAAACCATTTGTCATTTTCTGCAGTGTGGTGGAGCGGAGCAAGTGTAACAGTATTAATCCTATTTGTCGGAATTATCCTGTTCGTATTTTATCGTTATCATCTTGGAATGCAGGAAGCATATACTCCTGGAAATTTTCCTAAATTGGATTTAAGGAAAATACCTGTAACAAATTCGCAGCGAAAAGCAGGAAAGTACTTTGTAATTGTTGCAGCACTGTTCTTTGTCCAATCGATGTTCGGGGCATTGCTTGCTCACTATTATATAGAGCCTGAAAGCTTTTTCGGAATGAAGTGGATTCATGATATTCTTCCTTTTAATATTACAAAAGGTTACCATCTGCAGCTAGCCATCTTCTGGATTGCAACAGCGTGGCTCGGAATGGGAATTTATATAGCTCCTCTTGTTGGGGGACATGAACCAAAGAAGCAGGGATTATTAGTAGATATTTTATTTTGGGCACTTGTCGTTCTCGTTGTTGGCAGCATGGTCGGTCAATGGCTTGGAGCGAATGGCTACCTTGGCAACAACTGGTTCTTATTAGGTCACCAGGGCTGGGAGTATTTAGAGTTAGGCCGTATTTGGCAGGTTATTCTCGTGGTAGGAATGCTAATCTGGCTGTTTATCGTTTATCGTGGTATCAGAAGCGGCTTAAGGCGCGAAACAGATAAAGGCGGGCTCATTCACCTATTGTTCTACTCAGCAATTGCAGTTCCGCTATTCTATATTTTCGCATTCTTCATTAACCCTGGAACAAGCTTTACATTTGCAGATTACTGGCGCTGGTGGATTATCCATTTATGGGTAGAAGGAATTTTTGAAGTATTTGCAGTAGTAGTTATCGGCTTCCTAATGGTTCAAATGAATCTGGTTACAAAGAGTTCAACTGTTAAAGCATTATACTTCCAATTAATCCTGCTCCTTGGCAGCGGCGTCATTGGGATCGGACATCATTATTACTATAATGGTTCGGCAGAAATTTGGCTGGGTCTGGGTGCTGTGTTCTCTGCACTCGAAGTTATTCCATTAACATTGTTAATACTTGAAGCATATGAGCAATACCGTATGATGCGTGATGGCGGAGTGAATTTCCCTTACAAAGGCACATTCTGGTTCCTTATCTCCGTTGCTATCTGGAATCTTGTTGGAGCGGGTGTACTTGGTTTCTTAATTAACCTGCCAGCAGTCAGCTACTTTGAACATGGCCAGTTCCTGACACCTACCCACGGCCATGCATCAATGATGGGTGTTTACGGAATGTTCGCCTGTGCGGTTCTCCTTTACTCTTTACGAAACATTGTTAAACCAGAAGCTTGGAATGACAAATGGATCAAATTCAGCTGTTTAGCGCTTAATATAGGGCTTGCAGGTATGGTGTTTGCATCATTGCTGCCAGCAGGATTCCTGCAAATTAAGGAAGCATATTACCACGGTTACGCAGCTTCCCGCTCATCAGCATTTTTACAAAAGGATATCGTCCAGACATTATTAACCTGGCGCGCGGTTCCAGATACTATTTTCTTGATTGGTGTTGCAAGCCTACTTGCATTTTGCATCAAAGCAATATTCAATTTAAGAAAACCAACCCATAAAGAAGGTGAACCTCTGCCAGTAAAAGATCTCGCTGCAGATGAAGATTAATCCTATGATGAAAAAATCCGTAAAGCAGCGCTTTACGGATTTTTATTCTTCTTTTTCGGCTAATAGGAAAGTATAAACTTTTCTAGTTTATACTTTCCTATCGCGCATAAGTGCAACTACGCCTCTGTCATCGCCCTTAAAGGCTCGCCAATCGGCGAGTTTTCTTTATTTCTTCGTCACACTCGAAACAAAGGATTTTTTTATCTTCTGTAACGATTCCTGAAAAGAACCCATCTAAACAAAAAACTTCCTTACCGCATTGACTGCACAAGCCAACCAGCTCTTTCATCGCGTTCCCTCCCAAGGATTCTCCTATAATAAAAATCATCAATGAAGTGTGATAGGCCTCACTAAAATTCGCCTATCACTATTTTATAATACAAGAGAAGGTAAACAAATATTAAAGGAGTGGAAACATTGAAAACTTTTACTGCAATTGTAAATGTCCCTGATTATCCGCCGCGTGAAAAGCATCCGACCATTTTTAAAACCTTTGATGGCTTAAAAAGTGGAGAGACGATGCAAATTATTAATGACCACGATCCACGGCCACTTCTTTATCAGTTTATGATGGAGCGCCCAGAACAGTTTAATTGGGAGTATATTGAAGAAGGACCTGAAATCTGGAAAGTGGCAATTGATAAAAAATAATTCTGTTTACGATTTTTAGCACAATATTTTCTGATAATCCTTTCCCCATAATTTTGACAACAGAAGAATTTTTCTGTTGTTTTTTTTGATTTTTAAAGAATCACTAAACTGATACTTTTCAGAAAAATATGATAAAATAGTCAGGTATATATTAAGAGAGGTGAAAGAATAATGAGTGAAAAGCTGGAGCAATTTGAAAAAGAGTTTTTAGAGTATGTAAAAAAGATGACAGCCTATAACGAAGCACTCGGCTTAATTTATTGGGATTTACGGACTGGGGCTCCAAAACAGGGAATCGGGCAGAGGTCAGAAGTAATCGGCATGCTATCTTCTGAAGTGTTTAAAATGTCCACTTCTGAAGAAATGGCGGCATACATAGCAAATCTTTCCAGTGCTAATCTTTCGGAAATAACTGAAAAGATTCTCATAGAATGCAAAAAAACATACGACCGCAATAAAAAAATACCTGCAGAAGAATACAGGGAATTCGTTGTAACGCAGTCAAAAGCAGAAAGTGTATGGGAGGAAGCCCGCGCAAAATCGGATTTTGAACTATTCCGCCCTTATTTAGAGAAATTGGTTCAAATGACGAAACGGTTTATCGGGTACTGGGGCCATCAGGGAAATAAATACAATACACTGTTGGATATGTATGAACCAGGAATAACCGTTGAAGTGCTTGATAAGGTATTTGGTGAGCTGAGAGAAAAGATTGTTCCCCTCGTTAAGCAAATTTCAGAATCAGAGAAGAAGCCAGTAACCGATTTTCTTTTTAAAACCTTCCCTAAGGAAGAGCAGCGTCTATTCAGTCTCGAAATTCTTAAGCAAATGGGCTATAATTTCGACGCAGGCAGGCTTGACGAAACGGTCCATCCTTTTGCTACTGGCTTAAACCCGGGAGACGTCAGGGTTACAACGAGGTATGATGAACAGGACTTCCGTACAGCTGTATTTGGAACAATACATGAAGGCGGTCATGCATTATATGAACAGAATATATCACAGGATCTAATTGGAACTCCTCTATGTTCCGGAACATCGATGGGTATCCATGAATCTCAATCTCTGTTTTACGAAAACTTTGTCGGCCGGAATTACTCCTTTTGGAAAAATAATTACGAGCTGCTTAAAAAATATGCAAGCGGTCAATTTGATGATGTGAATATGGATGATTTTTACAAAGCGATCAATGAATCAAAGCCTTCACTTATCCGAATTGAGGCAGATGAGCTAACCTATCCTCTTCACGTCATTGTCCGATATGAAATAGAAAAAGGGCTGTTTAATGATGAAATTGAGGTAAAGGACCTACCAACAATTTGGAATGACATGTATGAAAAATACCTGGGTGTACGGCCTGAATCAGATTCACAGGGCGTTCTTCAGGATGTTCATTGGTCAGGAGGAAGCTTTGGCTATTTCCCATCCTATGCACTAGGCTATATGTATGCGGCGCAATTTAAAAACAAGATGCTGGAAGAGATTCCGAATTATGATCAGCTGCTTGAGGAGGGTAACCTGGCTCCAATCAAGGAATGGTTTACAAGGAATGTACATCAGTATGGAAAACTAAAAAAACCGCTTGAAATTCTCCAGGATGTTACCGGAGAAGGCCTTAATGCGAAATACTTAACCGACTATTTATATGAAAAGTACGGAAGGGTTTATCAGCTGAATTAATCACCAGAGATGGGAAGATAAGCACATAACATAAAAAGGTGTCCAATCATATTCGATTGGACACCTTTCTGATTATCTATTAAGTTACCAGGTTTTAAACCCTTTTGAACCAATTGGGGCATTCTGAATCATATCAATAAACGGAATGGTGTATGCAAATAGGATAAGGACAACAGAGATGCCAATCCATAACTTCCAATTTTCCAACACCATTGGAGTTGCCTCAGCATTTTCAGCTTGTTCTCCAACCGGGAATTCTTCCTCTCCCTTAGGAGCAAAGAAGGCAAGGTTGATGAAAATAATCAGTATTAGGATGATGCCAAGGAATAAAATGCTTCCCCCGATTGCCTGTGCAATTTGATAAGGAATCCATTCGGCAGCCTGTTTGGCCCCATATATTCAGAGAAAGCAGAACGCCTTGGAGCCCCTAAAAGTCCTTCAGCATGCATAGCGCCAGACATGAACGTCATACCGATTAGCCAAACCCAAGCTTGGATTAGCGCCAGTTTGTTCATTTTTTTAGTGAGTTTCCGCCCGGTTAAATGCGGAATAAGCCAGTAAGAAATCCCGAAGAAAGTAAGTACAACAGATGTTGCAAGAGTTAGATGGAAGTGTCCTGTAATCCAGATCGTATTATGGACAACCTGGTCCATTTGATTGGAAGCATTTACGATACCGCCTGCTCCTGCAGGAATGAATGCAGCCATTCCGATAAAAGGAACAGTAAAGCGGGCATCTCCCCAAGGAAGTTTTTTGATCCATCCAAAAAGACCTTTTGCACCCTTTGCTCGGCCAGCAGACTCAAACATCGCAAACAAGGCAAATGCAGTCATCAATGAAGGAATAACAACCAGGAATGTTAAAATAACCTGGATAAATTTCCATGCAGGATCAATTCCTGGTTCAGTTAACTGATGGTGGAAACCAACAGGAATTGAGAATAATAGAAACAATATAAATGATAATCTAGCAAGGGAATCGGAGAAAATTTTTCCGCCGATAACCTTTGGAATTACTACATACCAAGCCATATATGCAGGCAATAGCCAGAAATAAACAAGTGGATGTCCAAAATACCAGAAAAGGGTACGGCTAACAAGAACATCAACACGGTCAATCAATCCAAGAGACCAAGGAAGAAGCTGGAACAATACTTCAGCAGCAACACCAATTGTACAAATAATCCATAAAACGGTATTGATCACAGCCATAAAGCTAAGAAGCGGTGGCTTGCCAGGATTATTTTTTCTCCATTTCATATAAGTCATAATCTGTGCCGCACCATCAATCCAGCTGCCGACTACAACAAATGTCAAGCCAAGATAGAAAATCCAGTGAGCTTGAAGTGGTGCATAGAATGTATATAAAACAGTTGCTTTATTCATTAAAATCATGATGGCAGCCATTGCAGTACCGGTTGTCATGACCCAGAAACCGATCCAGCCTGTCAGTCGGCGCGGTCAGAATGTGTGCCGGCAGTTCTGCTTACAGCGGCATATTGGAATCCCATAATAAAGAAGGTTGTTAAAACGAGCCCTAAAAGTACACCATGTACCGTTAAAATTTGATAATAGCCAATTCCGCCGGGAAGCTCGAATTTTCCTGAGCGAACGAGAGTCTGCAAAAGACCCATAAGCCCGCCAAGCCCCAGTGCTGTAAAGGCGACATAAAAATGTGCCATTGATAGCTTTGCATCCCGTGGATCGACTTTAATTTTTGTTGAATTATTTAGCATCTTTTACCACCTCGATTTTTGAACTCATTAAATGATGTCCTGTTCCGCAATATTCATTACAAACGATTAAATATTCGCCTTCTTTATCAAATGTAGTCACATACTCGCTTACATACCCAGGCTCAAGCATCATATTGATGTTTGTACCGGCCATTTCAAACCCGTGAACGACATCCTTAGTAGTTGCGATAACCTTTACCTTTGCTCCTAACGGTACTTTCACCTCAACAGGATTGTATGAGAATGCCTGAGCAACATAAACCAGTTCGTAATCCCATTCTTTTCCTTCCACTTTGTGAAGGCCTGGTTTATTAAATGGTGCGGTCTGATCGACCTTCTCAGGATTAATGGTTGTTAAACAGCTTGGCGGCTTATTTCCAAGATAGAATGCGCTTACTCCGATTGTCGATAAAAAAACAATAAGAGCTGCTACGCCGAAAATCAGCCATATTTTTTCTAATTTATGCATATGCATGATCATTTCCCCCTTCTATAACTTAAAAGCGATTTACAAATAAGAAGTAAACACTTAACCAGGTGACAATAATGAAGATTCCTAAAAATGCAACGGAAGCCATTGTCCCTTTAAGTGAAGCGCTTTCCTCATCTTTTTTTGGTTTAGCTTTTAGTTTCGCTTGCGCCATTTTCCAGCACTCCCTTCTGAAAATTAAAAACGAAATATTAGTTCTATTTCATAATACAAAACAATCGTGAAAGAAAAAGATGCATTTTCAGAGTTCACAAATTGTTCTTTATTAGGTAATTACTATGTTAAGGTTAAAAACCCGGTATATCAGTGATTTAAATCACATTTCCCCTTCTGAAGATGTGAAAGATATGTGAATATTAACAACAATGGTGTGATATAAGTTGTTGATAAAAAGTTATTAAAACTTGGAACGGATAAATAAATGGAACCTTTTTGTTTCGGCAAAATATGATAATAAATATAATGGTATTTTGCGGAAGCGAGCGTGTATAACTTTGAATAAGTTTTATTGCGATTTATGCCGTCTCCTTTATGATAAGGAACAGGAATGCAAAATCTGCGGTACTTTGGCAAAGAATAAAATATGGATTGAAGTACAAAAACAGCAGAATGATAATAAATGAGGGTTTACCTGGCAGGACATCCCTCATTTTTCTTTGTTTAGGAAATCATAAAATAAAATGATGTGTGTAATTTCTAACAAGTTGTATTAATCTAGCTCCAGCGCCCAGCCCCTCGGGGTCATAAGCCAAATCACTCCAGAAATCAGGATTTCCTGCGTGATTCGTCTTATGCCTGTCGGGGCTAACCAGGGCGCTTGCGCTTTTTAATATTGTGCTGAAAATTCTGTTAACCGTATGTTAAAATAATAATAATAATTTTAGAAAGGATGATGAATAAATGTTTTTGCCTTCTTTTAAAGTGGATGGAAAAAAAGCAGTGGTGACCGGAGCGGGCAGAGGAATCGGACGTGCCCTGGCGATTGGCCTTGCTGAAGCTGGCGCAGATATTGCCCTAATGTCAAGAACGGAAGGAGACCTCGAAGAAACGGCATCATACATACATAAATTAGGAAAAAGGACTTTGATTCTGCCAACAGATGTAACCAAAAGAGAGGAAATTCAGGATTCAATTCATAGAATAAAAGATGAATGGGGAGGTTTTGATATCCTTGTGAATAATGCAGGGATGAATATCCGCTCAAAAGCATTGGAAGTTACGGATGACGAATGGAAAACAATCATGGATACAAACCTGAAGTCTGCTTTTATGATGTCACAGGAGGCAGGCAGAGTTATGAAGGAGCAGGGGACAGGAGGAAGGATTATTTCTATAACCTCTGTCGGAGGGCATGTAGCATTAAGAACAGGAGTGGTTTATGCAGCAACCAAGGCTGCCCTGATTCAGATGACGAAAGTATTGGCATTGGAGTGGGGTCAATACAATATTAATGTCAACGCAATAGGACCTTGGTATTTTAAAACCCCACTGACTGAAAAACTGTTATCGGATGAAGCATATGTGAATGATATTCTTGCCGTTACACCTCTGAAAAGGATTGGCGAACTGCCAGAACTTGTAGGTCCAGTTGTATTTTTAGCATCTGACGCAGGAAACTATGTCCATGGCCAAACATTGTTTGTGGACGGAGGAATGACCATTCAGGGATTTTAATTTAAAAGCTGGAAAAGATTTTGCAATGATTTGTCTTCGCGAGCAGGGTATACTGATATTGCACAACAACGCCCTTCAAAACGTATTGCTTCCCCCGGGTGTGGGAAGCTTTTTTTGTTTTAGTGGGTATACATAGAAGAAAATTAGGGAAAAGGCTCAGTGATGAATTAAATAAGTAAATGTTGGAAAAAATATTCAACACAAGCTAAAGGAGAAAAATTGATGCCGACTATCATCTCGATTGCTGAAGCCATTCCCCGTTTTCGCATTGAACAGAATCAGGCCATGGATTTTGCCCGCGACCTATTCTCGGAGTCTTTTAAAGATATTGAGAGGCTGCTGAGGGCATTTCAAAATGGACAAATTGAAAAGAGGCATTTCGTAAAGGATCTCTCATGGTTTAGAGAGGATTGGAGCTTTGAAGAAAAGAATCAAGAATATATAGAAGCTGCCGTTTTCCTTGGAAAGGAAGCGATTGAAAAGTGCCTTAACAATAAAACCTTTCTCAAAGAAGAAGTCCATCCGGAAGAAATTGATGCCATCTTCTTTATTTCGACAACAGGACTGGCAACTCCAAGTATAGATGCCAGAATCATGAATGTTTTGCCTTTTTCACCCAATACAAAAAGAATTCCCATATGGGCCTTGGTTGTGCGGGCGGTGCTTCAGGTTTATCCAGGGCTTATGAATTTTGTCTTGCCTATCCGGATGCAAAGGTGCTTGTCCTTTCAGTAGAATTGTGCAGCCTGACCTTCCAGCGCAATGACCGATCTAAGAGCAATCTGATCGGTACCTCTTTGTTTGCTGATGGTGTAGCCTGTGCGCTCGTATCCGGAGATAAATCCCATATGAACAGAAAAAGAAGAATGGGGTCTTTGCCAGAAATAATTGCAGTACAATCGACACTGATGCCTGATTCACTCGATGTAATGGGGTGGGAGGTTAAAAATCAAGGATTGTATGTTGTATTTTCCAGGGACATTCCGAGCATCGTCGAAAATTGGCTAAAGCCCAATGTAAGTGGCTTTCTAGAACAAAATGGACTCGAAATTTCTCAGCTCAATCATTTTATTGCCCATCCAGGGGGAAAAAAAGTGCTGGACGCTTACGTTAAATCATTGGAAATTGCCCCTGAAATGAACGAAATCTCACTTGATGTTTTAAGGCAGTTTGGAAACATGTCCTCTGCTACAATCTTCTATGTTTTGAAACGTTTTATGGAGATGGAAATTCCAGCAGGTGAATACGGACTTGGAGCTGCGCTTGGTCCAGGCTTTAGTTCGGAAATGTTACTCATGAGGTGGAGCTGAATGGAACTTTTTTATATTTTCTTTGCTGTAATTGTTTTTCAAAGGCTAGCAGAGCTTATCATTGCGAGAAGAAATGAGAAATGGATGAAACGGAATGGAGCTGTTGAATTGGCCAAGACCATTATGGGATGGTAGTCTCTATGCATTTTTTATTTTTTGTTTCATTTCTGTTTGAAGTGGTGATTTTTAGGAACACACTATCTACATACTGGATATGGCTTCTGCCTGTTTTCTTAATAACTCAGTTTGTAAGAATGTGGGCACTATCTTCTCTTGGTAAATACTGGAATACAAAAATTATCGTTTTGCCAAACGCAAATGTAGTCCGAAAAGGCCTTACAGATATATCAAGCATCCAAATTACGTGATTGTCACGCTTGAACTTATCGTGATTCCCCTTATGTTCGAGGCATATATTACAGCTGCGGTATTTACAGTCCTTAATATTGCCATGCTATCTATTCGTATTCCAGCTGAAGAGCAGGCACTCAAATCGTTAACAGAATATGAAGGGGCTTTTGGGAACTGCAACCGTTTTGTACCGGAAATGTTAAAGAAATATGACAGTTAGCAAGTGTGTATTGAAAATGATTATCAAACATGTTAAACTCTAATTAAGGTTGAAAATCATTCTCAATACATTTTCATCAAGGAAGGTGTTACATATGACTCTTGCTTTTGTAGGCGGAACTGTAGTCGTTTATGCATTTGTTATGAAACACGTACTAAAAAACGTATCCAGCGCTTCATAATTGAACATATAATTATTTTTATGCCAGGGGAGTTGTTGCTCCCCTGGTTTTTATTTGTTAGAAAAAGTTTGAATTATCGTATAAAATAAAAAGATAAATAAGAATGTTAAGGGGTAAGTTCATGATTCGAACCGGTCACCAGCTAGAGAATGCATTGACATTAAAAAGCAGATTGATTTCATTATATGAATATTTAATGAATGAACAGGATGGGGTAACAGCCTCAAAAGTAAAACAATTGGGGGAAAAGCTTGAAAAGCGGGAATTCACGATAGCCTTTTGCGGCCATTTTTCTGCTGGAAAATCAACGATGATTAACACTGTAATCGGAGAAAAATTATTGCCTTCAAGTCCGATTCCTACCAGCGCCAACCTCGTTAGGGTTAAATCGGGAGAAGAATACGCAAAGGTTTTCTTTAAAAAAGATCAACCTCGCTTATATTTAGCTCCATACGATTATGAGTTAGTAAAAAATTTCTGCAAGGATGGCGACCAAATCGAAGAGATTGAAATCAGCCATAACAATTCAAGCCTGCCGGAAAACGCCGTCATTATGGATACTCCAGGAATAGATTCCGCAGATGATGCACACCGCATCGCTACAGAGTCAGCCATACATCTCGCTGATTTGGTCTTCTATGTAATGGATTATAATCATGTTCAGGCTGAATTGAATTTTCTGTTTACAAGAGAATTAACACAGTCAGGCAAAGATATTTATCTTGTCATTAATCAAATTGATAAACATCAGGAGGAAGAGCTTAGCTTCCGTGATTTTAAGCAAAGCGTTAAGGAATCTTTTGCCTCCTGGGGGTAAAACCTGCGGGAATCTATTACACCTCATTAAAAGACAAGGAAAATCCCCAAAATCAATTTGGTGAGTTAAAGAATTTTATTCAGGCAAAATTAAGTGAAAAGGACGAACTATTAACGCCGTCTATTATCTCATCTATGAAAAAGCTGGCTCTTGACCACTTGTCCATGCAAAAAATACAGTCTGACAATGGTCTACTGGCCTTTATGGATTTGCTTGAGGAGATTCCGAAAGAGGAACAAGCTTCGCTGCCATCAATCTATAGAGATCTAATTACTGCCATTAAGGATCTTGATGGCGAAATGGAGAAGGATATTCGTTCCTTTGAAGATGAAACAGAAACCCTTTTAAAAAACGCATATCTAATGCCTTATCAGACAAGGGAGCTGGCTGAAAGTTATCTGGAGTCATGCCAGTCAGAGTTTAAAGTAGGCTTTTTATTTTCAAAACAAAAAACTCTGGATGAAAAGAATTCCCGGCTTGAGCGATTTTATGAAGATATTCATGAAAAAGCAAAGTCACAGCTTGAATGGCATATTCGTGAATTTCTTCTTAGACTTCTAAAAAATAAAGGCATAAATGAGCCAAAACTGAATTCTAGTGCACAGTCCTTTACAGTCCAATTTCAAAAAGGGCTTCTGGAAAGTGCAGTTAAGCCTGGTGCGCGTCTTTCAGGGGATTATGTTTTAAATTATACAAAAGACGTGGCAAATGAAATTTTAAAGCTTGCAAGAAATCAGTTATCCGTTTTCAAAGAGGAATATCGCGAAGCGATTACTAGTAAAAATAGCAGCATGAAAAAGAAGTATGAAAACGAATCAGCAAAGGTTTTACCATTGCTTGAAGCATATGAAAAAATTAAACAACAGCAGGAATTCGATGATTTGCGAAGCTTAGAAGTGAATAAGATCCTGACTGAAATACCAGTCCAACTAACATCTGCAAAGTCCGATTTCTTTCATTCTGAAGAAGAGGATATGGTCATCATACGCGGCACAGACACTAATGAAGAGCAGGTACCAGTTTCTGAAGCAAACACAGTTGAACCTTTAGAAGAAGAAACAGTTGAAAGTGAATTTGAAGTGTCAGATAACCCTCAGGTTCCTGTCTATACCGCGCGCCTAAAAAAGCTTCCGGCCTTGTGGCTGATCTTCCAGGCTTTAGCAAAATTGCAAGGGCCTAATGGAAAAAGCAGATAGACTTGAAAATAGAGGGTTTACTGTTGCGCTCTTTGGAGCATTCAGTGCGGGTAAATCATCATTTGCAAACGCCTTGATTGGAGAAAAGGTGCTGCCTGTCTCACCAAATCCGACGACCGCGGCCATTAATAAAATAAAGCCTATTAGTGATCAGTATGGACACGGAACGGTTCTTGTTAAAGTTAAGGATCCTGTATCGATGTTAGAGGATGTAAACCGCTCTCTAAATATCTTTGAAGAGAGTGCGTCTGGTTTTCAGGAAGCTCTTGAAAGGATTAACGTTGTCCTCGAAAAAGATATGCAGGAGACTAGTATCGAGAAAACGCATTTTGCTTTTTTGCTGGCCTTCAAAAATGGATATCAGCTATTTGAAGATATCCTTGGAGAAACAATTGAAAAAACCCTTGCAGATTTTGCGGACTTTGTTGCTAAAGAGGAAAAATCTTGTTTTGTCGAATGGATTGAGCTTTATTACGATTGCGAACTGACGAGAAAAGGAATCACGCTTGTGGATACTCCAGGAGCGGATTCGATAAATGCCCGGCATACAGGGGTTGCCTTTGAATACATTAAAAATTCCGATGCCATTCTGTTTGTGACCTATTATAACCATGCCTTTTCAAGAGCAGACCGGGAATTTCTAATACAGCTTGGAAGGGTAAAGGAATCGTTCCAACTGGATAAAATGTTTTTTATAATCAATGCTGTCGATTTGGCTGAAAATGAAGAAGAGAAGAATTCGGTCACCTCATATCTTGAAGATCAGCTATTGAAGTTTGGAATAAGGAAGCCACATCTCTTCCCGCTTTCGAGTTTACTTGCATTGCAGGAGAAGGAAGGTGGCACTCGTTCACTATCGTCAGGCATGAAAGCATTCGAACGTGAATTTTATCATTTTATCTCACATGATCTTGCGGACATTGCCCTTACCTCTGCCAAAAATGAACTGATCCGTCTCAAGGAAAGGATTCGGAAATTAATACAATCCTCACTAGAAGATGACACAGCAAAAGAAAAAAAACGTGTAGAGATAGAAATTCAAAAAACGGCTGTCAAGGAGCTTATTGGCGAACAATCTGTCGGCTATTTAAAGACACGATTATCTCAGGAAACAGAAGAATTAATTTTTTATATTAAACAAAGAGTTTTCCTTCGCTTTAGCGATTTTTTCAAAGAGTCGTTTAATCCATCACAGCTAAAGGACGACGGACGAAATATGAAAAAGGCTTTGAATTCCTGTCTGGAAGATCTACTTGAAAGCCTTGGTTTTGATTTTGCACAGGAAATGCGGGCAACCCTCTTGCGGTTGGAACAATATGCTATCAAGCTGATGAGAGAATATAAAAAAAGCATGGAAGATAAATTGGCAGAAATTAATAGCGATTTGTCCTTTTCAGAAAGGGAATTCTCCTTTAAGGACGAAATCGAATTTACAACTGCATTTAATCATATGAACAAGCAGGAATTTTCCAAGGCTATGTCTTATTTTAAAAATCCAAAGTCCTTTTTTGAAAAAAATGAAAAGAAACATATGAGCGAAGAATTGTATACTGTGCTTCAAAGTCCCGCTGATGAATACCTCATTCTGCAAAAGGAGAGGCTGCAAGCCGTTTATGAAAGGTTAATGGATAAGGAGTTTTCATTACTTCTTGCCCATTTGAATGAACAGGCAGACGATTTTTATGTGAGCCTTCTGACTGCTATGGAGGGCGGTATTTTGACGAAAGACCTTGAATCCATCGAGGAGAAGATTAACCTACTGAAATAATAGTGATTTTTGGAAAGTTGGTTTTTCTAAAGTGATGAATACGATGATAAAAGAATGGCTGTCCCGTCTAGAAGATGAATATCAAATTGACATTCTGTTTGCCTGTGAGGCGGGCAGCAGGGCATGGAATATAGAATCGGCGACGTCAGACCATGATGTTCGTTTCATATATCGGCATCGTGACATGAAAAACTATCTTGCTCTGAGAAAAGCTCCCGATGTGTTGGACTGGACCTCACCCTATGATGCGACCGGATTTGATATTTATAAAACGTTGGATCTCATTCTAAAATCGAACCCGGGTATCTATGAATCGGCATTTTCTCCAGCAGTATATATGGCGGCTGAGCCTTTTACCAGTGAGTTAAAAGGCTTCATTAGAAATGAATATTCACCCTTTTCATTGTATAAACACTATCAATCATTAAGGACCCGCAATCTGAAAGAAGTCCAAAAAAAGGTCTTTAATGCTAGCAGGCAGAAGCAGCTCATCCATGCTGTCAGAGCCGAGCTAATCAGCAGTGGCATTTTGCTTTTTAAAGAGATATCCTCGCCGTTTGAAATGATTCGAGCTGCGGAAATACACCAACCAGAATTATTCGAAGGATACCAGCTGCTTGCTAGTACTAAACGGAACAATCAGCTATTGTCAGAAGAACAGGCGGATAGTATTATCCATTTATTAGCAGCGTCATACGAATACAATGAACTAGGCGAAGAGCTTTCAAAAAAACAGCCGTCACTCGATTTGATGGAACAATGGCTCAGAGAAATACTTGGAATTTTATAAATAGAGGAGGGGCAGTATGAAAGGCATTGTTGAAAAAGAATGGCTATTTAAGAATTTGCACAATCCAATGGTAAAGATTATTGATTGCCGGTTTTCTTTAAGTAATCCTGAAAATGGCAGAAATGAATATATGAAAAATCATCTGCCTGGAGCCGTCTATTTCGACCTGGAAAAGGATCTATCTGCTGCTCCGGAAATCCATGGCGGACGCCATCCGCTTCCCGATATGAGCGAATTCATTCAAAAAATTGAAGTGGCAGGAATAGGTAACAGCTCTCAAATTGTTGTCTATGATAATGGGGAGGGCTCCTTTGCTGCAAGATTTTGGTGGATGATGAAGTATATAGGCCATAAAGACGTTTTTGTTTTGAATGGGGGATACAGGGCTTGGGCAGCCAATGATTTCCCTGCCGAACAACAAATTCCCTCCTTTAAAAGAACAAGCTATAAGCCGAATTTCCGCCGGGAATTGATGGCGGAATATAAAGAGGTAAAAGAACTGTCTTCCTCCCTTAATCCTGATAAAATCTTAATTGATTCACGGGAAACGAAAAGATTTTCAGGCATGGAGGAGCCCATTGACAAAAAGGCAGGCAGGATACCTGGTGCGGTCAATTATCCATGGTTTGAGGGGTTAAGAGAAGGCTTCTATAAATCTGTAGATGAACAAAGGCAAAGGTTCTCGAAAATTGATAAATCAAAAGAGGTCATCATTTATTGCGGCTCTGGTGTAACGGCAGCACCGAATTTTCTTGCCCTAAAGGAAGCGGGCTTTGAAAATGTAAAGCTTTATGTCGGCAGCTTCAGTGATTGGATTTCGTACGACGAAAATCCAATTGAAACAGATAAACAGGATATTTAGAATCCGAGGGTTATCCATTAATATACTCTCAAAAGAGATACCAATTTGTGTTATAATGATAAAATCATTTCTTTTGGAGGTTACCAATGTTACAAACAAAAAAACCCTCTCTAATGCTTGTTGACGGTATGGCCTGTTATTTAGAGCTTTTTATGCGACTGCTGTAACAGGTCAGTTTATGATAAATTCCAAAGGAGTTCCAACCAATGGAATTCACGGTTTCGTAAAACATTTATTAACAGCTGTATCTTCATTTCAGCCTACGCATCTTGCAGTATGCTGGGATATGGGCAGTAAAACCTTCCGTACGGAAATGTTCCAGGAATATAAATCAAACCGTTCAGAAGCTCCTGTGGAACTCATACCTCAATTTGACCTTGTTAAGGAAGTTGTATCAGCATTTGATATTCCAAACATCGGTTTGCCGGGATTTGAGGCTGATGACTGCATTGGCACGATCGCAAAACAGTCAAAGGACTTTGCGTCTGTTTCGATTCTGACAGGTGACCAGGATATATTGCAGCTTCTGGATGATGACATTTCTGTTATTTTGCTGAAGAAAGGGTATGGTAACTATCTTGTCCATACACCGCAAAGCTTTTTTGATGAAAAAGGAATATCCCCAAGGCAAATGATTGACCTAAAAGCACTTATGGGTGATCCAAGCGATAATTATCCAGGTGTTAGAGGGATAGGTGAAAAGACTGCTCTTAAGCTGCTAAAAGAGTTTGCACATATTGAAGGAATACTTGCCAATCTTGAAAATCTGTCAAAATCGCATAAATCCAAAATTGAGCAGGATTTAGAAATGCTCCATTTATCAAGGATTCTTGCGGAAATTAAATGTGATGTTCCTGTAAACTGTACTCTTGAAGAGGCAGAATTCAAATTTGCTTCTGAGAAAGTAATGGGCGCATTTGCCGAGTTGGAATTAAGGGGACTTCACCGCATGTTGCCGAAGGAAGAAATTCCCGCGTCCTGATTAGATAAAAAAGCTGTTCCGCCTGACGGAGCAGCTTTTTACTTTTCTTACTTTTATTTGTTTACTTCGTATTTTTCTTTTTTGCAGCATTTTCGAGCTTGCTCTTTGGTTCCTCTGCAAACTCAGCATCCTGGCCATATCCTTGAGGATTTACACCAGGTGCTTTTACACCGCGATGTAAATGGTTCTTTTTGCTCAATAGGTTCACCTCCTGTTTTCTTAGTATCACCATAGGGAATAATAAAACACAGCTTTCTTAACAATAGTAAAGAGGTGAAGGAAATGAACAAAGGAGTCTACTTAGCATTAATGAGCATTGGCCTTGCACAGGCCTGAAAATTCCAATTCATTATTATAAAAAAAAGGAATGGCGCCCCGAATTGTTTTTCCAGACTGGAGGCATGCCGAGCTCACATTCTGCCGGGGTTGCATCTCTTACCACATATATCGCCTTAAAACGGGGATTGCCAACCTTTGACTTTGCCCTCTCACTTGTTTACGGCCTTATTGTCATGTATGATGCACAGGGTATCCGCCGCCAGACAGGGGAATTAACACTTAAGGTAAATTCACTGGACGATTTAATGGAAAAAATCCATAAGGATGAAAGTGTAGGATTTAAGGAGAATTCTCCCAAAAAGCTAAAAGAAATGCTTGGCCATCAACCCGAAGAAGTGGTAGGAGGAGCATTGCTGGGAGTATTGATGGGGATTGCCTGCCATTTACTTACAAAAAAGGATAGAAAATTGTCGAATTCTAGAGTAATATTTAAAAGGTAATTGTTTTAGTGTGTCTGGAGAGGAATGGTTTAGTCAGTGCGGACGGTAGAACAGTATCTTCACATGCTGCAGGGAAAAGGCTTTCAGCTTCAAGAGGATGCAATTGGTTTCATTTATTTTGGAAAGCACTTTACAAATGCATCAGACGAATTGATCAATGCAGCAATCGAGCTGACATTAAAAGCACAAAGGCATTTTGATGGAAGCTTTTATATGTCTCTGCTTGAGACCTTTATTTCCAACAAAATAGAGACAAGAATGGATGCCATACAGTTCGTGAAGGAAAAAGAGCTGTTGGCAATATAAGAGGGCATGCTGCCAAGAGCATGCCCTTTATTTTTTTTACCCCTCAAAAGTTCTTTTATTTTTGGACAAAAAGGCAAACTTTCCTGCAGGAAGCTCTGCAAAGATCATGCCTGCAAAAATTAATGCGCAGCCAATGAGGGCACTTTTTGATAGATGTTCATGAGCCCAGACGTAACCAGTAATAGCGGCAAATACGGGTTCCATCGCAAAAATAAGTGCCACTCTCGTAGCCGTTGTGTACCTTTGAAAGCTGGTCTGGGCAAAAAAAGCCAGTGCTGTTGCAAACACAGACGTCACGATCTGGGCAGAAAGAACTTTCGGTGACAATAAAATATCTGGGCTGATTGCCCTTTGCCAGTCCTCAAATAAAAACGAGGAGATAATCGAAAGAAAGGCTACTGTTGTAATTTGAATAACCGTCAACAACAGGGATGGATATTTTTCACTGTATTTGCCAGTGAAAATAATATGCAAGCCGAAAGCTATTGCGCATATAAAGACCATTCCATCGCCGAAATTTAATGAAGTTACATCTGTCATTGTAAGCAGGAAAAGGCGAATTGTCGCTACGAGCACTCCGAAAATTGCGTTGCTTCCAGGAACCTGCTTCATTAGCAGCAGTGAAAACAATGGTACAAGGACAACACTTAATCCTGTAATAAAACCAGCTTTGGAAGAAGTAGTATATAAGAGGCCGATGGTTTGGGTTGCGTATCCAAGAAATAGCCAAAAGCCGATAGAAATTCCGGATAGGAGCATTTTTTTATTGAATAGTGCCAACTGTTTTCTCTCAAAAATAAACAGCCATAAGCCAAGCAGGATGGCCAGCAAGGAGAAAACGCACACCATTAAATGAAAATGGCGGGAGCGAGTCAATCGCATTTTGCACCAATACAAACGTCATGCCCCAGATAAAAGCAACCAGCAGCAGGCTTATATCAGCAAATAGAGATTTTTTCATGAGGTCAATTCTCCTCCTGTTTATTTTTCCGGATGGCCAGCCTTGCAAGTTCATCTGCCATTTTGTTTTCCAGGCTTGGAATCCATTTCATGAAAAATAAATCAAACTTTTTTGTAAGATCAAGAGCTTTTTCGAGTAGCGGGGCAAAATTCTTGTTTTTTGCGAACTCTTTTTCAACCGCCCTATTAACAAGTTCGGAATCCGTTCGGAAGGAAACGACAGAATAGCCATTTTCGAGGCAGATTTCAAGTGCTTTTATAAAGGCATGAAATTCAGCTTCATGATTTGACATGATACCAAGCGGAAGGGAGTATCTGTCGGCAGAACCATGGCCTTTTATGAAAATGCCTGCGCCGCTTGGCCCTGGATTCCCGGCGCTAGCCCCATCTATATAGACTTCAATCAATTGTCATACCTCCATTTTTTACATAAAAAGAGTGTACCATAAAAGAGTCGATACTTGCAGAGCGGTTTGAATCGCATTATTCATGAAAGTTGGGTACTATAAATGAAAAGCCCTTTTGTAACAAGGAAAATTATTTCGAAAGGCTGAAGATTAATGAAATATAAGCTGGAATGGAATTATAAAGTAAAAGGACTCGATAAAATCTTATTTACTTCTGACATGATTGACGGCGAATCAGCTGTCAGGGCCGCAGAAGAGCTTGAAAAGACCGGGAAAGCAGCAGATTTGTATTTTTATGATGAGCTCGGCACTTCATGGAGCCTTAAGGAAATGAAAAAATTATTAATGGAAATTGAAGAAGAGCCGCACGACCTTGTTGTCTACTTTGATGGCGGATTTCAGAAAGAATCGAATCGTGCTGGCCTGGGAGCGGTTATTTTTTTTAGGCAGGGGAAGAAGAAATTCAGAATCCGGGCTAATCAAGTCGTAAATGAAATGGATACGAACAATGAAGCAGAATACGCCGCTTTTTATTTTGCGGTGACCTTACTTGAAGAAATGGGAGTACAACATCTTCCGTGTGAATTTCAGGGAGATTCTCAGGTAGTGCTAAAGCAGCTAGAAGGGGAATGGCCATGCTATGAGGATGTATTAAATCGATGGTTGGACAGGATTGAAGCAAAGCTTAAGCAGATGGGAATAGAGCCCAAATATAAGGCTATCTCAAGAAATGAAAATAAAGAAGCCGATAAGCTGGCTAGCCAGGCATTAGAAGGAAAGGAAATATACAGCCGGACGCAGCTGCTGTAATAGGGGGGATGAAAGTGAAGGAAGCTGAAAGAAAAGAACTGCTTGCAAATATGGAATATGTAATGGGGTATTACTGCGAAGGCTGCTTCCTGCACAAGCAAATTAAAAAAGAAGGCGGACGAAGGAGAGCACATCGATTTTGTATTAATGAGTGTACGGTAGGGGATAAATTGAAGGAATTTGGCGGAAAACTGTCCTAATAATAAAAAATAAAAGGCTGGCGATCTCGCCAGCCTTTCTATATGCCTTGCTATTAATTATAGTTTCACTACATTAGCAGCTTGAGGTCCACGGTTTCCTTCAACGATTTCGAAAGAAACTTCCTGGCCTTCTTCTAAAGACTTGAAACCTTCGCCTTGGATAGCTGAGAAGTGTACAAATACATCTTCGCCGCCTTCAACTTCGATAAATCCGAAACCTTTTTCATTGTTGAACCATTTTACTTTACCGTTTTGCATAATCCTGTTTCCTCCTATGCCTTTCAAGACACCATTATGATGCCAAAGATGAATATTTTCATAAATAATACCTATTTATGATGGTTTAAATATACATGAATAAAGTAGAGCAGTCAAGGATTGTAAGCGTTATTTTGTTAGTTTTGAAGATTGATGCAATAATATTATGAAAAATTAAAATAGTAATTAGAAGAACCAATACATAAAAATAAAGTAATCTCATATTCTTTAATAAAAATTGTATAAGGGTGAGATGATGTTCCGTTTTTCAATCGAGGGAGAGGATTGGATTTTAAGATTTTCACCAAACATTATGATCGATTCCGAAGAAAAACAGGCAATTCTTTTGTCACTTCTTCATATCGGAACGGATTTGTCTTCATTTTCACATGGCGAGGCCTTTATCATGTTTACTAAAAAAATCGGTGCCATCATTTTCGAGGTTGAAAGAATGCCTTCTTTAATCCTGACAGTTTCAAATATCATTACAAATGATCGATGGTACCATCAGGATTCATCTTCAAAGTAAATGTACCCGATATTTTGCCACCCCTGCAGCAGAATGACAGTTCTGTTACAGGGGTTTATTTTTTCTTTACTATTTTGACATAGCATGGCTAAAATGAATTCGGAAGCTATTTTAAGATAGGAGCAATTTATATGATATTGATTATTGCTGAAAAACCTGACCAGGGAAAGACGCTTGCTTCCGTTTTTAAAAGCAAGAAACATAGTGATTATATCGAAATTTTTCCTAATGAGATTTTCACGGAAGGTGCCTATGTAACATGGGCTATTGGACATTTATGCCAATTGGTCCCCCCAGAAAAATACCAGCCTCAGTGGAAAAAATGGACATTGGACAATTTGCCGATTATCCCATCCCAATTCGAATATGAAGTGACAAAGGATAAAGCGAAGCAATTTTCCATTATAAAAAAGCTGTCAGGCAATCCTCAGGTGACTGGTGTCATTCATGCAGGAGATGCCGGGCGTGAGGGTGAGCTAATTATCAGAAACGTTCTTCGGCTGGCCAACTGCAAAAAGCCAATGAGGCGTTTATGGATATCATCGCTTACACCTAATTCCATCAGGGAAGGCTTCAAAAATTTATTAAACGAAAATGATACACGGAATTTATATTTTGAAGCATACACTAGGGCATGTGCCGACTGGGTAGTGGGTATGAACGCTTCGAGACTGTACAGCCTTCTTTTACAAAAACAAGGCTTCTCCGATGTGTTTTCGGTTGGCAGGGTGCAGACGCCGACACTGGCACTGATTGTAAAACGGGAACGTGAAATTGAAAACTTTAAATCTGAACCGTTTTGGGAAGTTCAAGCAAAATTTAATATAGATGGGAAGAAATATGCAGGCAAGTGGCAGAAGGATGGAGAAACAAGGGTACAGTCAAAGGAATTGGCTGAAAAGATTGCCCTTTTTTGTAAAGACAAGCCTGCAAGGGTTTCAGAAGTACTGGCGGAAACGAAGGAATTTCTTCCTCCGATGCTTTATAATCTCTCCGCACTTCAGGCTGAGGCAAATAAACGCTTTAAGTTTCCTCCGAAGAAGACTCTGGATGTCCTTCAAAAGCTTTATCAAAAAGGGAACGTTTCCTATCCCCGATCCGATTCAAGGTTTGTGACAAAAGGGGAGGCTGAAGCATTCCCTGACATTCTGAAAAAACTGAGCGGGATAAATGACTATCAAGCATTTTTTCCGCTGCCGATCACTTCGATCATTGAAAATAAAAGATATGTAAATGATAAAAAAGTGACAGATCACTATGCGATTATTCCGACTGAACAAGTACCGAATGTTGAGAAGCTGCCTCCTGATGAACGGATTTTATACGATTTAATTGTAACTAGCCTTATTGCCGCTCATTATAATAAAGCAATTGCAGAATATACAACCGTTACTACGATGGTCGATGGGCGTGCTTCTTTTATCTCGAAAGGCAAAGTCCAAATTGAAGAAGGCTGGAGAAAGGTGCTCCATTCAAAGGAGAAGGATAATGAGCCTGCATTGCCACAGCTATCTGAAGGAGAACAGGGGAAAACTGCGAGTGTGGAGGTGAAGGAGAGCCAAACTCAGCCGCCTAAACGCTATACTGAGGGACAATTAATCACCTTGATGAAAACGGCTGGAAAACATATAGAAGATAAAGAACTGGAGAAAATTTTAAGCAAAACAGAAGGATTGGGAACAGAAGCCACAAGAGCAGGAATTATAACGATGCTGAAGGATCGTCTTTATATAGAAGTGAATAAGAACCTGGTCTATGCTACCGCAAAAGCAAAGATATTAATTGATGCAATTGGGGAGCAAATACTTGCTTCACCTGAAATGACTGGAAAATGGGAGCAAAAACTAAAGGAAATTTCTGAAGGTACAGCATCACCAAAGCATTTTATGGAGCAGACAAATAAGATGGTTCTTCATCTGATTTCTTCAAGTGTCACTCATTCTGAGGAGTGGGAATTTTCTGAGGAGGTTCGTGAAACCTTTACTCCAGGCAAGAAAAAACAAAAAAGCTTTACTAAGCTTGGTTCGTGCAAAAAATGTGATGGGCAGGTCATTGATAAAGGATCCTTTTATGGATGTAACAATTATAAAAAGAATAAATGCGATTTTACTCTTTCCAAAAAGATACTGGGTAAGGCAATCACCCAAAAAAACATAAAAATGCTGTTGGCTGAAGGTTCTACAGAAACGATAGAAGGCTTTAAAAACAAGGATAAAACCTTTAATGCCAGGCTTGCTTGGGATGAAAAGGAAGGAAAACTCAGCTTTTTATTCGAGGGAAAAAGCAGTGTCCAGGCTGCTGCAAAAAAATAGTACATTGCAGTGGAAAAGCCTTTTTTGAATACTGGAGAAGCAAATGTGGTGACATAGTGCCTTGTCTATCATTCGTTTATATAGTAAACTTTTAATGGCTTATTTTTTACGTTATAGGGGGATACGGATGCCAACGCCTAGCATGGAAGATTACATTGAACAAATATATATTTTGATAGAAGATAAAGGCTACGCAAGGGTATCGGATATTGCTGAAGCGTTATCAGTCCATCCTTCCTCAGTGACTAAGATGGTTCAAAAGCTGGACAAGGACGAATACCTTGTTTATGAAAAGTATCGGGGGCTTGTATTAACCGCTAAAGGTAAAAAAATTGGCAAGCGCCTTGTATACAGGCATGAACTGCTTGAACAGCTTTTAAAAATAATCGGTGTCAAAGATGAAAATATCTACGCGGATGTAGAAGGAATAGAGCATCATCTGAGCTGGGACGCGATTGACAGAATAGGGGATTTGGTGCAATTTTTTGAAGAAGAATCCTCCCGCATTGAAGCGTTAAGAGATATTCAAAAACAAAATGATGAACAATAAATACATTTATTAAAAGCACCTGACATGGTAGTCAGGTGCTTTTAGTATATCTCTGGCATTTGGTCAAAGGACTGATGCATTTCTGGAAGTAAGAAGATATTACCTTCAGCATCCTCGGCTCTCTGTACTCCAGCCAAAATCCCTTCTTCTGCCTCCTGGATAGCTTTTTTGTAAGAAATTATCCGCCCTTCCGATGTTTCAAAACTGATAATGCTGCCTGAGTGATTACGGTGCAGGGCTATCAATTTTTCCATTAACATTACCTCCTTTCATTTAGTTTTACACTAATTCCATATTAATAAACAAAAAGGATTTCAGATTTAAGTACCGAAGTAAGTAATTGTGAGATTAAAGAAAGTGAAATGGGGAAGGAAGATGACATCATTTAATTGGTCGGAAGAATCGCAGAAGCAGTGGAATGAAAGAGCTGAAAGCTGGCACTCTCAAAGCAGTGGGATGTGGGAATCAGGGAGCCGAAAGGAAATCCTGCCTTTTTTAAAAAAGAATATACCCACTCGTTCCAGAATTTGCGATCTGGGATGCGGTGATGGATATGCTTCAAGTAAGCTGGCCAGGGAAGGCTTTCAGGTGACAGGAATCGATGTTTCTGAAGAGATGATTACAAAAGCCCGAAAACAAGCAGAAGGCACGCCAACCGCTTTCATTAGAAGTGATATTTCCAGCATTCCTACTCCAGAAGAAAGCTTTGATGCTGTTATGGCTATAAATTCCCTTGAATGGACTGAAAGCCCACTTTCCGTGTTGGGTGAGATAAAAAGAATCTTAACACCAGAAGGAGTGGCCTGTATCGGCATACTTGCCCTACCGCCATGCCGAGGGTAAACAGTTATCGCAGACTATATGGGGAAAAGGTCATTTGTAATACGATGATGCCCTGGGAATTGGAAAAGCTGGCTGAAGAAAATGGGCTAGTAAAAATTGACGAACTTCCAGTGTATAAACGAGGAGTAGATAGACTCCTGGCTGATAAACTCCCAACTGATTTAAGACAGTCGCTGTCCTTTATGTGGGTTTTTATGTTTAAGATACTTTAGAGAGGGAGAAGTAAAATGAGCCGATATTCGATTAATGAATTCGTAGAACAAACGAAGCAGCAGGACAAAGGGGAAGGCCTATTTGAACTTGAAACAGCAAGGATGCTCGAAATAAATTTGGATGGTCAGATTTGGGCGAAAGCAGGGTCAATGGTTTCCTACCGTGGAAATATAAAATTTGAACGGGAAGGTATTTTTGAGCATGGTCTAGGTAAAATGTTTAAAAAAGCACTGACAGGCGAGGGAACCTCTTTAATGAAAGCTACCGGGAACGGGAAACTATATGTGGCCGACCAAGGTAAGAAAATCTCGATTCTAAATCTGCAAAGTGATTCTATTTTTGTGAATGGCAACGATTTACTTGCATTTGAACCATCAATTAACTGGGATATCAAAATCATGAAAAGAATTGCAGGCTGCTTGCCGGAGGTTTGTTTAATGTTAGATTGGAAGGGTCAGGAATGGCAGCAATTACCTCACATTATGAGCCTTTAACACTGCTAGTCACGCCAAATAATCCGGTTTTTACTGATCCGAATGCTACTGTTGCATGGTCGGGCAATCTGACTCCAGATTTTGTGACAGATATTTCTTTAAAAACATTCCTAGGAAGAGGCAGTGGCGAGTCAATACAAATGAAATTTAGCGGTGAAGGCTTTGTTGTCGTGCAGCCTTTTGAGGAAGTCTATTTTCAGCAACAATCCTAAAATGATTCAGATTTAACGTTTTAAGTTCTGTAAAACAAAAAGCTGTCCCAGCCTTTTATGCAGGACAGCTTACTTATATATATCTTTATTATTCACATACATAATAATTGAGCCAGTTCGAGAACAAAAGAAAACCATGAGAACGCCATATATTTAATGGCGACAAATTTGGATCATTCTTAGGAAAGTAATTTTCAGGGATATGAATGTTAAGACCTTTTTCTACATCTCGCTCGTATTCCCATGCAAGTGTATCTGCATCATATTCTAAATGCCCAGTTATCATAATATTTTTTCCATCTGTGGAGGAGATAATGAGTGCGCCTGCTTTCTCTGAAGAGGCTAGCAGCTTTAGCTGTTGGTGTCTTTCGATTTCATGGATTGAAACGTCGGTATACCGGGAATGTGGCGCGAAAAACATATCGTCAAATCCGCTTAATAGCTTTTCACGTGAATCAAGGAGTGTGTGTGGATACACACCAGAGCATTTTTGGGGCAGCAATGCTTTATCGATTCCATAATGATAATACAGAGCAGCCTGCGCTCCCCAGCATATATGAAGCGTGGAAGTGACGTTCTTTTTTGCCCAATCCATGATTTCCGTCAATTCAGGCCAATAAATGACTTCCTCAAACTCCATTAACTCAACAGGAGCCCCAGTAATAATCATACCGTCAAACCTATTATTTTTAATATCCGCGAAGGTTTTATAGAACAAATCAAGATGATCCCTGCTTGTGTTTTTTGATTCATAAGAATCAGTTTTCAAAAAAGTAATATTGACCTGGTGATGTGTATTTCCTAGCAATCTTAAAAGCTGTGTCTCTGCAGTTTCTTTTATTGGCATAAGATTAAGGATTAGAATGCTAATTGGCCTTTTATTCTGCTGAAAGACTTTATCGTCATCAAGGACTAAAATATTTTCCTTTTCCAGGATTTCTCGCGAAGGTAGTAGCTTTGGTATATTTATAGGCAATGGAATATCTCCTTATAAGAAAATGAATTGATATAATTATAACGATTATATTGTTTCGAAACATAAATTTTGAACAAAAAATTCACAAAACAAGTCTGACTCAGAGTGTTGCTTATTTGGTACAATTGAAAAGGAACGCCAAACTTTGCTAAGGAAATTGGGGGATGGAAATGAACATGAAAACTGAATTTATGTCCGACATTGAGATTGCGCAGAAAGCAACGATGAAGCCCATCAAAGAAATAGCCGAAAAGCTTGGGTTAACAGAAGATGACCTAGAGCTATACGGAAAATATAAAGCAAAGCTATCAACAGAAGCGTTGGCGAAACTAAAAACAAAAGAAAGCGGAAAAGTAATCCTTGTAACTTCAATTAATCCCACTCCGGCTGGAGAAGGGAAATCGACTGTTACAGTAGGTTTAGGTGACGCTTTTACTAAAATCGGGAAAAAAGCTATGATTGCAATGCGCGAACCTTCTTTACGCCAACCATGGGAATAAAGGGAGGAGCCACTGGTGGAGGATTTTCACAGGTTCTGCCTATGGAAGATATCAACCTGCACTTTACAGGTGACCTTCACGCCATTACAACTGCGAATAACGCTCTTGCAGCATTAATTGATAACCACCTGCAGCAGGGAAATGAGCTGCAGATTGACCAGCGCCGGATCGTTTGGAAGCGCGCTGTTGATTTGAACGACCGTGCTTTAAGAAAAGTAATTATCGGACTTGGCGGACCCCTTCAGGGAATACCAAGGGAAGATGGTTTTGATATAACAGTTGCTTCTGAAATTATGGCTGTCTTATGCCTTGCAGAAGATCTTAAGGATTTAAAAATAAGATTGTCCAGGATGGTTGTTGCCTACAATTATCAAAAGGAACCTGTAACAGTCGGGGATTTAGGGGCTGAAGGGGCACTGGCACTCCTGTTAAAGGATGCAGTGAAGCCAAACCTTGTCCAAACGATTGAACATACTCCTGCTCTGATTCACGGCGGACCATTTGCTAATATCGCTCATGGCTGCAATAGTGTAATCGCTACAACTGCAGCATCCAAGCTGGCTGATTTCGTCATTACTGAGGGCGGCTTCGGTGCGGACTTAGGAGCAGAAAAGTTCCTGCATATTAAATCCAGGAGTGCGGGATTCAAGCCTGAAGCAGTGGTCATTGTAGCAACAATCCGGGCACTGAAAATGCATGGCGGTGTACCTAAAACGGAACTGGCGAGAGAAAATCTCGATGCCTTAATTAAAGGATTTGCAAATCTTAAAAAGCATATTGAAACCATTCAAAGCTTTGGACTGCCAGCTGTTGTTGCAATAAATAAATTTGTTGCCGACACGAATTTAGAAGTCCAAACGCTGCTTGAATGGTGCGAAAGCGAAAATATCCCTGTCTCACTTACAGAGGTGTGGGAAAAAGGCGGTGCCGGAGGAGTTGAACTGGCAGAACTTCTTTTGGAAGTAATCGATAAGGTGGAAAATAATTTCCATCCTCTCTATGAATTGTCCGATTCAATAGAACAAAAGGTCAGGACAATTGTGCAGGAGGTTTATGGAGGAACAGATGTTGATTTGTCACCAAAAGCCAGGAAACAGCTAATCGATTTTGAAAAGTTCGGCTGGTCTAATCTGCCGGTTTGCATGGCAAAAACTCAATATTCCTTATCTGATGATCCTGCAAAATTAGGGCGTCCTTCAGGATTCACGGTTACAGTAAGAGAGTTCAAGCCTTCCATTGGAGCAGGTTTTATAGTAGCTTTAACAGGAGATGTCATGACAATGCCAGGGCTTCCGAAAAAGCCTGCCGCTCTTAATATGGATGTGGATGAAGACGGAAATGCCATCGGATTGTTCTAAAATGAGGTGAATTGCAGCAATGTTTGATCCAACAGCCTTTGATAACTTAAAAGTTGTGCTTGAAGGAACCTTATACGATAAGGATTTGAATGAAGAACTTGTCATTGCCGACCGTAATGACACGGTAAATTTAGCAAAGCTTTCACGTAGCTTCGACTTTTTGTTCTATTTAGCTGGTGAAAAACAAAATTATACACAGGCTAAATTATTGTTGGAATCAAAGCTTGAAAATCTTGCATCCGAGCTGCTACCGGGAACAGATTCCAGTCATCTGTCCGGATGCAGGGTCCAGCTTTATTTTTATCTTGAGCATAAAAACAAACATCACCTATTCAGTGAAATTCAAGACATCCTTACAGAGATTTGGGGTCCAGAACGAAAGATTACCCAATCTATTCAGCTTAACCCTTTGAAAAATGATGAGTTTATCAGCAATACGATCTCAGTTAATTTTGATCGAATGATTTATGAGGATCAAATAAAGGATCTAATTGACATGATTGATTACATGATGGACACGTTAAACAAATTGGATGAATGGTCCGCCAAACAGGGAGGAAAAAATGACAGTCTATGAGTTTCAAGCTAAGACAGTGGATAGGAATGAAGTCTCCCTTGAGGAATACAAAGGGAAGGTGCTGCTGATCGTAAATGTCGCCAGCAAGTGCGGATTTACACCACAGTATAAAGAGCTCCAGGAAATATACGAAGCTTATAAAGAGAAAGGACTCGAAATACTTGGGTTCCCTTGCAACCAGTTTATGAACCAGGAGCCTGGAACCGATCAGGAAATTAAGTCCTTTTGCGAGCTGAATTATGGGGTAACATTTCCTGTTTTTGCAAAAATTGATGTCAACGGCTCTGAAGCAGATCCGCTTTTTGAATATTTGACCGAAAATGCCCCTGGGTTGCTTGGCAGTAAGGCGGTTAAATGGAATTTTACTAAATTCCTTGTTGATTCCAATGGGAAGGTCGTAAATCGATATGCCCCGAGTACGAAACCAAAGGATATCATTAAGGACATAGAAAAGCTTTTGTAGAAGCAGCTCCTGCCAAAAGGCAGGGGTTGTTTTTTCTTTTTTGAGAAAAATAACAAATGGATCGTTGTCATTTACATTTAAGAAAAAACAAGTTAGATTATTATAAGAAGCAGAATTTTTAGAAAATGAAAACGTTAACAATTTATTTTGAGAAGGGGAGTTTTTATGGGGAAAACGGCGTGGGTGACTGACAGCACTGCCTTTTTAGATGATGAACTGAAGAATAACCCCGATTTATATAGCATCCCGTTAACCATCCTGATGGACGAGGAAGAATTCATTGATGGAGTAGATCTTACAGCTGTCCAGTTATTCGAAAAGCTTAAGCATTTAAAAAATCCTCCTAAGACCTCACAGCCTTCCATCGGTTCGTTTCAAGGATTATACGAAAAACTGTCAAAGGAATACGATCAAATTGTTTCATTCCTTCTTTCATCTAAACTGAGCGGGACATTTTCATCCAGCGAACAGGCAGCACAGCTGGTTGATATTCCTGTTACTTCGATAGATTCAAAAATTCTTGCCTATCCATTATCAGCCCTTTTAAAAAAGGGGATTGAGTTGAGTAAAGAAGGTAAAAGCATTCAAGAGGTAAAGAAAGAAATTGAAAGAATCAGGGACACAAATGAGACATATGTCGTGGTAGGCAGCCTTGAACAGCTTCACCGGAGCGGCAGGATGTCCGGAGTTCAATTTTATTTGGGAAGCATGCTGAATGTAAAACCAATCATATCGATCGAAGACGGCACTTTAAAAGTTAAGGAAAAAGCGAGAAGCGAAAAGAAAGCAAAAGAGAAAATGATTGATTTTCTCCGTTCCTCATATCAAAAATCCCGGTTTAAAGAAGCCTATATTTTATATGGCCTTCACCTTGATGCTGCCAAAGCCTGGGAAAAGGACTTACAGGAAGAATTTCCTGATTTAACGTTTTATTGCTGTCCATTAGGTGCTACTATTGGTGTTCATGCCGGTGAAAACACTCTTGGAATCAGCTGGTTTAATGAAATGAAATAAAAAGTGCCTGCCCGGCACTTTTTTCTTTTTTAGGAAACTATAAATTTTAAAAGTGCATAATTCACAAAAAGTCTAGCGCAATCCAGCTTCAGCGCCCAGCCAGTTTTCCCCTTTGAATAACTTCCTTGAATATCTTGCTCAAAGCATGACCTTTAGGTGATGCTTTGAGCAGCTAGGGGTCATAAGCCAAATCACTCCAGAAATCAGGATTTCCTGCGTGATTCGTCTTAAGCCTTTCGGGGCTAACCAGGGCGCTTCCGCCTTTTTTCTTTTGCTTATCATTCATTTCTTTTTCTGTTTCATGCTAAAATAGCAAGGATGGAAGGCAGGTGTTTTTTTATGGATAAAAGTATATTAACAATGACAGAACAATTCGTCAGAAACGAATTGGGCGAAGACGCCACGGGCCATGATTGGTTCCATATTGAGCGAGTGCGCAGAAACGCGCTTTACATATGCAAAACGGAGAATAAAGGGGATGCCTTTATTATTGAAATGGCAGCACTGCTGCATGATATTTCCGACGAAAAATTAAACGAAAGTGCTGAACAGGGCGATGAAAAGCTTTCCGCATTTTTAAAAAGCGTCGATATGGCTGAAGAAATTAAGCACCATATTAAATCGATTATTGATTCTATTTCTTTTAAAGGCGGAAGAATAATGGAGCTTGAGTCGACAGAGGCCAAAATAGTACAGGATGCAGACCGGCTTGATGCGATAGGGGCGATCGGCATCGCGAGGGCTTTTGCTTATGGAGGTAAAAAAGGACAGCAGATTTTTGATCCTGGTTTAATATTTAGAGAAAAGATGACAACTGAAGAATATAGAAAAGGTAAATCTACGAGTATTAATCATTTTTATGAAAAACTCTTGAAGCTTAAAGATTTAATGAATACAGAAACTGCAAAATTAATGGCAGAAGAGAGACATCATACGATGGAGTTGTTTCTTGAACAATTTTACAAGGAATGGAATGGTCAAGCATGAAAATGCTCACAGCAGAAAACATAACAAAGACATATGGAGAGAAACAGCTGTTCCAGAATATTGCTTTTACAATAGGTGAAAAAGAGCGAGTGGGTTTGATTGGTGTTAATGGAACAGGAAAGTCCTCCCTCTTAAAAATAGTCGCTGGAATCGATCAGCCTGATGAGGGATCAATTATATCCGCAAAAGACTATGCGGTTGCTTATCTCGATCAAAACCCTGAAATGGACGGGAACCTTACCGTTCTGGAACAGGTATTCCATGGTGATTCTCCAATTCTGAAACTGTTACGTGATTATGAACAGGCTCTAATCGAATTGAATGCCACACCAGAGGACGCGAAGCTACAGGAATCACTGTTTCAATTCCAAAAACAAATGGACTCTTTAAATGCCTGGGATGCAAGTACGAACGCAAAAACGATATTAATGAAGCTTGGAATTGAAGTGTTTGACAAAAAAATTGGCGAGCTCTCAGGAGGGCAAAAGAAACGTGTTGCTCTGGCACAGGTGTTAATTGAGGCACCAGATTTACTGATATTAGATGAACCGACTAACCATCTTGATTTCGATACGGTCAAGTGGCTTGAGGAATATTTAAGCAGATATAGTGGCTCACTGCTGCTCGTAACACATGATCGTTATTTCCTGGATCGTGTTACAAATCGTGTTTTTGAATTGGATGGCGGAAACCTATATAGCTATAAAGGCAATTATGCTGCATTTTTAGAGGCAAAGGCAATCCGTGAAGAAAACGAAGCTGCAACAATGGATAAACGACAAAACCTTTTCCGGCGCGAGCTTGAATGGATAAGAAGAGGTGCCAAAGCGCGTACTACTAAGCAAAAAGCACGTATCCAGCGTTTTGACAAACTGGAGGAGCAGGTAGCTGGAAGTAAATCTCAAGAGAAGCTTGATATTTCATTAAATGGAAGCAGGCTTGGAAAGCAAGTGTTCGAACTTAAGGACGCATCCAAGAAGTATGGGGAAAAAGTCATTTTAAGCCATTTCGATTTATTGATTAAACCAGGTGACAGAATAGGTATTATCGGTCGAAATGGTACTGGAAAGTCCACCCTCCTAAATATCTTGGCAAAAAGGCTTCCACTTGACGACGGCGAATACCAAATGGGTCAGACTGTAAAAATTGCTTACTATACGCAAGAAAGCGAAGATATGGATGAAAGCAAGCGGATGATCGAATATATTAAGGAATCCGCACAGGTGGTTGAGACTTCCGATGGAAAAACGATTTCCGCAGCACAAATGCTTGAACGTTTTCTGTTTCCGTCATTTTCACATGGCACACCGATCAGGAAGCTGTCTGGAGGAGAAAAGCGGAGGCTTTATTTACTAAAGATCCTTATGTCAGCTCCCAATGTCCTATTACTGGATGAGCCTACCAATGATTTGGATACCCAAACATTGACCGTACTTGAGGACTATCTGGAAGAGTTCCCTGGCGTTGTCATTACCGTTTCGCATGACCGTTATTTTCTTGATAAAGTCACTGAGCAGCTGCTTGTTTTAAAGGGTGAAGGAAAAATTGAATCCTTCTACGGTAACTATTCTGAATACCTTGATAAAGTGACGGAAGAGACAGCAGTAAAGGTGAAGGCTGCTTCAAACCCGCAGCCAAGGCAGCCAGAACGTGAAAATAAGAAAAAAATGACCTATAAGGAAACAAAGGAATGGGAAGGAATCGACGGGGAAATTGAAGCTGTCGAACAGCGCCTTGAGGAAGTTGCCGCTCAAATGGCCAAAATAGGCAGTGATTTCACAAAGGGTCAGGAGCTTATGAAAGAGGAAACCGAATTAAATGAAAAGCTCGAATACCTGATTGAACGCTGGTCTTACCTTGCAGAACTGGCAGAAAAATAACCTTTCTATGCCTATGCTATTTATAACAATATAAAGGAAGAGGTGATTGGATTGAAAATTGTTTCGATTGAACCTACTCCAAGTCCGAATACCATGAAAATAACCCTGGATTCAGAGCTGCCTATGGGAACGAGCCATAATTATAAAAAAGATACATCAGCAGGTGCCCCTGAAGCAGTCAAAGCTATTCTTGAGGTAGAAGGAATCAAAGGTGTCTATCATGTAGCAGATTTCCTGGCCGTTGAACGTAATGCAAAATATGACTGGAAGGATCTTCTTCCTAAAGTCAGACAGGCATTTGGAGGGGAAGTTTTAGAAACGGAACAAGGGGACCGAACAGTAGATGAGCATTTTGGGGAAATTAAGGTTCAGGTTCAAATGTTCAAAGGTATACCATTACAGGTAAAGCTGACAGATGGATCAACTGAAAAGCGGTTTGGGATGCCGGATTATTTTTTAAAGGCGAGAGAATATGCGCAGCTGGAAGAAGATAATTATATCTTGCTTAGGACCTGGAAGGATTTCGGAGTCAGATATGGCGAATTTGAACAAATCGGCCATGATGTAACCGAGGAATTAATCGCTTCCTATCCTGCAGAACGGCTTGATTCACTGGTAGAATCAGCCCGCTCTCTTGAACCTGCATTAGAAAATAAGCAAAAGCGGCAGCGCATAAAAGTAACAAAAGAAGATTTAGCTAACCCGGACTGGAAGCACCGTTATCAGTTGCTGGAACAAATGGACGACCCATCAATCGAGGATCTTCACCTGCTTGCAATGGCATTACAGGATGAGAAAGCATCCATACGCCGACTTGCAACTGTTTACCTAGGGATGATAAAGGATAAATCCGTCTTGCCGCTTTTATATAATGCATTGACCGATAAAACAGTTACGGTAAGAAGAACAGCGGGCGACTGCCTTTCGGATTTGGGTTTTGAGGAAGCCGAGGACAATATGGCGGCTGCACTGAAAGATGATAGCAAGCTCGTACGCTGGCGGGCGGCCATGTTTTTATATGAAGCCGGAAGCGAAAAATCACTGTCAGCTTTAAAAGCTGCTGAAGACGATCCGGAGTTCGAGGTTAGCCTTCAGGTTAAAATGGCGATTGAACGGATTGAGGGTGGAGAAGAAGCCAAGGGATCTGTCTGGAAGCAAATGACTGAGTCAAGAAAATCCTAATCATTACAGGATGAACAATATTGCCAAACAGAATTCTGTTTCATTGCACTCCGGCAAAAAAATATAGTATGCTTACAGTGCATACACTCGAAACGGGGGAATTTATCTATGTCAATGGCATATGAAGAATATATGAAACAAATGGTCAAGCCGATGCGGGAGGAACTTACGAGAGCAGGATTTCAGGAACTGACTGCATCTGAAGATGTAGAAAAGTTTATGGAAAATGCGGAGGGTACAACGCTTGTTGTTGTCAATTCCGTGTGTGGCTGTGCAGCAGGGCTTGCTCGTCCGGCAGCAACCCAGGCGATCATGCAGAGTGATAAAAGACCTGATCAGATTGTAACTGTTTTTGCAGGCCAGGATAAAGAGGCAACGGCTAAAATGCGCGAGTATTTTGAAGGATATGAGCCTTCATCACCTTCTATGGCCCTTTTGAAGGGAAAGGAAGTTGTCCATTTTATTCCAAGATACGATATTGAAGGAAATTCAATGGAAGCGATTATGGAAAACCTTAAGGCCGCATTTGAGGCCAATTGTTAATAAGGATGCCTTTACCGGCTCCTTTTTTTTCTTTGTATCAAATTGAGGATTAAGGTATGTGATGTAAATGTTTGTGACGACTGCAGGCAGGACAAATGAATCGATGATCGATACAGCTAAACAGGTTGCAGCAGAACTAGAGACTCCTTATTTTTCCAAGGAGAAAGCAATCCGTGGCTAGCTTGATGGATCATTATGGGAGCGGCTGCATCATAGTGGGCAAGGAAAGGCTTGAAATTTTTCAAGCAGGTGCGCAGGAGCCATTTTTCTTTCATCCAAACTCGGCCATGTTCAGAATAAAAAGGCTTCTAAAAGGAGAGCATGACCCTTTTATCGACGCCTCTGGATTAAGTGAGGGCATGAGTCTCCTTGACTGTACGCTTGGACTTGCCTCGGATTCAATTGTGGCAAGCTTTGTCACGGGAGAAGAAGGGAATGTAACCGGGATTGAAGGGCAAAAATACCTCGCTTATATTATCAGGCAGGGATTATCCTCATGGGAAGCAGGCTTGCCGGCAGTAAATGCCGCGATGAGGAGGATAACGGTCAACTACTCCGATTCACATAAATATTTACAGAACTTGGCAGACGAATCCTTTGACTGTGTCTACTTTGATCCGATGTTTGATGAGGCCATCCTTGAATCAGATGGAATTAAAACGCTAGGGCAGTTTGCGATTCGGGAAGGCCTGGATGAAGAGATGATTCATCAGGCAATAAGGGTTGCGAAAAGACGTGTCATTTTAAAGGACCATTATAAAAGCAACCGCTTTGAAAAATACGGTTTCACTGTAAAGAAAAGGCAAAGTGCCAAATTCCACTTTGGGTTTATTCAAAAATAAAATGCCTGGGAAGCTTAGAAGCTCCTCCAGGCATTTTATTAATCCGCAACAGATAAGTAAATAAAATATGCCATCAAAAGAAAACATCCAAACACCACTGCTATTTCCATAGTTTCCCACTCCCCGTATTTTGTGTTAAACTTTTATATAATTAACCTATTAACCTTTCACATAAATTTAAAACCCTTTTTTCCATTTTTTCGAAAAAAGAAGTATAATATCTTAAAAGAGTACAAGTTTATTAATTACCTTCCGAAATAAAGGGGAGTTTTCAATGAATAAATGGATTCGTAAATCGGTTGTCATATTGGTTTCAGTTTTAACCTTCGGCCTCATTTCGCCGTCGCAGCTTATGGATTCGTTCTATACTGATAAGCCTTCAGACCGTGATTCATTTGAAGCCAATACCAGTGGAATAGCTAATTCCTTTTATGAAGAAAATCATATAAACAGAGAACAATTTATTGAGGATATGGTGAAGCTGGCTGACGCCAATCTTATCAAAAATTCGGTACGAGGATAAAGCCGGTTATTGAAAATGAATTTCGAGAAATTATTTTACCAAACATCCAGAAAGCAATTGAAGAAACAGCTTATCATTATCCGGAAGAGGATTTAGCAAATTTAACGATTACCGAGCACCCGGCTGGCGGCACGTCTGAGAAAATATTTCATATTAAAAACAGCCTGACTGGCAAGGATGCCATAAGGTTCCATGTGAGAAGAGACAATCCTCCTCAAGCAGGATACTGGTTCAATTTCCACTATCACATTGCCATTGATGATTTTCACAAACATCATGATCTTGGTTCGATTTATTGGGATAAAAACACACCGCCAAAATGGATGAGCTAAGATATAGCTCCTTATATTTGCATAATATAGGTGAAAAATTTTATTATGAGATTGTGAAACTTTTTAGGCATATGCTCGTAAATAGTCTATAACCTAAATGGAGGTAAGAAAAAATGGCAGTTAGTTTATCTAAAGGACAAAAAGTGGACTTAACAAAAAACAATCCAGGACTAAAAAAAGCAGTCGTCGGACTTGGTTGGGATACAAATAAATATGACGGCGGCAATGACTTTGACCTTGATTCATCTGTTTTTCTATTAGGTGAAAATGGGAAAGTTACAAATGAAAGTGATTTTGTGTTCTACAACAATCCAAAGGGTGGCAACAATTCTGTTGAGCATACAGGAGATAATCGGACTGGTGCAGGAGATGGAGACGACGAGCAAGTGAAAATTGACCTTGGATCTGTTCCAGCAAATGTCCAGCGTATTGCTTTCACGATTACAATCCATGAAGCAGAAAGCAGAAACCAAAACTTTGGACAAGTTTCTAACGCTTATGCCCGCATTTTCAATGAAGAAACCGGTGAAGAGCTTATCCGCTATGACCTTGGTGAGGATTTCTCAATTGAAACAGCGCTTGTCGTTGGCGAGTTATACCGACACAATGGAGAATGGAAATTCAGCGCAATTGGCAGCGGCTACCAGGGCGGTTTGGCTGCATTGGCAACGGACTTCGGCCTGCAGGTAGGCTAATAATGGAATGTAGGGAGACTCGGCGCTCTGCCGGGTCTTTATTATAAAAAATACTTTCCGAGCATTCTTAAGAAACAGTTGATAACAGCCATAGAATATGCCGGGAAAATTTGTGAAGTGAATTTGGGAGGAAAGCTTTAAATGGCAATTTTGGAAGGAATTTTACATACTTACTCACAGTTTTTTGATTTAGACATGTGGGCAAAAGTATTGACAAGCCCTGTAAGCTGGGGATTAATTGGTACATTGGTAATACTCGAAGGGCTCTTGTCAGCGGATAATGCCCTTGTACTGGCAGTTATGGTAAGGCATTTGCCAGTAGAGAAGCGGAAGAAAGCCTTGTTCTACGGTTTGCTTGGCGCATATGCTTTCCGTTTTGTTGCAATTGGACTTGGAGTATTCTTAATCAAGCTTTGGTGGATTAAAATCATTGGTGCCGCATACCTGGCATGGCTGTCGATTAAGTACTTTATCGAAAAGAGCAAAGCTTCATCGGAAGAAGGAGAAGAATCAGAAGGTATGAACCAGGGAAGCCTGCTGATCCGCATGTTCGGAGTTTTCTGGGGCACAGTCGCTGCCGTTGAAATGATGGATATTGCTTTCTCTGTTGATAGTGTACTTGCTGCCTTTGGTGTCAGCCAGCAGGTTTGGGTCCTCCTTATTGGAGGAATGTTGGGTGTCCTAATGATGCGTGGAGTGGCGGGAGTGTTCCTTAAACTGATTGACCGGGTACCAGAACTTGAAACGACGGCATATGTTTTAATATTAATCATTGCTGTGAAGATGTTCCTTGGTGTATTCCACATTGAAATCGAAAATGCATACTTCTTCATTTTGCTTCTTATCACTTTCGGATTAACCTTTGTAATCCACTTTATGAACAAGAAAAAAGAAGCTGGTAAGCAAAGCAACTAATTTATGTGAATAGTAAGGGGATGAAGGGAACTGGCTAATGCCTGGCTCCCTTCTTTTTTACCTATTGAGAGGTGTATTCCAATGAGATTTTTTTCGTATTTTTATGAAAAAGACATGAGTCAACTTTTTTACCAAACACCTTTGGATTTTAATAAATTCACAAATCGGGAGCTGCTTGCGTATGCACTTGGCGCAACATTATATATGCCCGCCACCCGCACGGATATTTGCGTTAGCATAATGTCAAATAAACATGAGGGCCTAACGTCGCTCGTGATAGACCTTGAGGATGCAATTGGCGATAGTGAAATTCATGTTGCTGAAGACAACCTTCTTGTTGAATTGTTTAAGCTTTTTGGAGCTCTTAAAAACGGCAATCTGACAATTGACCAGATACCTCTGCTGTTTATTCGTGTACGTAATCTGGAGCAGTTTAAAAGAATTCAGGAGCAAGCGGGAGAATCGATGCAGCTTCTTACAGGCCTTGTATTGCCCAAATTTGAAGCGTCCCAGGGTAAAGCACTTTTGGAAGAAGTTAAAAAAGTCCATACTGTAAGCCATCCCTTTTATGCAATGCCCATCCTCGAAACAAAGAAAGTCATCCGCAAAGAAACGAGGATGAAGGAATTAATGGATATTAAGGGGCTGCTGGATGAATATCGGGATAATATTTTGAATGTTCGGATTGGCGCGACTGATTTCAGCGGGCTATATGGCATCCGGCGCAGTGCAGATATGACAGTATATGATATTGCTGTATTAAGAGATTGTATTGCAGATATTATTAATGTTTTCCTAAGAGCAGACAGCCCATATGTCATTTCAGGGCCAGTATGGGAGTACTTTTCAGCAAAGGAAAGAATCCTGAAGCCACAGCTCAGGCAGACGCCTTTCCGTGAACGTTACGGCCGAGAAGGGCTAAAGTGGAGAACGGAACTAATCGGCCAGAATTTGGATGGACTCCTAAAGGAAGTGTTAATGGATATTTCCAACGGCCTGACGGGAAAAACAATTATTCATCCTACCCATATTAAAGCCGTTCAGGCTATGAATGTAGTCTCATATGAGGAATATATGGATGCGAATACTATTATCAATGCTGCTGCGGAAGAATACGGTGCAGTAAAAAGTCAGTTTTCCAACAAAATGAATGAGATAAAGCCCCATACATATTGGGCAGAGAAAATCTTGCTGAAATCTAAAGTTTACGGGGTGCTGCATGAAGAACACACAAACATCGACCTTCTCAGAGCAAAAGTTTACGTTTAATATTTTAAATTCGCTCCGGGCAGAAGTGGAGGTTAGGCAAAATCCATACGCTCTTCCCATTGAGGAGCTATTTACAATGGCTGCAAGAATAAACAAAAAACGCTCGTTTTTGTTTGTCAGCAAGCTGCTCGGTAAACACCTTCCGATTGATCCGAATAAAGGGCTATTAACTTCGGCACTCCTGGCAGCGAGGTATTATGAACTCGTAAATGGTGTGGCACCAGAAATTATTTCTAATTTGAAATCTACCTTCCTTTTTGGAAGTCCAGAATTTTCCTCAACCCGTTTTATTGATGGTTCCTTAAATCCAATAATTATCGGCTTTGCCGAAACAGCCACAGCTCTTGGACATGCTTTTTTCGATTGTTTCCAGAACGGCGATTATTTTCATACCACTAGGGAAGACCTTATAAATCGTGCTCCTGCGCATTACATTCGAAGAGGAACACTCCCACGCTACGTCACACCGCTGTTATATACCTTTGGAAATGCTTCAAAACCAAAGAGAAATCATTCTGGTTGATGACGAGCTGACAACTGGAAAAACGGCTTTAAATATCATTCGCTCCATTCAGGCTCAATTTCCAAGAAGTGAGTATTCAGTTGTCACTATATTAGATTGGCGCTCTGATGAAGACCGAGAAGGATTTATCCAGGCACAAAAAGAACTGGAGATTAAAATTAACGTAGTAAGCCTAATCTCAGGCGAAGTTAATGTGAAAAAAGTAAAAGAACTAGATGAAAATTATCACCTAGAGCAAGAACAGAAGCCTGTTAAGCCGAGAGTGGAATATTTAAAGCTGCCGCCCTTCTTTACTGAGCTGAATGAATCCACTCAATCACTTGATGGCAGGATTAATCATACTCCTTTTATTAAAGAAACAGGCAGGTTCGCCATTGAAGACAGGAGCAAAGCGGAAATCGATATAAAGACAAGAAAAGCTGCAGATTATCTTTTGGGAAAACGGAACGGAACAAGGACGCTTTGCATCGGCACAGGGGAGTTTATGTATATACCTATGAAAATAGCATCAGAAATGGGGCCAGGAATTTTCTATCAATCTACAACCAGAAGCCCTATTTATATTAAAAATGAACCGGGATATGGAGCAAGGTTTGGATTATCTTTTCCAAACCCGGAGGATAGCGAAGTACGGCAGTTCGTTTATAATATCGAACCTGGCTATTATGATGAATTATTTGTATTTTTTGAGCGGGAGCCCTCACCAGCAGAACTCGGCCACTATTAAGCGAACTTGAAAAAACGTATGCTGGTTCAATAAAAATTGTTTCTTTTACTAGGCAAAGAGGTGGAAGTAGTGAATAAAATAGTTAGTCAGCCTGCAAAAATGGGATCTTATAAAGATAGCGATGTTGTCTTTCTCCTTAAAGATTTAAGCGGAGCTGATTTGGAGGATACAACAGACAATAGGGAAAAAAAAGTCCAGGCTGGGCAGCATTACAGTGAAACCCTTCCTATCGAATATCAGCCGCCAAAAAAATACGTGGATCTATTCATGGAGAAGCTGCACGAATACAAACGTAAGGTTGCACTTTGCATCGGAGTGGTTTCAGAACAAATCTATATTGAAAAAGGAAGTAAGACAGTCCTGGTTTCTCTGGCACGAGCAGGTACACCGGTAGGGATATTAATAAAAAGGTATATTGAAAAACGATATCATGTCTCGCTCCCGCATTACAGCATCTCAATCATCAGGGATAGGGGTATCGATGAAAATGCCATCAAGTTTATTCTTAGCAATCACCCAGACTCTGTGATTCAATTCGTTGATGGTTGGACAGGAAAAGGAGCAATCTCAATTGAACTTACAAAAGCCTGTGAAGAATTTGAAAAAAAGTATGCTATTAGGCTTGATGATAAGCTTGCTGTAATTGCAGATCCTGGCTATTGTACAACGTTGTTTGGAACGAGAGAGGATTTCCTGATTCCGAGCGCGTGTTTAAATTCAACCGTATCAGGACTTGTAAGCAGGACAGTTCTAAATGATTTGTATATAGGGGTAAATGATTTTCACGGTGCAAAATTTTATCGTGAACTGGCGGAGCAGGATGTGTCAAATGACTATATTGAATTAATAGACAGTGAGTTTACAGCTATTTTTGAAGAAGCCGCCGAAATAGTCGCAAAAAAACAATTAGCCACAATCGAAACAGGATTTTTGGGAATGGCCGATGTAGAAAATATTCAAACACAATTTAATATAGCCAGCACCCATTTTATCAAGCCGGGTGTTGGAGAGACCACACGTGTGCTGCTGCGCCGGGTTCCATGGAAAATCCTGATGCGTGACCCATCCAGCCCATATGTAAAGCATATCCTTATGCTGGCTGAGGAAAAAGGAGTGGAAGTTGTGCCATTCCCAGATATGAACTATTTATGCTGCGGCCTGATTAAAACCGTACAGGAATCACAAGAATGATTTTCGCATCCGATCTAGACCGTACGCTCATTTTTTCTGAGAGGGCACTTGCCGAACTCGGACACCCGCAAAGAACAAATTTAAAGCCAGTCGAGGAGAGAGACGGAAAATGGCTCTCCTATATGACAGCAAATGCCTATTATAAATTAGAACAGCTTTGCCTGAATGCCATGTTTGTTCCAGTAACAACAAGGACGACTGAACAGTTCAGGAGAATTTTCATTTTCCGGAATGAACTCCCGATTACCTATGCGATTACGTCAAATGGTGCAAATATCTTGTATAAGGGTGAGCTGCTGCCGGAGTGGTCCACCTGATTTCAAGGCAAAAGAAAGCAGAAACCTGCGTGCAAGAAGAATTGCTGGCCTTTTTCAAAAAGAGGGATACATATTTAATGGTGTAATCAAACAGGCTGAAAACCTATTTTTCTATTATATTTTAGAAAAACCTATTTCCTTAAATGAAAAGCTATTATTGGGAGAGGCAGTTTCAGAATATGGCTGGCGAGTTTCCCAGCAGGGACGAAAGCTTTATTTTATTCCAAAGGCAATCAGTAAGGGTGCCGCCATCGAGTATATCTGCGGCAGGGAAGGAAAGGAAGCGGCAGCAGGTGCCGGGGATGCAGTCCTGGACTGGGATTTCCTGCAGCATTGCCGCCACCGATTTGTTCCTGCGCATGGAGAGCTTGTGGCTGAGCCATCGATTAATGACTTTACGCTTACTATAAATAAAGGTGTTTTAGCCGGGGAAGAAATTGTTCGGAAGTTTATTTCACTGGTGCCGCAGGAGGTTTAAAGGCTCTTCTTAGGCCTGTAAAAAACAAAGTAATAGAGACTGCTGAAGAAAATATAAATACAGACAAAAAAGAGCACGTCTGATTTTAACGAGTGAAGAATCGGTAAAAGAAGGAATGAAAAGATCAGACTGTAAACGATTAAATCTATATATACAAATAATCCTGATTGCATTACATTTAACACCGATTCAAGCTCCTCGGATATCTCTTCCATTTTTGGACGTTTGAATAGAAACCTCATTCGTTTCACCTTCTTATACGTGAGTACTCAACTATATGCTGGCAAGCGAAAAAAGGTGAGCACACATAAGAGTAACAATTTTTAACAAGTTTACTTAAAAAAATGAACCTGTTATTCAACTATGTTATGATGGTGAGGAAACCTTACATAATTTTCTAAACAAATCTTTCGCTCATTAAGGGAAGGGATTATAAATGTATCCATCATTTAATCATTTGCAAGTCCATACTTTATCCCTTTCATATGAAAATTGGACCGTTCTTTTAAAAAAACCGCTCCCGGACCGCCCGGAGTTTTCATTGGAAAACGGTACCATTCATATCGGGCAGGTATTGGCAAAAATTTTTGGCATACCGCTGGATGAGGATGAGTATTATAACCAGCTTTTTGATTATGTACATTCTCCCGAGCTGAATCTCCATTTATTAAGTGAGGATTCACTCGATAAAACGATTGATAACCAGCACTTTCAGTCCGTCCAAAAGGTGCTGAATATCCATCAGGAACAGAAGCTTTCCATTAACCGTTTTACCGCTTTTTTGGATGGAGAACAGCTCATTGTTAAATCAGGCGATCCTGTCCTTCACCGGAAAATTAGAGAGGCATGGATAGCTTCACTCGAACTGTTTTCCCAGAAAGAACAAAACGGGCTAAAAAATAGTGAGCTGAGGCGGGTGCTGGTCGATTTAGTAAAATGGTCAATAAACCATCTGGCCCCATTAATCGAAAATGCAGATCCCAAAAGGGAAATGCCCAAATTTTTATGGTATGGTGATTTTAAAAAAAGCCACCAATACTTTGTTTATTTTCTAACAAATCTTGGCTGTGATGTCGCAATTTTTCATCCTGAAGGCAAGGATATTCTAATGGGGCTTTTAGATGAGCCGGCTTTTGTCCATCAATTCCCTGAAACGAAGGTTGCAGAGCCTTTTCCAAAAGAAAAAAGAAGCAGAAAAACTACGGTGGCTTTCCGGGCATCAAGAGAAATTGAATCAATCCTGAATCAGGAAGGCTCGGGATTATATAAACCATGGCAGCTTCGCGAATACACACCATCGTCACTAACACTTAAAACAACTTATGATGAATTATTTATCCTGGCAAAGGAGCCGGCGATGATCCGTCCCGATTTTGAGGTGAAGGATGGAATGGTGAAAATTCCCGCGCTTTTTGCAAAGATTCAGGGAGTAAGCAAGAATCGTAAAGAATATTGGGATCGGATTCATGCGCTTGAACAAATGGAAAACACCCTCATAATCCGTTATTTCCCTTTTACAACTACTACCTCTAATGATTTTCGGTTCCATTACCGTAATGCTCTTGACAGGGATGGATTGCTCAGCCCGGATAAAATGATGGAAGCACATTATTGGAAGTATGGACATCTTCCTTCAGCCTGCAAAAAGGAATTGCAAATGCAATTCGCAGGATATGTGATAAGCAGGCATTAAAGCCGATTTTAAAAGAAAGCGCTGAAGAACTGAAAATCTACTTGTTCAGCCAGGCAATGCAGACGCCCAAAACAATCATCCAGCTGCTGGAGAAATTTGATTATTCCCAACTGGTGCCAAAGCTGATTCTCTATAACAATGAGCAAACAGGCTCCATCAGCCGTTCGGATGCCGCCCTTCTTCTGCTGCTGAATCAATTTGGCATTGATATTATTCTTTATAATCCTTCCGGCCATAATGATATTGAAGCTTTTCTCACTGAAGCTCTATTCGATACCCACTGGCTCGAGGAGGTAGTTTTCGATCAGGAATTCAAAGAACCCTCACTAATTAAAAAAGGATTGTTCTCTGGATTTTTAAAAAATTTAAGGGGAGATTGAAGACATGAATCAAACACCTAACACGTCCGCAAACCTTATGGAGTCGAAACCAGAAGAACTGCTGACAGAAAATAGGGTTTCAGACATCAAGCTTGCGCTTCGAAAAGAGCCAGAGGTCCAAAACCTTGTAAAGTCCATTGATGAGCGCGATCAAATTCAAATCCTGGAATTTGGAAAAGAGCCGGCTGTCCAGATTTCCCGTTTCTCTGACCAGATTCTTCATAATATGAGAACGACAAAGGTAGAGGACTCGGGCGAACTTCTAAAGCAGCTTGGACGGATCATGGACAAGTTTGACGCAAAGGATTTCCAGCAAACATCTGGAGGGATTTTCTCAAAGCTTTTTAAAAAGGGTGAAAAAGTAGTCGAGAAGCTGTTTGGCAAATACCAGACAATGGGCAGTGAGATCGACAAGGTGTATGTGGAAATTTCAAAATACCAGCATGAAATGACAGATGCCACCCATATGCTTGAGCAAATGTATGATCAAAACTATCAATATTACTTAACACTTGAAAAATACGTTGTCGCAGGAGAAATGAAGGCTGAAGAACTGAAAAACCACCAGCTTCCTCAGCTGGAAGCACGTGCGGCAGGAGGAGACCAGCTGGCTTCCATGCAGGCAGATACACTGCGCAATGCGATTGAGCTGTTGGAGCAAAGAGTATATGACCTAGAAATGGCGAAAATGGTTTCCCTGCAGACAGCTCCTCAAATTCGCCTTCTTCAGCGGGGAAATACGAAGCTGATTGGTAAGATCAATTCCGCCTTTGTTACAACGATTCCTATTTTCAAAAACGGTTTAATCCAGGCTGTTGCAGCCAAGCGCCAAAAGCTTGTAGCTGATTCCATGAGTGAGCTTGACAGAAGAACGAATGAAATGCTTGTCCGTAATGCACAGAATATTTCACAGCAAAGCACGGATATCGCACGTTTAGCTGGCGCTCCTAGCATTAAGATCGAAACGATCGAGGAAACATGGAATATCATCATTAAAGGCATGCAGGAAACAAAAGCAATTGAAGATGAAAACAAACGATTGCGTGTAGAGGGCACAAAAAGGCTTGAGCAGCTTCAAGACAATTTTAAAAAAATGAAGGCATAAGCTTTCATTTTCACATAATTTCAACCTATTAATTTGATAATGAGGTGAAGGTAATGGCAATTAATTTACAAAAAGGCCAAAGAGTTGATTTAACAAAAAGCAATCCAGGATTAACAAAAATCATGGTAGGTTTAGGATGGGACCCTGTACAAAGCAGTGGCGGGGGTTTATTTGGAGGCTTATTCGGCGGCGGCAGTACGCCAAATGTCGATTGCGATGCTTCGGTCATTATGCTAGGAGAAAATGATAAGCTCCAAAATAACAAGGATGTTGTGTACTTTGGAAATTTAAAAAGTGCGGATGGCAGCATTCAGCATTCCGGCGACAATCTTACTGGAGCTGGCGACGGGGATGACGAACAGGTTCACGTTGATTTAGGACGAGTGCCATCTCATGTCCATAAGCTTGTTTTTGTTGTTAATATTTACGACAGCGTAAAGCGTAAGCAGCACTTCGGGATGATTCGCAATGCGTTTATCAGAATTGTAAATCCATCAAACCAGCAAACATTGCTGCATTATAATTTAACAGATGATTATAGCGGCAAAACCTGCCTTGTTGCCGGTGAGCTTTACCGACATGGTACAGAGTGGAAATTTGCGGCAGTTGGAAACGGCACGAACGCAGCGAGCTTGGGTGAAGTAGTAAAATCTTTTAGTTAATCGAATGGGGCTTCTCCCAGTTCACGCACTTGTTAAAAAAGTTTTTTGAGGTGATAAAATGAGCATCAATTTATCAAAAGGACAAAGAATCGATTTAACAAAAACAAACCCCGGACTGACGAAGGTTATTGTCGGTCTTGGCTGGGATACGAACCGTTATCACGGCGGGCATGACTTTGACCTGGATGCTTCGGCTTTTTTAACTGATGCAAATGGAAAAGTCATTGAGGATCAGGACTTCATTTTTTATAATAATTTAATCCATCCATCTGGAAGTGTCGAGCATACGGGTGATAACCGGACTGGAGAAGGCGACGGCGATGATGAGCAAATCAAAATCGATTTCAGCCGCGTTCCCTCCCATATCCATCGCGTTGCCATTACCGTCACCATCCATGATGCTGAATTACGGAGTCAAAATTTTGGGCAGGTAGCGAATTCCTTTGCGCGCGTCGTCGATGAAGACAACGGCCGTGAAATTCTCCGCTTTGACCTTGGCGAGGACTTCTCTGTTGAAACAGCCGTAGTAATCTGCGAGCTATACCGCCATAACGGCGATTGGAAATTCAATGCCGTTGGCAGTGGCTTCTCCGGCGGATTGGCTGCCCTCTGCCGCAATTTTGGTTTAAGTGTATAATGTGTGAAGAAGCTGCCCCAGGGCAGCTTCTTATTTTTTTGGGAGGATTATCTTTAGGCTTTTCCCTGTTAATACCAACTTAAAAATCAATTCCCCATGCTATAATTCTAGTATATTACTATGAATTTTGGGGAAATGACAATGCGTAAATGGCTAAGCACCTTTGTATTAATAGGAATTTTCCTTTCTTCTATTACAACTTCTCATGCCTCCCTTGATGGGATTAAACTGGCAGACTTCCCGTACAACTCTGTGCTTTACCAAAAAGCGAGAAATGAAAAAGGTCTCAACTATTTAAAAAACATCATTATTTTGCCCTATGAAAATTTCAACCAGAAGGAAACAGAGAATATCGTTGGGAGACTGGATTCACTGCCGGTTTCATTATTGCAGAAAATAAACGAAAAAGGCATTTACGTTAAGCTATTTAATGGGAAACTGACAGACAATCCTACAGCGAGCTATTTGAAGGGAGAAATCCCCAGAGGCTACCACACCACAACAACATGGGATGACGTGCCAGGGATGGGCGGTTCAAGAACGGTCCTTGTAAAAATCGGCAGCAGTGACAAAGGGAAAGGCCATGGTTCTATTAATCTTGAATTGCATGAACTTGCCCATTCCATTGATCGCCTTGTATACCATGACATTCGTTATGACCACCATTTTCAAGCGGTTTGGAAAAGAGAGAGTGAGAGCCTTTTTCCGGGCAACAGTTATTTTATCAATTATCCAGAAGAATACTTTGCAGAAACCTTTGCCATGTTTTATTACGATCAGGTATCCAGAAATGTTTTAAAAGAAAAGGCTCCCTTGACTTATAAATTGATTAGCCGATTAAGTTAAATATCTTTGGCATAGTAGCTCATTATTGTTAAAATGAGAGAAAAATGATTGCTGTTTTGGAGAGTGAATGAATTGAAACAATATTTGGAGCTTTGTGAGCATATTTTAGCAAACGGAAATGTAAAGGAAGACCGCACAGGAACGGGGACCATCAGTACATTCGGTTACCAGATGAGATTCAATTTACAGGATGGCTTTCCTCTTTTAACAACGAAAAAGCTGCATTTAAGATCAATTATTTATGAGCTCCTCTGGTTCTTAAAGGGGGATACGAACATTCAATACCTGCAGGATAACGGAGTAAGAATCTGGAACGAATGGGCAGATGAGAACGGAGAGCTTGGTCCCGTTTATGGCCATCAGTGGAGATCTTGGACGGGGGCTGATGGAAAAACGGTTGACCAAATCAGCGAATTAATTGAACAAATTAAAAAAAATCCTGACTCCAGAAGACTAATTGTCAGCGCATGGAACCCTGCAGATATGGACAAAATGGCTTTGCCGCCATGCCATTGCCTATTCCAATTTTACGTAGCCGATGGAAAATTGTCGTGCCAGCTATATCAGCGTTCAGCAGATGTGTTCCTTGGCGTTCCCTTTAATATCGCATCCTATGCCCTGCTAACCTACATGGTTGCGCAGGTATGCGGTTTGGAGCCAGGAGAATTCATCCACACATTCGGAGACGTCCATATCTACCAAAATCATATTGAGCAGGTGAAGCTTCAGCTTGAAAGAGAAACACGTTCTCTTCCTCAATTAAAGCTGAATCCGGATGTGAAAGACATTTTCAGTTTTGAGTTTGAAGACTTTACTCTTGAAGGCTATGATCCTCACCCACATATAAAAGGAGCGGTAAGCGTATGATCTCATTTATTTGGGCAATGGATGCGGACCGTGCCATCGGAAAAAATAATCAGCTTCCGTGGCATTTGCCGGAGGATTTAAAATTTTTCAAACGGGTGACGATGGGACATCAAATCGCGATGGGAAGGAAAACATATGAATCGATCGGAAGGCCGCTTCCAGGGAGAGAAAATATAATCATTACACGCAATCCAGAGTTTGAAGCAAAGGGCTGTACCGTTTTCCATTCTGTAAGTGAATTTGTTGAATACAGCAAACAAACTGATGATGAGATTTTTGTTATTGGCGGGGCAGAAATTTTTCAGGAAACGTTTGAATATGCAGGAAAACTTTATTTAACCCTTATCGATGAAAGCTTTGGCGGAGATACTTTTTTTCCCGAGTTTGATCTCTCTGAATGGAGCCTTGTTTCCCGAGAAAAAGGATTGAAGGACGAGAAAAACCCGTATGATTATGAATTTACCATTTACGAGCGTAAAGCTTAAAATGTTATGGCAGCCTCTTCTAGGGGCTGTTTTTTATCGTCTAGGAAATTATAAAATTAAATGATGTGAATAACTTCTACAAGTTGTATTAATCTAGCTCCAGCGCCCAGCCAGTTTTCACCTTTGAATAGCACCTTTGAATATCTTGCTCCAAGCATGACCTTTAGGTGATGCTTGGAGCAGCTCGGGGTCATAAGCCAAATCACTCCAGAAATCAGGACAGGGAACGCTTCGGCAGCATCCGCATCGCACGAAGGAAAAGCGATAGCTTTTCCGAGGATGACTGCGTGATTCGTCTTATGTCTGTCGGAGCTAACCAGGGCGCTTGCGCCTTTTGTTCTTATGCAAAATGCTTGCATTTCTGGTGTCAGATAATCAAATTCCGTATATACTTTTATCGGGAGAAAAAGGAGGAAGGCAGCATGATAAGACTTATCGCTTGTTTTTTATATATGAGCGGCTATCTGGTATACAGTATTCCTGCTTTGAAGAGGATGAAAAAGCTTGCCGGTACAATGCTTGTTTCCGAAAGCGATCCGATCATACACAAGGTTCCAAAGCAATGGTCTAAAACGATGATGAATTTGACTGGATCTACAGTAAAGGTTGAGGGGGAGGAATTAATCCCGGAAGGTCCTGTAGTGTTAATCTGCAACCATGAAGGGGACTTTGATATACCAGTACTTCTGAGTTCTATAAAAAAGCCGTTTGGCTTTGTATCAAAAATAGAAGTGAAAAAAGTACCAATTCTATCTTCCTGGATGGAAGTGATGAATTGTGTCTTTATTGACCGAAATAACCGCCCTCAGGCAATTGCTTCCCTTCGCAAAGGTGCTGAGTTACTGAAAAAAGGGCATTCCATCGTCATTTTTCCTGAGGGAACGAGAAGCAAAGGCGGCCCAATAGGAACTTTTAAAGTGGGAGGCTTCAGGCTTGCAAAAGATGCTAATGTTCCAATTGTGCCAATATCCATAGAGGGGACCTCTGATGTTTTTGAGAAAAACGGATGGAAGGTAAAGCCTGCATATATAAAGGTGAACATTAGCCATCCGATTACATCCCATATCAATTCTAACAAGGATGTAAAACTGCTCGCTGAAGAAACGAAGCAAATCATTATTTCCTTCAGGGAAAACCGCAGAATGGTGTCGTAGAAAAAGCATCCACAAAAAATGGATGCTTTTTTCCATGCGGAAAATCAGTATAATAGTTCATTTAATTCATATTCAGCCATTTTCGAAAGCATTTCCCTAAATTTATCCGGATGGCAAAATTCATCTGGATGAAAATGGACTTTAACCCACTGGATAAGCTCCCTTGGACTATTGAAATACTCTCCGCTTGTATCACTTTTCCTAATCGTATACCGTCCATTGTCATCATCAATTGTTACCTCAACTGGAAGCGCACCATCATAACTGCATAAAGAAAACTCCATTGACACACATCCTTTTTAAAATGTTTTAATTAGTATATGCTGTGATATCTGGATTATATTGGCCAAATCAACAAATGGAAGTGTAATTTATCGAACTTTCCAGTTTTGGACATTGACTTCAACAATATATATTGTTAAATTGTGAGTAGAGTTTAATAATGACACATTTCGACTTTGGGCGAAATGTACATTTATTTATGAAATTATTATGAACAATTGGTATTAATTGACCCAAAAGGGTTATTAAATACTATAATCATAGTAGATTTATTATGACAACTTAAAGGGGATGCTATTCCATGTTTCAAAATATTGGCGTACCAGGTTTGATCTTAATTCTTACTTTGGCCCTAATCATCTTCGGACCTAAGAAACTGCCTGAAATCGGACGCGCTTTTCGCCAGACTTTGAGGGAATTTAAAAAGTCTACCCGTGAATTGACAGACGATGTAATGCAGGACATTGAAGAAGAAAAGAAAAAATTGACTAAATAAGGTGTAAGATGATAAGTCTTGCACCTTTTCTTCATTTATCAACAAAGCAACATTTGAAATTGGCAGGGGAAGATTATGGAAGATAAAGAATTACACTTAACTGATCATTTAGATGAATTGCGGAAAAGGTTAATTATTACCGTTGCTGCATTTATGATATTTTTTATTGCTGCATTCATCTATGTTGAAGATATTTATAAATGGTTTGTCCGTGATTTGGATGTAAAATTGATGGTGCTTGGACCAAGTGACATCATGTGGATTTATTTTACGCTCGCAACAGTGGTGGCCATCGCCTGTACCATTCCTGTCCTCGCGGTACAAATATGGTTTTTCGTAAAGCCTGCACTCAGGCCAGTTGAAAGAAGGGTAACGCTCACTTACGTTCCGGCGCTCTTTTTCCTGTTTGTCACCGGGCTGGTTTTTGGATATTTTGTTATCTTCCCAATGGTTTTTAACTTTCTTATAAATATAGGCGGGGACATGTTTGTCACCAATTTTACGGCAGATCGATACTTCCAATTCATTTTAAATATGACTTTGCCATTTGGCGTATTGTTTGAGCTGCCTGTTGTGGTGATGTTTTTAACCTCACTGGGAATCATTAACCCATTTGTTTTATCAAAGATTCGCAAATATGCTTACTTCGTTCTTGTCATTATCGCAGTCGTCATTACACCGCCGGATTTCATGTCGGACTTTATCGTAACGCTGCCGCTGCTATTCCTTTACGAAATCAGCATCAACCTGTCCAAAATTGTGTATAGAAGAAAGCTGAAAAAGGATAAGGAATGGGAAGAAAGCACGGAAACAGAAGTAATATAAAATTTGTCTAAAACCTTCAGAAAGATCTGGGGGTTTTTTGTTTGATGAAAATCACATAAAAGGAGTGTACCAACGATGTGTATTGATTTAACTAATTGAAAAAATTTTATATAGTATTGACGCGTTCTTTATAAAGAAATATAATGTTTATAGGTATTAGGAAATATAGTTTAGCTGGTAGGCTTCTTTTTTTACAAAGTTCGTTCTTTATATAGAACTTATTATTTGTTTTAAAGGTTGAAAAATTTCAAATTAAGGTGGTATATAATGAATCCTTTTCAAGATGATCCTAAAATAGGCAAAGATAAAGCAAAAGATATAAATTTAAAAGAATTATACTTTGTAATAAAACGACGTTTTTGGTTGCTGATACTAAGTACTGTTTTGTTTACATGCTTAGGTGCATATTACACCTTTTCTACTAATGTTCCTTTATACGAATCTTCATCAAGAATCATTATTGGGGCGGATCCCGAATTTAGGAATACCCTTCAAGTAATCATAAAGGATTCCACTGTCTTACAAAAGGTAGTAAATGAACTAGGGTTAGGAACTTCTCCAGAATCACTGGCTGGCCAAATTACAATTCAAAGTATTGATAATTCCCAGGTAGTAAGCATTGGAGTGACAGATACTAATCCAAAACGCGCAGCAGAAATTGCAAATACTGTTTCAAGGGTTTTTAAGGAACAAATACCTAATATTGTTGGATTTAAGGATGTAAAATTATTATCTGATGCAAAGGTAAATCCTTGGCCAATTAATCAAAATCAAAACAAAATAATAATGATTTCTTCGATTGTTGGAGTGGTAATGGGGATTGGTTTAATTTTTTTAGTGGATTCTTTAGATGATACGATAAGGTCTGAAATCGATCTTGAAGCAGCATTAGGATTGCCGGTCTTAGCCAGCACTTCAAAAATAAAAAAAAGAATTTAAAAAAAGAAATAATAAAATCGATGAAAATAGAAATAAGGAGTGATACTCTTGGTGCTGAATAGGAAAAATGTAGCATCTAGTAAAAGTAGGACCTTGGTTGCCTACTCTCACCCGGAATCAGTACTTTCCGAGCAATATAACATGATACATGCAAATATTAAATTTGCGATGAATGACAAAAATAGCCGAACATTTTTGATTACTTCACCAAGCAATGGGGAGGGAAAAACTACAGTCGCAGCTAATTTAGCAGTCTCTATGGCTCAGCAAAATGAAAAAGTCCTTTTAATCGATGCCAATCTTAGAAACCCCTACCTGCACTCGATCTTTAATATTTCTAATTCAATTGGATTAACGAATGTACTTACAGGAAGTGCGCTTCTTGAAGAAGTTATTTATCATACTGAAATCAGGAGGCTTGATATATTGCCTAGTGGTTTAGCTACTAATAATCCAGTCGAGCTCCTGGGTTCAAAATTGATGGATGAGCTATTAAATAACGCATCGCAGCGTTACGATGTTGTGTTAATTGACTCTCATTCAGTTCTGGAGATTATTGATACAAAACTATTGGCTAATCACTGTGACGGAGTTGTTTTGGTAATAAAAAAGGGAAAAACCAATTCTGGAAAAGCAAAAGATGCTAAAAAAGTGTTGGAATTTGCTAAAGCCAAGATAGTAGGGGCTGTTTTGAACGGATAATATTCATAAAAAATTTTTATCAAAACGTTCTTTTTTAAGAACCTTCGTGTTCGTAAAAATGGTGATGTCTCCTTGCCATTATCAAAGGAGGCACTCGATCATGCTGTGGGTCAAGAACCTTAGACGCCAGTCGTCGATAGTGTGATGTGAGGGAGGGTTAAATGCCCATTTTACTATAAAAAACTTAGTTATGAGGTTTTTCCGAAGACCTTATAACTAAGTTTTTTATTTTTAGAGAGGGTTTGTACTGTGGTGATTATTTTAGCGTTAAAGAACTTATGTTTTATTATAAAAAGGAGGTAATTATGACATACAGGCAAAGGCTTTCCTTATTTATTTTGATCGATTCCTGCATTGTATTAACTGGAATCTTTTTTAGCCAATTTTTAGTTAGCGCTACATTTGACGTTTTTCGCTTTCCGACCTTCGTAAGTTCAATTGCCATTTTATTATGTCATCAATATTTTTCCTTTAAATTTAACTTGTATAAAAAAGCATGGGAATATGCCAGCACTGGAGAATTGATTATCATTTTAAAAACAGTCACATTTTCCATTATAACTACCATAATTGTACAGCAGGCTGTAAACCATCAAACATATTTTCGGCTACTTGTTGTGACTTGGCTGATAAACATGTCCTTGATTGGTGGATCGCGTTTTTGCTGGAGAATGTATCGAGATTCTTATTTGATAGATAATAACCATAAAAAAAGAACATTAATCGTCGGAGCAGGTGCGGCTGGTACGATGGTTGCAAGACAGCTATTGAAAAATAATGAAGCACAGCTTAGTCCTGTAGGGTTTATTGACGATAACGTAAAAAAACAACATCTTGATATTTTAGGAGTTCCTGTAGTTGGGGGGGTTAATGATATAGAGAAAGCGGTTGAACATCTTGAGATTGATAATATCGTAATCGCAATCCCCTCACTTAGTAAAAAGGATTTGAATAATATTTTTCAGGAATGTGCAAAAACAAATGCGAAAACACAAATACTCCCCATGCTGGAGGATTTAGTAACCGGTAAAGTGTCGGTTCAGCAATTTCGAGATGTTCAGGTAGAGGATTTATTGGGGAGGGAAACGGTTAAACTGGACATTGAGAAAATATCTGAATATATAACAAATAAAGTTGTTTTAGTTACTGGCGCTGGTGGTTCGATAGGATCAGAAATATGCAGGCAAATTTCCATATTCAATCCAAGACAATTAATACTACTAGGTCATGGTGAAAATAGCATTTATTCAGTTGAAATGGAATTAAAAGAAATTTATAGGGACACTGAAATTGAATTCATTCCGGTTATTGCTGATTTGCAGGATGAAAAAAAAATGATGAATGTATTGCATTTATATAAACCTGAAGTGGTTTACCATGCAGCTGCACATAAACATGTCCCGTTGATGGAGGCAAATCCTGAAGAGGCAATCAAAAATAATTTAATTGGTACCATGAATGCTGCCAAGGCAGCCAGTTGGAATGGGGTAAAAACCTTCGTAATGATATCGACTGATAAGGCCGTCAATCCGACTAGTGTAATGGGGGCTACAAAAAGACTTGCAGAAATGATGATTCAGCATTTGAACAAGGAAAGCGAGACAACGTTTGTTGCCGTTCGATTCGGAAATGTTTTAGGAAGCAGGGGAAGCGTAATCCCATTATTTAAAAAGCAAATCGAAAAAGGTGGCCCCGTTACCGTGACACACCCTGAGATGGTTCGCTATTTTATGACTATCCCTGAAGCATCCAGACTGGTTCTTCAAGCTGGAACGCTGGCAAAAGGTGGAGAAATTTTCGTTTTAGACATGGGAGACCCAGTGAAAATTGTTGATCTTGCAAAAAACCTAATAAAGCTTTCTGGTAATTCAATTGAAGATATTGGTATAGAATTTACCGGAATGAGACCAGGTGAAAAGCTTTTTGAGGAATTATTAAAGGAAGATGAAATACACGACCAGCAAGTTTATCCAAAGATATACATTGGAAAAACCGTTGACCTTTATTTTAATGAGATAGAAGAAATAATTTCAATGTATCCCACTTACGATAAAGAAGAACTGAAAGGAAAACTATTGAATCTGGCTAACAGAAAGGAAATTACTAAACCAACCTATTCATTAATTGTATAGAAGGAGTGTTGATAAATTGAAAGTAAGAAAAGCAATTATTCCAGCTGCTGGTTTAGGAACTAGATTCCTTCCAGCGACGAAAGCCATGCCAAAGGAAATGCTGCCTATCGTTGATAAACCGACCATTCAGTATATTGTTGAGGAAGCTGTCGAGTCAGGTATTGAGGATATTATTATCGTAACAGGTAAAGGCAAGCGTTCTATTGAGGATCATTTTGATAACTCCTTTGAATTAGAACAGAACCTGTTAGAAAAAGGAAAGTTAAGACTATTAGATGAAGTTCAAAAATCTTCTAAGCTCGTGGATATTCATTACATCCGCCAAAAAGAGCCAAAGGGTTTGGGCCATGCAATTTGGTGCGCCCGAAAGTTCATTGGTAATGAACCATTTGCTGTTCTTTTAGGAGATGATATTGTTAAGGCAGAAAAACCATGCTTAAAACAAATGATAGAACAATATGAAAGATATAATGCCTCCATTCTTGGAGTACAGACAGTGGCTGATAGTGAGGTTTCTAGATACGGGATAGTTGAAGGAAATCGTATAGGGAATCGTTTTTACAGTGTTAATAGCTTAGTTGAAAAGCCAAAGACGGATGACGCACCTTCTAATCTTGCTATTCTCGGGCGATATATATTAAACCCGAGAATTTTTGATATCCTAAGTACTTTGGAGCCAGGGGCAGGAGGCGAAATTCAACTGACCGATGCGATTGCAGCTCTAAATATGTTTGAAGCAGTTTATGCATATGATTTTGAGGGAGTTAGGTATGATGTGGGGGAAAAGATGGGATTTATTCAAACAACTATCGAATTTGCTTTAAAGCGAAAAGATTTGAGGAATGATCTATTAAATTATCTTTCTGCAATCCTTGAAAAAGAGTTAGTTAAGTAAAATAAAATACTTTAAAACTAAGGTAGGTGGATGGTTAATTATGATAAATAAGGTGTTATTCTGTGCTACGGTTGATATCCATTTTAAAGCCTTCCATTTACCTTATTTAAAATGGTTTAAGGAACAGGGATGGGAAGTTCACGTTGCTTCTAACGGTAATATGGAGATCCCATTTACAGATAAAAAATATAATTTGCCCTTTCATAGATTTCCTTTTAGCAGAGGGAATATTGCTGCTTATAAGGAACTTAAAGATATTCTTGATGAAAATGCTTATGCAATTATTCATTGCCACACACCAGTGGGAGGAGTAATTTCACGGTTGGCTGCCCGTAAAGCGAGAAAGCAAGGAACAAAGGTAATTTATACAGCACATGGCTTTCACTTTTATAAAGGATCATCTCTTGTTAGTTGGCCCTGTATTATCCCATTGAGAGATTTCTTTCTCATTTCACTGATTGTCTTATCACTATTAGTGAAGAAGACTATAAGCTCGCAATAAGACATAATTTCAAGTCTAGGAAAATTAAACATGTGCACGGGGTTGGGGTGGATACAGATTTGTACCATCCCATTAAGCATTTTAATAAATCGGTATTAAGGGCAGAAAACGGTTATAACGAACAAGACTTCTTAATGTTCTACGCGGCTGAATTTAATAAAAACAAAAATCAACAGTTTTTAATTAAAGCATTAGCCCTAATTCACAATGAAATTCCAAACGCCAAATTGCTATTAGCTGGAGAAGGAGAGTTATTAGAGGATTGCAAAATGCTGGCCAGAAAGCTCGGTGTAAAAGGGAAGGTTGAATTCCTGGGATACCGAAACGATATTGGGACTTTATTGAAAATGAGTGACATCGCACTAGCATCGAGTTCTCGGGAGGGTTTGCCGGTAAATGTAATGGAAGCAATGTCCTGTGGTTTGCCGATAATTGCAAGTAACAATAGAGGTCACAGAGAGCTTGTCAAAAATGATAAAAATGGCTGGCTTATAAATTCTGAAAACACAGAATTAATGTCTGAAAAAATGATGATCCTCGCAAAAAACGAAGAGTTGAAGAAGGATTTTGGAAAAAATGGACGCCAAGCTATTAAAAAGAAATATAGTATTGAAAATGTCCTAAATGAGAAAATCGACATTTATTCGTTATATATGGAGGAACTGGAGGAATTAAAGTGGGCTGTCCATTAAGGGTACTGCAGGTGGTGGTAAATATGAACCGGGGAGGAGCAGAAACCCTAATAATGAATTTGTACAGGAATATTAACCGCTCTAAAATCCAATTCGACTTCCTTACTTGTAAAGATGGTGTTTTTGACTCGGAGATAAAAGAAATGGGTGGAAAGATTTATAGAATTCCTTATATTTCTGAAGTTGGCCACTTTAACTATATAAAGAAATTAAATGCTTTTTTTTCTTCCAAAAAAGAATATAAGATCGTCCATTCCCACTTGGATAAAATGAGTGGGCACGTATTAAAAGCGGCAAAAAAAGCAGGTATTCCATTCAGAATATCTCATAGCCATAATACACAAAGTGAAGGCGGAATTGCTGCAAGACTATACAAGTGGCATGCTGGAAAATTGATTCATTCTAACGCAACAAACTTAATGGCTTGCTCAAATGATGCGGCTAGATGGTTATTTAATGATAAGTACCAGTCATCAATGATATTAAAAAATGGGATAGAGACAGAAAAGTTTCAATTCTCATCGAGAATCAGGCAGAAAGTGCGTGAGGAATTAAAACTGGACAACAAATTTGTAATTGGCGATGTTGGCCGCTTTAATCATCAAAAGAATCATCCATTCCTAATAGATTTATTTAATCAGTTTAATAAACAAGCAGAAGATTCAATTTTAATATTAGTTGGGGATGGTTCACTGCGTACCGAAATGGAAATGAAAGTGAAAAAGGCAAGCATTGAAGACAAAGTACTATTTCTAGGAATTCGAAGTGACATTAACCATTTACTTCAAGCATTTGATTCACTAGTTTTTCCATCCTTGCATGAGGGCTTACCAGTTTCCCTTATTGAAGCTCAAGCTTCTGGGTTGCCTTGTTTGATATCAAATCATATTTCAAAAGAAGTTGATTTGGGTATGGACCTCGTAAATTATTGCAGCCTTAATGATAAGTCTGAATGGATAGAAAAAATGAGGCAATTAAAAAAAGACAAAGTAACAAGAAAAGTATCTTCACAAGCTTTATTAGATCATGGCTATGATATAAAAATTTCTGCCAATTATTTAGAAGACTTCTACCAAACTATTTGAGGTGATTGTCAGTGAAATTTTTAACTGTTTTTACTCCCACCTACAATAGAGCATATTGCTTAGAAAATTGTTATAACAGCCTTATTCAACAAACATGTAAGGATTTTATTTGGTTAATAATTGATGACGGTTCTACTGATAATACACCTGAGTTGGTAAAAAATTGGATTAGCGAGAACTTGATTGAAATAAAATATCATTGGCAAGAAAATACAGGAATGCATGGCGCCCATAATACCGCATATAAACTAATTGAAACAGAATTAAATGTATGTATCGATTCTGACGATTATATGCCCGATCAAGCAGTGGAAAAGATCATTGGATTTTGGAAACAGTATGGCAGTGATAAATACAGCGGAATTATCGCATTGACTCGAATAATAATAAAAACATAATAGGCTCAAAATTACCTGATACTCTTAATAGCTCTACTTTGTTTGATCTATATCACAAACATGGAGTCACCGGTGATAAGAAGTTAGTTTATCGTTCTGAGTTGACTAGGCAATACCCATACCCGATTTTTAACAATGAGAAGTATGTAGGGCTTGCGTATAAGTATTATATGATTGATAAACAATATGAGATGCTGCTAATGAATGAAGTGCTATGTTGTGTGGAGTATCTTCCAGATGGTTCATCACTAAATATGTTTAATCAGTACCGTAAAAATCCCAGAGGTTTTGCTTTCTTCCGTAAAGAGTTAATGAAATTGCCTTTCGCAAGCTTATCATTTAAATTTAGGCAGGCAATTCATTATGTTTCCAGCAGTTTAATGAGCGGAAATTGGCGGTTTCTATGGGAAACGCCTTTAAAATTCCTCACTCTTCTAGCTATTCCGTTCGGTTTTTTATTGTATTTATATATTCAACAAAAACAAGGACTACTGAAGTTAAAATTATAACTTTAGTAGTCCCTTTATATTATGGTCATTTTAAATAGAAAAGCTTAGTGGAAAAGTATTAACTGAAAGGAACATATCGGGATGACTATTCTTTGGATGAATCTCGCCATCGTTTTTATTTTAGCATTTTTTGCGAGGTATTTCGCTACTGCAACAATTTCAACTGATTCAATAATTTTAATAAAACCTAAAAAAATATTAATTTTGGGTGTATTATTATCACTTGTTTTAGTTTCAGGACTTAGGGCAAATATTGGGGATACTGGGGCATATAAGCATTCATATATCATAAATGATTTTTCTTGGAACTATATTACTTCTCAAAAGGACATTGGTTTTGGCATCCTCCAAATGGTATTGAAAAAATATTCAGACGATCCTCAAATAATGATCTTTACAACTGCTTTAATTACCAATGTATTGATAATTCTAGTTTTATATAAATACTCTAGAATGTTTGAATTGAGTCTTTATGTATATATAGCAAGTGGATTTTTCTTAACTTCAATGAATGGGATTAGGCAATGTTTAGCCTCGGCAATAGTATTTGCTGCTTCGAAATTCCTGTTTGATGGAAGCTGGAAAAGATACCTCTTAGTTGTCCTTTTAGCTTCAACTTTTCATCAGAGTGCACTAATACTTATTCCTATATATTTTATAGTGAGAAGGAAGGCATGGACAGGAGCAACGTTTGCACTAATTTCTTTAGCGGTTTTTATTGTTTTGGGATTTAATCAATTTACAGAGGTGTTATTTGCAGCTCTAAAGGATACCCAATATGGTGGCTACAAAGACTTCTCAGAAGGAGGTGCAAACATACTTAGAGTTGGTGTTGAAGGTGCACCGCTCTTAATTGCTTTCCTAGGCAGGGAAAAATTAAGACAGATACTTCCTTATAGTGATTTCATCGTTAATATGGCGATTCTTGATTTTCTATTTATGATTATTTCTACTCAAAATTGGATATTTGCACGTTTTTCGATTTACTTCAGTTTATACCAAATCATATTAGTCTCTTGGATTGTAAAAATATTCAAAGAAAAGAGCCAAAGATTTATATATTTTTCTATTTTAATTTGTTACTTTATTTACCATTATTATGACAGTGTAATAACATTAAATATTGTTTATAAAAGCGATTTTTGGGATACACTCTTTTAAAAACTCAGGAGGTGAATTATTTGAGCAATAGAACACCAAAAAGGGTTTTACATATTGTCAGTACAATGGATCGTGGTGGAGCAGAAACATTGATAATGAATATTTATCGGAATTTGGATAGAAAGGAAATTCAATTTGATTTTATATCCCATTCAGAAAAAGAAGATGATTATGAGGAGGAAATCATATTTCTAGGAGGTAAAATATATAAAGTTCCCAGTCTTGGAATGGTAGGACCATTTAAATACCTAAGCGAGTTAATAAAGATTATGTCTTCAAAAAATTATGTAGCAATTCATTCACATACAGATTATCAAAGCGGTTTTCCTGCCATGGCTGCAATGTTATGTGGGATTAAAAAGAGAATATGCCATTCACATAGTAATAATTGGCCAAAAATAAGGATTACAAAGGCAGAATTATTTTAAAGATAATGCAAACGATAATAAAACTCTCTGCTACTAATTTTTGCAGCTGCAGTATCGAAGCAGCTGAATTTCTGTTTGGGAAAAAGATGGTTGAACATCAAAAAGTAGAAATATTAAATAATGGTATAGACATGAAACCGTTTCTTAGTATGAAAAAAGATAGCAGAAACAGTGTTATAAAAGAACTTAAATTGCCTAATGAAGTTAAAATTATAGGTCATGTTGGAAAATTTTCTGATTCAAAGAATCATAAGTTCATCTTACATGTGTTAAAGAGACTAATAAATCAAGATAAATCCTATGTAGCTCTTTTAGTCGGTGATGGCCCTTTAAAAGAAAAAATCCAAAAAAAAGCAGAGACTCTTGGTATTTTAAACAATATAAGGTTTTTAGGAGTACGTACAGATATTCCAAGATTAATGAAAGCATTCGATGTATTTTTATTTCCTTCATTATTCGAAGGGTTCGGAATTGTAACCCTAGAAGCTCAATGTGCAGCAACACCCTGTATAGTATCAGATTTAGTACCAAAAACAACGGATATGGGCTTGGGTTTATTATCATTTTTAAGTCTCGAACAGGAAATTGATAAATGGATAATTCAAATTAATCAAGCTATATTAAGGAAAAGCCTGAAAACAATGAAATTTATAAACACTTTATAAACAGTGGGTTCAGTATTCAGGAAAATGTTCCAAAATGGTTAGCTTTATATGGGGTGGATAAAGAACAAAAGAGTATGCGAAGTGTCAGCTGAAAACAAATTAGGAGTTAATTGTCGTGAAAAAACAATTGTTATTCGTAACACAATACCTTCATACAGGAGGTATAGAGAAAAGCTTACTAACTCTTCTTTCTGATATAAATTATGATGAATACGATGTTGATCTGCTTTTATTTGATCATAGCGGGGTTCTTTTTAAATTTATCCCCCCTCAAGTTAATATTCAGCCTCCTTTATTTGAAACATTTTCAACCTCTTTGTTATATGCAGCCCCAGAACTTATAAGAAAGGGAAAGTTTCGATTATTGACTGTGAAAATCTTAGCCGCCAGTTTATCAAAGTTTTCTAAAGGGATTGGTACCGGAATTAGATGGAAGGTTTATAGACATATACTCAAAAGTCCCAAAAAACATTACGATGTTGCCATTAGTTATATTGATTTCTTTTGTAATTATTATGTTACAGAATTGGTTAGTGCAAATAAAAAAATTGTTTATAACCATATGGATTATGCATACAGTCAAGGCAAAGGGTGCGCTTGCCCTAAACTTGAGAGAAAAAGCTTTTCTAAATGTAATTATATTGTAACTGTAGCTGAGTCATCTAAAAAATCTTTAGAATCTCACTTCCCGGAATTTTCAAAAAAAATACATGTTATTCACAATAGGATTTCGCCAACTACCGTTCATTCTTTATCAAATGATCAAGAAGTGATAAAAGATATTCAACACATTAAAAATTTTAAAATAGTAACTGTCGCCAGACTCGTGGAGGAAAAGGGTGTATTTCTTGCCTTAAAGGCATGTCAAATGCTCATTTATCGGGGGTATGAAATAAGTTGGATATTTATAGGGAATGGACCTTTAATGGAAGAGCTGAGAATTAAATCAAAAGATATGGGAATTGAAAAAAACTTCATTCTTCTAGGAGAAAAGGAAAATCCATATCCATATATGCAAATATGTGATATATATGTCCAACCTTCAAAAACTGAAGCCCATTGCGTTGCAGTAGAAGAAGCGATTGCTCTCGCATGTCCCATTATTGTCACAGATATTCCTGCATTTAACGATCAAATTCAACATGAAGATACGGGATTTATTGTTAAGGCAAATGTAGAAGGAATAGTAGAAGGAATATGCAAATTAATTAATTCAAAACAGCTTCGTGAAAAATTATCAACTAATTTAATGAATCTAAGTGGAAGAAATCATGAAGAGTTAGAAAAATTCAATCGACTAATTTCCTCTTAAATCTGTTATTGTTTTAACTTCAAATAACTTAATGTTCAAAAAATTCTTTAATTGTAAAAAAGAAAACAATGCCAGAGGAGAAAAATGATGAAAATGTTAACGATTCAGCAGCCTGAAATCGTAAAAACTAAGAGTGGGGTTAGAATGCAGGCCGTATTTAGCCTTGATGGAAATGATGAAATTTTGTGGTATGAAGTAGACGAAAAGTACCAAAATTACCTAGCGGTTGAAAGAGCAGATTCGTTTTTAGTAGGATTGTTTTTACTTGCTCTAAAAAAAGGTTGTGATATAAATGTTTTAGCACCCGTTTCAGAGAGATTATTCTATACTTTGAAAACATACCTTTTACCATTATTAATTGATATTGGTGGATATAAGCCTATTAAAATATCGTGTGACAATATTACTACTGAATCACTGCCTAATACTGGTGCCGTAGGTACGGGTCTTTCTTGTGGAATTGATTCGTTTAGTACAATTTTTAATCACATAGGTGATGATTGTCCTGAAGACTATAGGATCACCCATTTTACATTTTTTAATGTTGGATCAAATGGGTCTTTGGGTGGTGAAAAAGCAAGGAACCTCTTTAAAAAAAGAGTGGAATTAGTGAAGCCTTGTGCAAGTGAACTTGGGAAAGAATTAATAACAATAGACAGCAATATTAGTGAAATTCTTGAACTTGGTTTTTATGAAACACATACGTATAGAAATATATCAGCCTGTTTAGTTCTTCAAAAGTTATTTAAAGTGTATTACTATTCTTCATCCTATTCATTAAAGTATTTTGAGCTAAAACCGGATAGTTGCGGTCACTTTGATATTTTTAATATGAGTATGTTATCAACCGAGAATATTAGCTTTTTTTCTACTTGTCCTTACCTAACCAGGGTAGAAAAAACCCGAATAGTTTCAGAATTTAAAACAGCATATAAATTTTTAAATGTATGTTTAAGAGACGGGGAGAATTGCGGTGAGTGTGAGAAGTGTGTAAGAACACTATTTACACTTGAGCTATTTGGTAAACTCAAAGAATTTTCCTCAGTTTTTAATCTAAATAACTATTACAGAAAAAAATTAAATTACATAGCTAAAGTTATAGCCTACCAAAATAAAAATGAGTATATGAAGGAAATATATGACGAAATTGTAGATAGAAATTTTAAAATACCTGTTTATTCAAAAGTAGCAGCAAATTATTTAAGGCTGAGGAGAATTATTTAGACTGTTTCAAAATGACTAAGATAATTATGAAAAAATATTGATTGTAGTATTTGGGGCTTGAGTGTTGGTTGTATAGCTGACGCTTTTTTATTCATGCTTATTATCTTTTGAATATGAATGAGGAGGGTGAAAATTGTCGGTTTTAGTAACAGGCGGTGCAGGTTATATTGGCAGCCATACGGTAGTAGAGCTATTAAATACAGGTAATGATGTAATTGTTGTAGATAATTTCTCCAATAGTAATCCAGAATCATTATTTAGAATAAGTGAAATTACTGGAAAAGATTTCAAGGTTTATAATCTGAGTATTCTTGATAGAGAAGGGCTTGAAAAAATATTTCTCGATAACAATATTCAGGCTGTTATTCACTTTGCAGGTTTAAAAGCAGTGGGTGAATCTGTGGAACAACCTCTGAAATATTACATCAATAATATTTCAGGTACCCTTATACTCTGCGAAGTCATGCAAAAATACGAGGTTAAAAAACTGGTATTTAGTTCCTCAGCCACTGTTTATGGATTGCCTAAAGCACTGCCAATTTCAGAAGATTTTCCACTCAATGCTACAAATCCATACGGGCGTTCAAAACTTATCGTTGAGGAAATTCTTGAAGACCTTTTTAATTCAGATAAAGAATGGAGCATTTCTATATTGCGGTATTTTAATCCAATTGGAGCTCATGAAAGCGGCAAAATTGGTGAAGATCCTATAGGGGTACCCAACAATTTGCTCCCATTTATAACTAAAGTAGCTGCAGGAGAATTAAAAGAATTAAAGGTCTTTGGAGGAGACTATCCAACAAAAGACGGTACAGGAGTTAGAGACTATATCCATGTTGTGGATTTAGCTATGGGGCATATAAAGGCGCTTGAAAAAATTTTATTTACTAAAGGAGTCCATATATACAATTTAGGAACCGGTAGTGGATACAGTGTTTTACAAATAATTGCATCCTTTGAAAAAACTTGTGGCAAAACTATTCCCTATACAATTGGCGAACGAAGACCCGGAGATGTTTCAGCTTGTTATGCAAATCCGCTAAAGGCCAAATCTGAACTTAATTGGTCCACAATGAGAGGAATTGAAGAAATGTGCGCTGATTCATGGCGATGGCAACTCAATAGCAAAAAAGATTATAAGAAAATAAAAACTATATTTGCAGAAATGGAAAATCCCTATTTACTGAAAAGTAAGAGGGATTTTTTGTTGTAGAAAAAATGATGTATCAATCATGCAGAGGAAGAAATATGAATATTTCTGAAAGACTTACTCAAGAAAAATTATTGGAAATTTTAACGATTTTCTATAAAAAGGGCAATCAAAAAGAAAGCACATTAGATGATTTATTAGAAGAAATAAAGCAAAAAGTATTATTGGTAATAAATACAGATAAATAACAGAACTAACTCCACAGGGAATGAAGGATGGAAATGTATATGAAGAGGATTTTTGACTTGTTTATTTCCATTACATTATTAATGGGTTTATTTCCCATTATTATTGTTGTCGCAATTTTAGTAAGAGTCAAATTAGGCGCTCCAATTATTTTTAAGCAATTACGGCCGGGTTTACATGAAAAACCTTTTTACATTTATAAATTTCGAACAATGACTGATGAACGTGACAGCAACGGGAAACTTTTGCCTGATCATATGAGATTAAAGTCCTTTGGCAGATGGCTAAGAAAATTTAGTATCGATGAATTAATGCAATTGGTGAATGTTGTAAAAGGAGATTTAAGCTTTGTTGGACCAAGACCGCTTTTAATGGATTATCTTCCTCTATATTCCGTTGAACAATCGCAGCGTCATAATGTTAGGCCAGGAATTACTGGGTGGGCACAAGTGAATGGAAGAAACTCGATTTCATGGGAAGAAAAATTTAATTTAGATATTTGGTATGTTAACAATCAAAGTTTTTTTCTTGATGTGAAGATTTTATTTCTTACTTGCACAAAAGTTATTAAATCAGAAGGAATACAACATGGAGACCAAATTACTATGCCGCTTTTCACAGGAACTACTAAAAGAACAAAGGATTTATGAAGCTATTACTATTTTTATAACGTTATGAGGTATGCCAAATGGAAAGGTTTCTAATAGTCGAAGAACCGGACACTTGGAATTCCATTTTAAAAGACTTTAAAAATATAGATTGTTACTACTCTTTTGAATATGGAAGTCTTTTTGCAGAAAATGAGAATGGCAAGTTATTTGCAGCCTACTTTGAGGATAGTGAAACAAAAATATTTTACCCTTTTATAAGAAGAGAAATCCCCCATGTAAATGATACGATTTTTGATATTGTAACTCCTTACGGGTATGGAGGCCCTATAATTTATGGAAAAAGCCAGGTGATAATCAAATTTTATGAGGTATTCAGCAAATACTGTAAACTGAATAAAATCATTACAGAAACAATCAGATTACACCCGTTATATGAAAATTATCTTTTGTGTAAAAATATTATGGACTTGGAATATATCAGGCAGACAACAGCTGTAGATTTAACTCCATCATTAGACCAAATAAGAATGAATTACACATCTGTGAATAAAAGGAATATTAAAAAGGCAAGAAAACATAATCTTACGTGTGTTATTGCAGAAAAAACAAATGAAAATATTCAAACCTTTATTGATCTTTATAAAGAAACTATGGATAGGAACAAAGCCTCAAGTTATTACTATTTTAATAATAGTTATTTTTTTGAACAAGTAAATGATACTGATATATGTAGGACTTTCTTGCTTTTTGCAAAAATGAATAATGAAATTATAGCCGGTGTGTTAGTTTTTGTTGGTCAGGAATACTCTCACTACCACCTTGGTGCTTCTAAAACGAAGTTTTTGGAACTGCGCCCTAATAATATCTTATTTGATTTTATGATTGAGTTTTGTAGATCGAAGGGTTCAAAGATACTTCACTTAGGCGGGGGTTACAAGGAAAACGATGGGCTTTTTAAATTCAAAACCTCTTTTACGAATAATAATAATTACAAATATTTTATTGGGAAGAAAGTTCATGACACACATCAATACCAACAAATAATTGAAAAATTAAGTGAGGAATATCTAATGAACGAAAATTTTTTCCCTATGTACCGCGGAAAATTGCGAAATAAACTAATCCTTACATAAGATATCGGGGGTGGTGTGATTTGGAGAATAAAAGGATATTTTTATCCCCGCCACATTTAAGCGGGAATGAACAAAAATATATTGATGAAGCTTTTGAAACTAACTGGGTTGCACCTTTACGCCAATGTTGATGCATTTGAAAAAGAAATAGCTTTTTATGTAGGTGCCAATGAAGCTGTAGCGGTCAGTTCAGGAACTGCTGCGATTCATCTGGCTCTTTCTTTATTAAATGTATGCAAAGGAGATACAGTTTTTTGTTCAAGTCTTACATTTATAGCAAGTGCCAATCCGATAATTTATCAGGGTGCGCACCCAGTGTTTATAGATTCCGAACCAGATACATGGAATGTTTCACCTATCGCTTTGGAAAGAGCTTTAAAGGACGCCTTTATTAATGGAAAACTGCCGAAGGCAGTAATTGTCGTGAATCTATATGGCCAGCCTGCAAAAATGGATGAAATTTTATTGCTTTGCAACAAATATAATGTACCATTAATTGAAGATGCCGCAGAATCACTTGGCTCAATGTATAAGGGGAGAGCTAGTGGGACATTTGGAAAGTTTGGGATTTTTTCATTTAATGGTAATAAAATAATTACTACTTCAGGCGGTGGAATGTTAATTTCGAATGACATTGAATCGTTAAGTAAAGCCCGCTTCCTGGCCACTCAAGCACGTGATCCGGCTCCCCACTATCAACATAGCAAAATAGGCTTTAATTATCGAATGAGCAATATATTGGCGGGGATTGGCAGAGCACAGCTAGAAGTATTAGAGGCAAGAGTAGAAGCACGAAGAAGATTATTTGAAAGATACTTCAAAGAATTAGCACATTTGCCGGGAATTTGTTTTATGCCAGAATTGGAGAATACCTTTTCCAATAGATGGCTTACTGCTTTAACGATCAATGAAACAGAAGCTGGTGTTTCTGTAGGTAAAATATTAAATTCCTTAACTAATGAAAATATTGAAGGCCGTCATGTTTGGAAACCGCTTCATTTACAGCCTATCTTCAAAGACTGTAAATATTACCCACATAATGAAAACGAAAGTATCTCAGAACAAATATTTCAAACAGGGCTTTGTTTGCCATCAGGATCCAATATGAAAGAAGAAGACCAGATGCGTGTGATTAATTGTATTAAAGATACTATTTATTTAAGGCCAAAGGAAAGAGAAGTGTTTGATATAAAAAAATATTAGGATAAATGAGGATGTTGTAAATGATAGGTAATAATATTTATGAAATTCGGAAGAAAAGGGGATACACTTTATCCCAACTAGCCGATCGGGCAAATGTTTCGAAGTCATATTTAAGTAACATTGAGCGAAATATCAATCAAAACCCATCCATTCAGATTATTGAAAAGTTAGCGGATGTTTTAGGAGTAGAGTTAATAACTTTGTTGAAAACAGAGAAAAGTTCTACCTTCGACCAATTACCTAAGAGTGATTGGCTTGAGTTTATTGATGATTTAAAGCATTCTGGTATTGAAAAAGAACAAATACTCGAATATAAAACCTTAATTGAGTTTATTAAATGGAAAAATAATAATACAGGAGTAAAGAAATAATATGGGACAAAAGGTTAGTGTTATTGTTCCAATTTATAAAGTTGAAAAATATTTAAGCAGATGTGTTGATACGATCAGAAATCAAACTCACCGTAACTTGGAGATAATATTAGTTAACGATGGATCCCCTGATAACTGTGGAACGATTGCAGATGAATTTGCTAATCACGATGAACGTATTAAAGTGGTGCATAAAGAAAATGGCGGATTATCCGATGCAAGGAATTTGGGTATGCAGAAAGCTACGGGTGAATTTATAGTCTTTGTTGATAGTGACGATTGGTTGGAATCCACTATGATAGAAAAAATGATTGAAGCAAGTGTAAAGTTCAAAGCAGATATTGTTCAATCTGCTTTTTATTATGCATATGATGAATATTTACTATTTGATAAAAGGTTCTCTGACAAAGAAAGTTCACCACTTATTCTTGATAATAAAAAAATAATGTCAGAGTTAGTAATAAATGAAAAAGTTAAGAATTTCGCATGGGGAAAGCTTTATAAAGCTGAGATGGTTAAAGATATTCCATTTCAAAAGGGCGTTTTGTTTGAAGATGTTTTTTGGGCACATAAAGTTATGCACCGTGTAAATACGTATGTAATACTGAATCATCCTTTGTATTTCTATTATCAGAGGAACGACAGTATTGTTTCTACATACTCCATTAAAAATCTGGATATAATAAAAGGTTTAAAGGAACGACAGTTGTTTATCGAGGAATATTATGAAGAACTATCACATGAATCGTATAAGGTTTTGTTAAAAAACATGCTTATTCATTATAACTTGCTTTTAATAAATAGAAACAAGGATAAAGGTGGATTATATAAGAAAGATTTAAAGATATATGTTAAGAATAATTACCAGAAATTTAAAAATTCTGTAAAAAACGACAATACGTTAAAAAGGCAGCTATTCTGGTTTTCAATTCATCCGTATTTAAATGTACTGTACCTTGTCTTCATTAAAGTGTTACGAGATTTAAAGATAGGACCGAAATCCATTGGCTTGGAGAAAATCATACTGCAAAGCAATAGGGGATAAACTAAATGGGACGAATAATGATAAAGGGAAAGGCTTCTCCAGCGCATAAGGAGAAGTTTTTTTTATGGATTAATGCGGTAATCAAAGCAATAAAAAAACATATTTCTTTAATTTTTATTTTTTCCTTTAATTGTCTGCCATTAAAAAACAATAAAATATTCATGTTTAGTTACTATGGAAGTCAATACGGCTGTAATCCTAAATATATAACAGAGCATTTACTTATGAATTGTCCAAAAAATAAATATGATATCGTTTGGGCATTCAATGACCCAGATTCTAAAAACGAGAGAACAAACATTAGAAAAGTAAAAACGATGTCACTTAGATATTTTTATGAGCTCTGTACCTCAAAGGTCATCATTACAAATTTTAGAACGACTGAACTATTTAAAAAAAGAAAAGATCAATTTTATATCCAAACGTGGCATAGCTCATTAAGGTTAAAACAAATTGAAAAAGATGCTGAAAAGGCTTTGCCAAAGGATTACTTGAAGATGGCCAGGGAAGATTCAAAAAAAATTGATCTCATAATTTCTGGCTGCAAATATAGTACCCGTATTTTCAAAAAATCATTTTGGTATAATGGTGAAATTTTAAAAAAGGGAACCCCAAGAAATGATTTCTTATTCGAACAAAATGAAAAAGTGAGAAAAAAAATATGTAATAGATTGAGCATTCCTAATGGCTGTAAGGTTGTTCTATATGCTCCTACATTTAGAAATGAAGGCAATTTGGATGTATATAAATTAGATTACTCTCAAATTCTTGAAAAATTAAAAAGGAAGTTTGGAGGTGAATGGCTCTGTCTGGTTAAATTGCATCCACATTTGATTTCTAAGTCGATCGGGTTACAAGAAAACCACCAAATTAAAGATGTAACAAAATACGATGATATTCAGGAATTATTAAGCATTACAGATGTATTAATTTCAGATTATTCATCTCTCATATTTGATTTTTCAATCACTAAACGCCCATGTTTTCTTTATGTTCCAGATTATCTTGATTATATAAAGATAGATAGACAATTATACTTTGATTTAACTGAACTTCCATTTATAAGTGCAACAAGTAACCTTCATTTATTAGAGAAATTAGACCATTTTGATTCCCAGAAGTACACAAAAAATCTGTTGGAATTTTTAAAAAAGGTAGGATCATACGAAAACGGAGAGGCATGCAAATATTTAATTAAGCGAATTGATGAAGTTTGTTTTAGTAAATAAGGGAGGTTCGCAAATGAAACGATTTAAGATAGGATATACAACTGGAGTGTTTGATTTATTTCATGTTGGTCATCTTAATATTTTAAGAAGAGCAAAGGAACAATGTGAATTTCTAATTGTTGGTGTCAGTACAGATGAATTGGTAATGAAATATAAAAATAAGCTGCCAGTGATTGGTCACAGTGACAGAATGACTATACTTGAGGGAATCAAATATGTGGATAAAGTGGTTCCACAAATAAATAGAGATAAATTTGCTGCCTGGAATTATTTGAATTTTGACGTTATGTTTGTTGGTGACGACTGGAAAGGAAGCCCAATGTTTACTGAAGTAGAAAAGAAGTTCTTTGAGGTGGGCGTTGAATTAGTTTTCCTACCTTACACCAAAGGAGTTTCATCAACGGTTCTTAGAGACAATGTCATGATTAATTAGGGAAATCCAAAAGGAAAGTGAATCAAATGAAACCAATAATAAGTATTATTGTACCTGTCTATAATGTTGAGCAATTTATAGAGGAATGTATTGATAGTATTCTTGAACAAAATTTTCCTAACTTTGAAGTTCTTCTAGTTAATGATGGATCAACAGATAAAAGTGGAGAAATATGTGAACAATATGCCCTCGTGGATACCAGAGTAAAAGTAATACACAAAGATTATGAGGGAGTTAGTTCCGCCAGGAATACTGGAATTATAATGGCACAGGGGGATTATATAGGTTTTGTAGATGGTGATGACCGTATTGAAAAAAACATGTATGAAGAATTATATAAGCTATGTATAGAAAGTAGAAGTGATATTTCTATTTGTAAATTAGGAAGGGAAATTAACGGCGTCTTGATAAATAACACAAAAGAAGAATTAATCTTAGAAATGAATAATCTTGAAGCAATGAGTCAGCTTTTTAAGGGAGAATTATTCCGGTTTTCCTTATGCAATAAACTTTTTAAAAGGACCTGCTTTGAGAATGTAGTTTTTCCTGTCGGTCGTATACATGAAGATTTGTCCACCACCTACAAACTTTTTGCTAATTCAACAAAGACTATTTTTAAAAACTTCATTGGATATATCTATGTAAAGCGGGAAAACAGCATTTTAACAGCTGCTTTCAATGAAAAAAGATTGGATGCCTTTACAGGCTGGAATGAGATATTACTTTTTATGAATAAAAAATATCTTCAGCTTTATAATGAAATATTAGCTTGTTTTGTTTTTTGGTGTGTCGATAATATTTTTTATATATTGCATCAAGTGAACAGCAAGACAGATAGAAATATTTACTTGGAAAAAATAAGGAAAATGGTGAGGCGGAATTATAAAGATATTATTAAAAATGGAGAATTATCATTAAATTATAAGTATATTATCACTCTATTTTATTTTAATTTCAGATTGTTAATTGTTTCTAATAATATAAAGAATTTTATTGGAAATAAAAAATAAAATTTATTTATGAAAAGGAAAGAGTAAGATGAATCCCAGAATAAGTATAATTGTACCTGTCTATAATGTTGAGCCATATTTGCATAAATGTGTTAATTCAATCTTATCTCAAACATTTTCTGATTTTGAATTAATACTCATTGATGATGGCTCTCCAGATAAATGTTTGGCAATCTGTGATGAATATGCCAAACAAGATAGCAGAGTAAGAGTGGTGCATAAAGAAAATGGTGGGTTATCTTCTGCAAGAAATGCAGGCATTGAAATAGCTAAAGGGAGCTATATAGGTTTTGTGGATAGTGATGACTATATTCATGAGAGAATGTATGAACTATTATATGAAAAAGCCATTTTGTATTCTTCAGATATAGTTGTCTGTGATTATTTAAAAGTAAATGAAAATGAAATATTTGACACTAAAAATATAACAAAAGAACCAATATTGAGTCACTTCACCAATATTGAAACCTTACAATATTTTTATTCTAATAATGGTGGTAAACATACTGCCAATGAGAAAAGCGCAAAGTGGATAGTAGTTTGGAACAAGTTATATAAACGTGAACTTTTTGAAAAGTATAAGTTCACTGAGGGAAGAATTTATGAAGATGAATTTATTGCTCATAAAATTATTTATAATTGTACAAAAATAACCTTTGTTTCAATAAATTTATATTTTTATCTTCAGAGACAAAATAGCATAGTCGGATCTCCGTTTAATGTGAAAAAATTTGATAGAGTCTACGCTTTAAAAGATAGAATGGAATTTTTCAGGGAAATAAATAAAAAGGATTTACTTGATAAGGCATCAAGACATTTTATAGATGTGTTTTTTTGGTATTATTATTTGGGTAAATCCAATTTACCCCATATCAATAATGATTTAAGATTGCTAAAAAAAACATTGCATAAGAACTTATTTTTATTAATTAGAAATCCATTGATTAGCCGGAAACAAAAGCTTGCAATAACAGCGTTCGTTATAAACCCGTTTATTTATGAGTTATTTTTTAGAGGAAAAAAGGTAATTGAAAAATATTTAAGAAATTAATAACATTTACTTTAATTAATTTCTGGCATTAGTAAGTGAATTAACTGGTAAGAGGTGATAATAAACGTGAAAAAAAAAATTCTCGTCTGGGCGTATTTTACGAAAAACGCAGGGGATGATTTATTTTTAAAAATATTGTTTGATAGATATCCGAATGTGGAATGGGATTTATTGACAGCTAATAGAAATTATAAAAATGTTTTCCGGGATTATAAAAATGTGAACATTCTCTATACATATCGAGATATTAATTTTGGGAAACGAAAGTTAAATCTTTTCTTTAAAATAAATGATTTTTTTAATTTTAAAAATTATGATGCATTAGTAAATATAGGTGGATCCATATTCAAACAAAATAAAGCCTGGAAAATAAGATTAAATGAGAGGGAATACTTATTAAAGACATTCAAGAAATTCAATAAAAAAGTATTCGTTATAGGTGCAAATTTCGGTCCATTTGAAGATGGGATATTTATGGAGAAATACCAAGAAATATTTCCAGATTATGACGATATTTGCTTTAGAGATACCTTTTCATATAATATTTTTAAGCATCTTGATAACATAAGGGTAGCACCTGATGTCGTATTTACATTGGATATAAAGCAACCTGCTATAAAAGAAAAGAGTGTAGGTTTATCTCTTATAGATATTGAAAATAGAGATGGATTGAAGGAATACTATCATGATTACAATCAGAAAATGATTGAGTTAATAGAATTATATTCAAAACTAAAATATAAAATTAAATTATTTTCATTTTGCGAATATGAAGGAGATCTAAAAATCTGCCAGAAAATAGCGAATACCGAAAGCTTTAAAAAGTTAGATATTGAAGTTATTAGTTACTGTGGGAATTTAGATTTATTTCTGGAAAAATTTAAATCCTGTGAAATAATCATAGGAACAAGGTTTCATTCCATTATATTAGCATTAAGCTTTAAACAAAGTGTGTTTCCTATCGTATATAGCGATAAAACATTTAATGTCCTCAAGGATTTGAAATTAGATAATTACTTCAGTTTTATTTGTGATATTGAAAAGCTGGATTTACAATCTGTTATTAAAAACATAAAACATAACTGCATAAAAAATAAGGAAGTCTTTTTACAAGCTGAAATGCAGTTTGAGAAACTGGATTTGTTTATAGGGGAATTTAATCATAATGATAAATCTTTAGGAAAATATGAAACTAAAGTGATGTGACTCTTTTTAATGAAAAAAACTATTTTATTTGTTATAGACTCATTGGACTGTGCAGGGGCAGAAAAAAGTTTAATATCATTACTTTATTTATTGGATTATTCTGAATATTCAGTTGACTTAATGCTCTTCGCACATGGAAAGATGCTAGAAAACCTGGTTCCAAAAGAAGTTAATGTATTAAAACCTTTAAAGTATACAAATTTCGCAAGAATGGACTTAAAGAAAGCTTTCATTTCCTCTTTTATAAAAAATGACTATAAAATGCTAAAGGCTAGAATTAAATATTCGATTAGCATACGCAAAAATAATTTTAACAATGCGCAAAAGGCAAGGATTTTTTGGGAAAGTATATCAAATGTAATTGAAAAAAATCCGAAACTCTATGATATTGCAATTAGTTATGCACAAGGAGTTCCTACCTTTTATGTTTCAGAAAAAATAAATGCAAAAAAAAAATTTGCTTGGGTTAATACTAGTTATAAATTAGATGAAAATGAAAAAAATTTTCAAAAGAGTTTTTATGACAGGTTTAATAATATAGTTGCTGTATCAAAAACTGCAGAAAAAATTTTATTAGAAACTTTCCCATATTACTATAGTAAAACAAAAGTAATATACGATATTAATAATCCCAACTTAATATTTAAACTAGCCAAAATCGGAAAATCCTATAATGATGATTATCAAGGAATAAGAATACTGACTATTGGCAGGCTCTCTCCTGGAAAAGGTTATGATCTTGCACTTAAAGCGTGTAAAATGCTTAAAGAAAAAGGGGTGATATTTAAATGGTATGTGTTAGGAAAAGGGCCATTACAAAAAGAAATTGAAAGAAGTGTTAAGGAAAATGAATTAATTGATAACTTTGTTTTGTTAGGAGTAGAAGCAAATCCGTACACTTTCATACAGAATGCCGATATATATGTTCAGACATCAAGGTTTGAAGGTTATGGACTTGCGATTGCAGAGGCACGTATGCTCAATGTTCCAGTTGTTACTACAAGGTTTGATTCTGTTTTTAATCAAATGATTAATGAAAAAAATGGTCTCGTTGTAGATATGTCTGCTGAAGCAGTTTATGAAGGAGTATTAAAATTAATTGAAAATTTGACATTGCGGGACGAGATTATTAAATATCTAATGGCAGAAAAAAAGGTAATGTGGAGGAGTTAGAAAAATTTTATCAACTGATTGGTTAATGCCAAATATGAAAGTGAGTAAAGGTATGAAGAAAAAACTATTATTCATGTTGGTAAATATGAATGTGGGTGGCACAGAGAAAGCACTTCTTAATATGATTTCAAACATTCCAGAAGAAAAATATGATGTTACAATTTTAATGTTAGAAAAATATGGTGAGTTTCTGAGTTGTATTCCTTCTTGGGTTAACGTTGAATATATTCAGGAATATGAAAATTTAAAAGGGCTATTGAACGAGGCTCCTCAAATTACTTTATTCAAACTACTAAAAGAAAGAAAAATAGTAAAAGCAATAGAAATAATGTTCTTTTTACTTATTTCGAAGATTATGCAGGAAAGGAGCTACCTTTTTAATTATGTACTCCGAAACTACCAAATTGAAAATAAGGTATACGATATTGCTGTAGCTTATGCAGGTCCAATGGATTTCATAAGCTTTTTTGTTGCAACGAAAATTAAAGCGAAAAAGAGAATACAATGGATTCACTTTGATGTTACTAAAATAGGATTCAATAAGAAATTCGCTTCTAAAATATATAAAAATTTCGATAAAATATTTGTTGTTTCAAGGGAAGGAAGAAGTAAATTAACTTCTATTTTACCTAATTTGAAAAATAAAACAGAAAATTTCTCTAATATTCTTTCCTCTAGTTTGGTAAATGAAATGGCAGAAGAAGGTGATGGCTTTCAGGATAATTTTACCGGTATAAGGATATTAACTGTTGGAAGATTAAGCAAAGAAAAAGGCCAGGATCTTTCAATTCCTGTTTTGGAAAGGCTTAAGAAAGATGGCTTTAATGTTAAGTGGTATTGCATAGGTGAAGGAAATGCACGTAAGGTATATGAAAATATTATAAAAGAATTTGCCCTCGAAAATGATTTTATTTTACTTGGTTCAAAACCTAATCCATACCCTTTTATTAAACAATGTGATATTTATGTTCAAAATTCCCGCCATGAAGGTTATTGTATAACACTGTCAGAAGCAAAATGTTTACACAAACCAATTATTACCACTAATTTTGCTGAGGCCAAGGAACAAATATCCCACCGTAAGACTGGTCTAATTATTAATAAAGAAGAAGAACTTTATTATGCTATTAAACTGCTATTGAATAATATGAATTTAAGACAAAAACTTTCGGAAAATCTAAAAGAAGAAAATGTGGATACTACAAAGGAAATTGTAAAATTTTTGGAATTAGTGGAGGAAAATAGCTAATACCTCAAGAAGTCAATATGGCACTTGGGGTTTTTTTATTATAAAAGTTCTTGATTATTGGGCGTAATTAAAAAATAAGAGGTGGGTTAAAGAGATGAAAAAAATAATGTTTATGCTAAGCAGCATGAATATAGGAGGGGTAGAAAAATCACTCATCTCTCTGTTATCTGTTATACCAAAAGAGAAATATGATGTTACCATTTTATTGTTAGAAAAAAAGGGGGCGTTTCTAGAGTTTTTACCCAGCTGGGTGAAAGTAAAGGAAGCAACTTGGTACCCAAAAATAAAGCCAGCTATTATGCAGCCACCTAAACAAACAGTAAGAGATTATTTTAAAAAGAATCAATATTTAAAAATGGCTTCATTCATTTTTTATTATGTCTTAGCTAAACTGTTAAATGACAGGAATACATTCTATAAGAATATTTTTAAATCTATTCCTAACGATTTTAGCACATATGATATTGCAATATCTTACCAGGCACCAACAGACATTATAGATTTTTATATAGCAAATAAAGTCAGAGCATCAAAGAAAATAGCTTGGGTGCATTTTGATGTTACCAACCATTTAATTAATGAAAAATTTTACAATAAGCTTTACAAAAAACTTAATAAGATATTTGTAGTTTCAAAGGAAGCAAAAAAACAACTCATTGAAAAAGTGCCAATTACAAGAAATAAATCAGATGTATTTTTAAACATAGTTTCACCTTTGTTAATTACCGAACTCTCGAAAAAACAAGTGAATTTTGATGATGGGTTTAAAGGAATAAGAATTGTTACAGTCGGTAGGCTTTCGATTGAAAAAGGTCAAGACATTGCTATTAAAGCACTCTCTAAATTAATTCGGGATGGTTATTCTGTTAGATGGTATTGTGTTGGAGAAGGTAGTGAACGAAAAGAATACGAAAATTTAATTGAGCAATATCAACTAAATAATGATTTTAAACTATTAGGTGCCACAACTAATCCTTATCCATATATAGCCAGATCGGATATTTATGTACAGCCCTCTCGTCATGAGGGTTTTTGCTTAACCTTAGCAGAAGCTAAATGCCTACATAAGCCCATAGTGACTACTAATTTTGTTGGTGCCTATGAGCAATTAACTAATGAACATAATGGATTAATAGTTGGATGTAATGAAGGAGAATTATATAAAAAAATAAAAGAATTAATCGACAACCCAGATAAGCGTAATAAACTTGCAAAAAATTTATTAAATACAAATGTTGATACCACTAAAGAGGTAACGAAGTTATTAAGTTATATATAAATAGAAAGGGAATAATTATGAATCCAAAAATAAGTATTATTGTTCCTGTTTATAAAGTTGAACCGTATTTACATAATTGTGTGGATTCGATTTTCGCCAAACCTTTACAGATATTGAAATTATTCTGGTAGATGATGGATCTCCTGATAATTGCGGGAAGATATGTGATGAGTATGCCAAAAAGGATAGTCGAGTAAAAGTGATACACAAAGAAAATGGTGGTCAAGCATCTGCAAGAAATGCGGGGTTAGATATTGCAAAAGGAGATTATATTGGTTTTGTTGATAGTGATGACTGGATTGAATCTGATATGTATGAATTACTATACGATATTTGCATGAAAAATAATTGTGATATGGCAAACTGTACTAGTGCAATCTACTTTAAGAATAGAAAAGTAATTAATGGTACCCATCCATTAATAATACACAATAGAAATCAAGCAATGAAGGCAGTCCTTGAGGGTAAACTATATGATGAAGTGGTATGGACCAAGTTGTTTAAGAGGAGTTTATTAAAAGACATTAGATTTAACATTGGGATAGTTTATGAAGATACGGCATTCACATATAAAGTTATTCACAGATGTGAAAAAGTCTGCTGCATTGGTGCACCAAAATACAATTACGTAAAACGTGATGATAGCACTATGGATAGAGCTATTAAAAATATAAGAATTGATGGTGTTCTGATATACCACGAAATGAATAAATTTATAATTAAATATTATCCAGAGTTAGAAGAATTGGTGGTATTAAAGTTAGCAAATACTGCTATGGTCGTATTAAATTCAATTTCATATTCTCGTGATTTTCTAAACTTTAAAAAAGATTATTATAAAGTAGCAAAACTATTAAATTTCTATTTTCTAAAGACAATAAATCTTAAAGACTATCCCAGGAATGTAAAGCTGCTGCTGATAGCTGTTAAAATCCATCCGATACTATATAAGCTATTAATTACAACTGCTATAAGGGGGAAATAATATATGAAAAACCTAGCATTAAAAGTTTATTATAAACTTATGAATGTAAAAGACAGTTTCACAGTTCTAAATAATAAACTAGTTAAATTTATTATTAAACCTCCTTTAGTAAGGAAAACAGATGAAACATTAGATAAAATTATTAATGATAAATGCTCCGTCAGTAGGTATGGTGATGCAGATTTTGGAATTATGTGTAAGAGGTCATTAATATATCAAACTTTTGATAATAATCTAAGATTACGACTAAAAGAAATAATAAAATCGGATAATGAAAATCATATAGTATGCATACCTGATGTTTTTGGAAATTTGGGCAGATTCACAGATAATTCTAGATTGTATTGGATAAATTACCTAAGTTTGAATAGACATAAAATCTATCGAATGCTTGATATGAAAAAACAGTATTATGATGCGATGGTAACCAGACTTTATATTGACTACAAGGATAAGAGTAATGCGGGAGAAAGATTTTTACTATTTAAAAAATTATGGACTAACAGAGATATTGTAATAGTAGAAGGGGAACAAAGTAGATTAGGTATAGGCAATAATTTATTTGATACAGCTAGGTCAATAAGAAGAATATTATGCCCATCAACCAATGCATTTGCAAAATATAATGAAATATTAGCTGAAGTAAAAAAATATGATAAATCAAGTTTAATTTTGATTGCACTTGGACCAACCGCTACTGTATTAGCTTTTGACTTATCCAATATCGGGTATCAAGCTATTGATATAGGAAATATTGACATTGAATATGAATGGTTTTTGCAAAAGGCAGTAGAAAAGTTACCTATTAAAAATAAATATATAGGGGAAATCCCTAACGGTACTGAAGTCGAGGGAATTGTGGATATGAGGTACGATAACGAAATTATTGGAAGGATTGTATAACGGTAATATCTTAACTGGTTAAAAAATAAATACGAGGGAGATTAATGATGAGAACAAATCACTCAATTAAGAATATATATATGAGCATCTTCTCCCAGGTTGTAATTATTTTATTAGGCTTTATTGCAAGGAAAATATTTTTAGATAATCTTGGAGCTGCTTATTTAGGCATCAATGGCTTACTAACCAATGTCTTATCTACATTAGTATTAGTTGAAGGTGGCATAGCAATAAGTATTGTATACAATTTATATAAGCCATTAGCTGAAAAAAATGAAGAAAAGATCATTGCATTAGTTCAATTATACAAAAAAGCATATTTTGTTTTGGCCATAATTACTCTCATAATTAGTTTAGGGATTTATCCTTTTCTCGGCAGGTTGATGAAAGAAGGGGGTAACATTCCATACCTATCAATAATTTACTTTATTTTTGTAGGAAAAAGTATGATTTCTTATTTAAATGCTCATAAATGGTCATTAATTAATGCAGACCAAAGAGGTTATATATTAACTAAAGTGAATCTTGTATTTCAGGTAGCTATTATGATAACTAGAATCATAATTCTCGTTTACACAAAAAGTTATGTTTTTTATATGGCAATTGAGCTAATTTTGTTTATTATACAAAATATAATTAATGGAAAAATCGTTAATAAAAGATATGCGTACATTAAAACAAAGAAGAGATACTACATAGATCAAAGTACAAGAAATAACATTGTAACAAATGTAAAAGCTATGTTTCTTCATAATATAGGTGGATACTTAGTCTATGGAACCGATAATCTTCTTATTTCCTCCTTGATTAGTGTATCAACAGTAGGCCTTTACTCTAACTATACGATGATTACTGGACAACTTACAGGATTATTAAATCCAATTCTTAGTGGTATTGGTTCAAGTGTAGGGAATTTGATGGCGACTGAAAGCAGTAATAAAATTTATTCAATTTTTAAGGTATCCTATCTATTAAATTTTTGGATATATTCTTTATGTGTCATATTTTTATTCAATATTTTAGAACCTTTTATTAGTTGGTGGCTTGGCAAGCAATACCTTCTTGACAATTTAACATTTATTTTTATTTTAATAAATTTATATCTGGATGGATCGAGAACTTCAATAGGAACATTTAAAAATAAAGCAGGGCTTTTTGTGCAAGATAAGTATATGCCTTTGCTTGAAGGATTTATAAACTTAATTTCTTCATTAGTTTTGGTAAAGCAATTTGGTTTAGCTGGAATCTTTATCGGAACAACCATCAGTACGATTGCAACAGTTTTTTGGACTCAACCATGCATAGTATATAAGAATGTTTTCAAAATTCCTGTTTCAAAATACTTCTCAACATATTGCTTTTACTCAATTCTAACATTATTGTCTTGCTATATTTCAGCTGAAATTTGTAATATTTTTGTACCTGGGAATAGTTTGATCTCCTTAATAGAAAAGGGAATTATCTGTTTGTTTGTTCCTAATATTATTTATGTAGGAGTTTTTTATAAAACAGAAGAATTTAAATATATAAAGAATATTCTAGGTAGTATTATTTCAAGGTTAAAAATAAGGAAAGTAGTGCAACAAAATGCAAAAGGTTGAAATATAAACCCAATCTAAAGGATTGATTATTAAATTTATTTTTATCTTAAGGATGGCATGTAGGAAGCTTGATAGTACTACTGCTATTAATTCTTTTAGGATATAAAGATAATTATTTAGTTATAAGGATATTAGGGGATGATAAAAAGTGTTATCAGAAAAATTAAAGACATTTAAAAAGGAATATTATCAATGGAGATATTGGAACAACATTATTAATACTATGCAGAAACACAAAAGGAAAATATTAAATAACTCAAGTAAACTACAACCATACATAAATAAGCCGGGAATAGCCTTTTCATTTGATGACAGTTTTAGAGTAGACCATTGGTATAAATATGGAAAAGAGTTATTTGGATATTATGAAGTTAAAGTAACATTTAATATAAATGCATTTCATTTCTTTGAAGGACAAAGAGAGCATACACAGAATGAAATAGATATGCTTATTGATTTACAATCTAACGGTCATGAAATAGCACATCATGGTTTTAAACATAAAAATGCAGCTAACTATTCCACTGAATTTGGATTAAAGAAATGGGTTGAAGATGAAGTCGTATCACTTATAAATTGGGCAAAGAGTCAATCGCATTCTTTGACGAAAGAAAGGTTAAAACAACCAGTTTCTTTTGCACTTCCATTTTCTGAATTGAAGGAAGAAAATGTAAATGAAGTTTTTCCGAAATATTACAAAGTAATTAGAGGCGGGCTGAATAAAGATAATTTAACTCCATTCAATCATAGTGGGTTTGCTCCCTCTATCTGTATAGACAGTGTCTATTTATCAAATGCAAAATATATTAACAAAATAATGGATATGGCAAAAAAAATGGGTTGCAATTTGATCTTTATGTGCCACTCTATTCTTCCTGAAGATGTTGCCTGGAAAGACTTCGGGTGGGAGCAGGATACGAATGGTGCGGGGTGGTGGAGAATTACACCAAATATGATTAAAGCATTAATAGAAGAGGCAAAAAAAAAAATATGGAATTTTATACTACTGCTGAAATATCAGGAGTTGCCACTTTTATAGATCGAAATTTCGAAAGATGTGTTCGGGATAAACTTTCGAAACCTTCGTCTCAATGGATATCCATAGAGGAATTATGTTCTATTAAAGAATTAGATTTAAGTAATAAAAACATTTCAAGTTTAGATGGATTACAATATTTCTTGAATCTTGAAAAGCTAAATTTGAGCAACAATAATATTACAGATCTTAGATTAATAGATAAACTTCAAAATATTAAAGAAATAAATGTGACTAATAATCCCATTTGTATAAAGAGCTATAAAGAATTTATAAGTTAAAAAACAAAAAAGTAATAAACGCCATTATCGTTGGAGGAATATGGGTTGTGAAAAAAAAACTTGCTAGAACTCTAAAATCCTTTAAAACATCATATTATCAATGGAGATATTGGAATTCGATTTATAGATATATGGTCAAAAACATTAGAAAACAGGGCTTAACTAAAGACAAAAATTTGATACCCTACATTAATAAGCCAGGTATTGTCCTCTCATTTGATGATAGTTACAGAGTCAATGACTGGGTTAAATACGGAAAAGATTTATTTGGTTATTACGATGTGAAAGTAACTTTTAATATAAATGCGATTCATCCATTCGATAGAAACCGAGAACACACACAAAAGGAAATAGATATGCTTCTAGAATTGCAAGCGAATGGACATGAAATAGCCCATCATGGTTTCAACCATAGAAAGGCATCTGAATATTCAAATGCGAACGGTATAAACAAATGGGTTAGTGATGAGATTGAGTCTTTATTAAACTGGATGGTAGACAAATCCCACTCTAAAACAAAGGAAAGGTTTAAAAGACCTGTTTCTTTTGCTTTTCCTAATTTTTCATACATTGATGAAAATATTTTGGCTTTAATACCAAAGTTTTTTAAAATTGTTAGAGGGCATTTGATTAAGAATAATTTGGCATCATTTAATAATACCGGAATTGTTCCATCTATTTGTATAGATGGTTTTTATTCATGTAATTTTTACTATATTAAAAAAATTATGAAATTAACTAAAAAAACAAATATGAATTTAATTTTAACTTGTCATTCTATTTTACCAGAAAATGCAGATTGGAATGAATATGGTTGGGGGGAGGAGTCGGTAAAATCAGGAAATTGGAGAACCTCTCCTGAGACGCTTAAAACTATTATAGATGAGGCAAGGAAAAATGAGTTTGAGTTCTATACCACTGCTGAAATCGCTGGCGTAGCTACTTTTATAGACCCAAACTTTGAAAAAACAGTTAGGGAGATAATTTCTAACCCAACTGAAAAGTGGGTTTCAATATCAAATTTAATTCCAATTAAAGAATTAGATTTAAGTAATAAAAGCATTAGAAATTTAGATGGGATACAGTACTTCATAAATTTAGAAAAACTCAATTTAAGTAATAATGAAATAACCGACTTCAGACTGCTTCAAAAATTGCCAAAGTTAAAGAAAATAAATGTAGAAAATAATCCTCTTAAGAATAATCAGAGTGAAAATGTAAACTCTTTATTGCATATCTTATTAATAATAGGAATAAATGCAATAAAATTTACAGAGCTATCCTATTATTTGGGAGTATTATAACGGGTATTATGATTTTATTAGTAATGTACTATTAGAATTGCTCTTATGAACGCTTAGCTAAAGGGGAAGATATGAAATGGGAAAAAATTCTGGCGTTCCACGTACAGCTTATATTTTGCAAATTCATAAGAATCCAAACCAAGTAAATAAGTTTATTAAGCAGATTATTTCAGAAGAAGTAGCTGATGTATTTGTTCATCTTGATAGAAAAAAATACGATCAGTTAAAAATAGAAGTTTTAAGAAGCCGAGGTGTTTATATCTTACAAGATAGCATTGATGTAAAATGGGGGGATATATCCCAAGTTGATGCAACATTACTATTAATCAGAGAAGTCCTCGCTACAGGGAAGGATTACGATTTCATTTGTTTTAGAAGTGGGCAGGATATGTTGGTGAAAAATGGTTTTAAAGAGTTTCTATTGAACAATAAAAATAAAATATTTATGAATGCTTATTATGTTGATAGGAAGGAACCACACGCAGCCTTTGTAAACGTTAAATGGCCATTATCGACACGGAAATTATACATAAATTCTTTTCACCCAAATAGGGTTATCAGAAGACTGATAGCCTGTTTATACGGGTATGGTTGGAATTTGTTACCTAATAAGAACCCACTGCCAAAAAATTTTTCGATTTATAATGGATCTAATTGGTTTTGCATTCCTATAGATGTTGCAAAATATATATTAGAATTTATAAATGATAACAAGTGGTATTATGAGACATTCAAAAATAGTTTGGTTCCCGATGAATTCTTTTTCCAAACTATTATCATGAATTCAAAATATAAATCTGAAGTCATAAATAATAATTTAATGTATATAAAATTTGGCGAGTCACTTAAAAGCAGAAATAACCCAATTACTTTAAAAATGGAACATATTGATACTATACAGAGTTCTAATAAGTTTTTTGCTAGAAAATTTGACGAGAACGTGGATCTACCTGTAATCGAGTATTTTTCAAATTGGGTTAAAATGTGACAGCGAAATTCATCTTGTTTGTATTTTAGTAAAAGGAGGGGAACTTTTTTAAGCTATAGGAATAATTGAATAGAGGAGGTTGCGGTAGATTGAGAAAGATATTTTCAAATTTCTATAAAGCAAATGAATTGTTAGAGGGAAATGTATCAATTTATTTAGACTTAATTCGCGGGTTATCGGCTATTTTAGTAGTAATGGAACATTTGAGTTCTAGATTGTTTGTGGGGTACGGTAATTTGGAAAATCACAACTTACTTGTTAAGTTTCTCTACCTACTAAATATTCTAGGTGGCCCTGCCGTAACTTTATTTTTTGTACTTAGTGGCTTATTCATTTCAAGATCTGTTCTAAAAGCATTATATGAAAATAAATGGTCATGGCAAGCATATTTGATAAACCGCTTCTCAAGACTTTATGTTGTTTTAATACCTGCCTTAATACTTACGTTTATTTTGGACAATATTGCCGTTAACTACTTTGGGGACGAAGGTTATGCTAATGCTTTTAATAATCTAAAAGATTTTATAGGGAATATTTTTTTTCTTCAAAATATATTTGTAGGAGTTTATGGTTCTAATGCACCATTATGGAGCCTAAGTTATGAATTTTGGTACTATATGTTATTTCCATTATTGTTTCTATTGTTTTTTTCTAACCAAGTAAAATTTGTTAAAATAATTTCCTTAATGATAGCAATCCTAATAATTTCAATGGCTGGAACCCGGTTGAACTCTTATTTTGTAATATGGTTAATAGGAACTTTAGTCCTTTTATTACCAAAAATAAAATTCTTAACACGGGGGTTCATCCCAATACTAGCCCTTATTTTATTATTATTAGCTTTGCCTGTTCGACCTCTGGTGATGACTGGAAGGTTATTTACAGAGAATTGGACAGAGAATTTATTTGCTGTAGACATTTTTATAGGATTAGCTTTTGGTTTTCTAATTTATACGATGCTACACGTTGTATCCGATAAAATCAGAAACGTTGAACTTAGGTGGCTTGATAAGATATCAAAGTTGCTTGCTGGTTTTTCATTTAGCCTTTACTTAATTCACTATCCTATTGTAAATACATTATACTTCTGGGGAGCAAAGAATGGTTTTTCTGGCTTACAGCCAAACTTAATATCAGTAATTATGGAAATAATTATTGTTATTTTTATTTGTATTATAGCATTTTTCTTCTCGAGAATAACGGAAGCACAAACTCATATAATACGCAAATTTCTTGTAACAAAAAATAGTGCCTTTATTGCTAGTTTCCGTAATAAAGTACTAAGCAAGGAAAGAGTAGGATAACAAAAGGAAGAAGCGCCGTCATTCAAAAATAGCTGGTGGTTCATTTATAGTTAAAAATTTTGAAGTGATGTGAAGAAATAGTCCTTGATACGATATAGCAAAGCATTAATACTAGATTAGTTTAAACCTCAAAATGTGGCTAAATTCAATTAGGACAGCCTCTTTTTTACCATAAGAGCCTATCTATCGTTCATTTGGGTCTTTTATTATAACAGTACAATAATTTTCAAAGATTCCTTTATCAAAAAATATTCGTTCTTTATAAAGAACAATTATGTTAATATAAAAAACATATTATATAGTTATCAATGTTAATTAATATCTACTTTGTTCTTTTTTAAAAATGACAATTTTTTTCATTATTAATTTCATGTATCGGTCCCTTATATAATAGAACTGGTAGTTACAGCACATTTGATAATTAGGGATATTGGAAATAGTCACTTACGTATTTTGTTTGATTAATTAATGAGTTAATTAAAATAAAAGAAATAAAGGGGGAAGATAATTGTATTTTTTTGGAGGTAATATACCTATACTAACTATTGTTGTACCTTGTTATAACGAAGAGTCAGTCTTAAATGAAACAACAATACGACTTACAAGAGTAATAGAAGAACTAATTATGGATCACTCTATTTCAAAGGATAGTCAAATTCTATACGTTGATGATGGTAGTATAGATCATACATGGAATACTATAGAGGATTTGGGACATTCGTCTCCATTTGTTAAAGGTTTAAAGCTGGCACGTAACGTAGGACACCAAAATGCCTTAATAGCGGGTCTTAACATAGCTAGAAACCAGGCAGATTGTGTTGTTTCAATTGATGCTGACCTTCAGGATGATGTTGAGGTAATTAAAGAATTTATTCAACATTATCAAAATGGTTATGATGTCGTTTATGGTGTAAGGCAGGAAAGAAAAACGGATACTTTCTTTAAAAGGACTACAGCATTGGCATTTTATAAGTTAATGAAGGTCATGGGTGTTAACATTGTCAATAATCATGCTGACTATCGATTAATAAGTCACAGGGTCCTGAATTGTTTAGGTGAGTTCAGGGAAACTAACTTATTTTTAAGGGGAATCATTCCTTTAATAGGATTTAAATCAACTGAAGTCTATTATGATCGGAATGAAAGGTTTGCAGGTGAATCAAAATATCCTTTAAGAAAAATGCTGGCTTTGGGGTGGGAAGGAATTACGTCTTTTAGCGTAGTACCAATTCGTTTTGTAACTTATGCTGGTTTTGTTTTTATGTTTCTATGTTTAATCGCAAGTATATACATTTTGGGAGTTAAAACTTTAGGACATACTGCTTCAGGTTGGACATCTTTAATGCTATCGATTTGGTTTATTGGCGGAATTCAATTAATAGGACTTGGAATTGTAGGAGAATACATAGGGAAAATATATAAAGAATCGAAGGGTAGACCAAAATATATAGTTGAACTAGATAACTATTCAAATCCTAATAGAATAAATCAGGCAATAGATTCTAAAAAAAACAAAATATTGGTTAAGATTTAATTAATTAAAAAGTAAAAACTCTTTAAAAAATTTTATCTAATATTTATTAGAAGTATTGGAGGAAGTATGCATATAAATCGATCGATTATAAACAAAATTGTAATAGCGATATATTTCATATCTATTTTTACTTTCGCGATTTATAGCTATATAAAACCTTATTATAGTTATGATCTAATCCCATATACAGCCAGTACCATTTCTTTAGAACAGGACAACGCAGAAAAAATCCAAAGTGAGACTTATAGAATTATAAAAGATTCTGTACCGAATGAAATTTTTAAGGCTTGGACAAGTGGTGAGTTTGGAAGGAGAATGTATAAAGATTTTCAATCCTTTAACCAAACTTTGAATTTTTATAAGGTTAAACCACTCTACCTATACTTTATATACTTTTTACATAAATGTGGGATTGGGATAGTAAATGCAATTTATTTAATCTCAGCTTGTTCTTATATTGGTATTTCTGTTTTGCTATTTTTATCTATTAGGGGACTTAGAGCTGGCTTAACGGGGACAATCATACTGACTCTTTTACTGGTATGCAGGCCATTAATGATTGCGGGAGGTAATACCCCGGATGCTTTATCAGCTTTTATTATAACGTTATCACTGTTCGTATTATTAAATAAAAGAATGAAGATACTTTCAGGGATTTTATTATTTTTTTCAATATTAATTAGACCTGATAATATTATTTTCTCAAGTATTTTATTCCTTTATTTAGGTATAGTTTCACCGAAACAGTATCGTTTGAAACTCTATCAAACCACTAGTTTTCTTTTGATATTGGTCATTGGCCACTTTTCAATAAACTATTTTGAACATGCTTATGGATGGAAAACTTTATTTGTAGCAGCCTTTTCAACTGATTTTAACACTAGTTTTGGGATAAAGGACTATTTGCATGTATTATTGTATAATGGCATTTATCTTTTAAATACTCATGCCATTTATTTTATTGTGATAGGTTTGTTTTCCTTAATTATTTCAAAGGTGACGTCTTCAGATCCAGTGCATAATCACCTCATTGTTATTTCAACTTTTGTTATGATAGTGTACTTTCTATTGTTTCCCAGCAAGGAAGTTGATCGCTATTTTATAACAGAGTATGTGGTTATTCTTATGTCAACTCTTCGAAATATTTGTAGTATACAAGTTTCCGATGGGATAGAAGAAACAATAAAAATAGACCCCCAAAAATACTTCGGTCATTAATTATCGATTGAAAAAATCATTACATTTGATAAAGGAAGAAATGAATTCGGTTCAAACTTTGCATAAACTAAAATCAGAGCTATCTAGTGTTTTCTGAATATGGAAAGAAGCCTGTTTTAGCCTTCTTTGTTTTTGATCTTCTTCTCAAAGGTTTGTGATTCCCTAATAGCCCTGGGTTTTTTCAGTAAAAATTCTAGATCATGATCAAGAAAAGTAATCATTTGGTTACGTTAATATGAACGTTGGTGTTCAGCGTTCACATGATTTTGAGCCACTACGATAACTCAATCGCCAAAAATTTTTACTCATTCAGTTATTCCAGCAAAGTTGCAAAGTACAGAATAGCGATTTGTTTCAACTTTAATAAGGAACGTTTTATTACCCTTGCATGACAAAAGTTTACAAGTTTCAAACACCGGATCGCTGGAAGTGATGAAATTTCTCCTATTCTATCACTCGCATTTCCAAAACAGTCTCTTATTAGGGACGTGAAGCCATTCAGATTCTTAAAACATTAATTTAAGAGGTAATCGTTCATCTCATTTATGGATTTAATCTGGATAGGCTACACTGAGTTGGACAGAAAAATTATGGTCAAGTAGACTAATTATAACACTTCTCTTTAATCGAGAAATTATTGGTTTTTGCACACTATCAAACAAGGATGCTCTTTGGTTTATCGTTCCTTTATATCTTTTCAGAACGATTTACGTAAGATTGAATATTTCCACACAGAACGTGGAATAGAGTTTAAGAACCGGTTGATTGAGAAAGCACTGAATATGTTTTATATCAAGCAATCGCTCAGTATGAAAGGTTGCCCCTATGATATTGCAGTAGCAAAGCCAATGTTCAAAATTATTAATGCAGAGTTTGTCAGAGGACAACATTTTACCAGCTTAGAGGAATTGTCGAGAGAATTACAAGACTATCTACATTGGTTTAACTACTTTCGAAAACATGGAACATTAGGGTAGTTATATTTATAAGCTATATTGGATCTTTATAATAATGAGATTATTGCATATACAATGCAAGGAATACGAACCATCTTAGTTATAAAAATGGTATATCAAGCTATTCAAAAAATAAAGGCTGCGTAAGGTGTCATTTTTCATAACGACCGGAGAACACAATACCCATGCATGCTTTATCTAGACACACTTGAATCCAATGAAATTCATCTAGTATGTCACTTCCAGGTAACCCTTTTGATTATGCCTGTATTGAAAGCTCCATTTCCCAATTAATTATTCTGACCAAAGTATAAAATATTTAGAAGCGAAAATACAACAATATATACATCATTAAAATCATAAAAGGTGACAAAAAGATTAAATAAACAGTTTCCAGTAAACTATCGGAACAAGTTGCATCATAAAGACATGAGTTCTTAAAAAATGTACCCCCAAGATGATTTTCAAAACACAACTTGATATATAGTAAATAATTATACCATTTTGGGGGAGCTTGTTTGTGTTATAACCGGCATCTTAGTTGGGTATGCTGGAAGTGGATCCATGTCAAGTTGAAGATAGAAGGAATAAAAACTGAATGAATAAAAAGGGAGCCTTTTCCTGTAAGAAACAGTTCTGGATTTTTGTATCACCATTATTTCGGTGCTTGACCAAATAGTGGAGATGAGCTTTTTAGAATTTAACTTTTATTTATAAATTATAAAAATAATAAAGGAGAGAGGACATTGAGATTAGCTTTTATATCAGACATTCATGGAAATGCAGTTGCATTGGAGGCGGTCTTAGAAGATATAAGAAATAAAAAAATTGATAAAATTTTTGTGCTTGGAGATTTGTGTTTTCGTGGACCGGAACCAAAAAAATGCCTTGAATTAGTTCAAAGACTAGATTCAAAGATAATAAAAGGGAATGCGGACGAATGGATCATACGGGGGATTAAAAAAGGGGAAGTAGTCGATAGTGCATTTGAAATAATGAGTATGGAAAGAGAGTGGACTTTATCAAAATTAGATAAAGTCGATGTAGAGTTTTTAACTAATTTACCTGTTGAACTTAATTTATCGTACGAAACTGTTAAAATACATGCATTTCATGCTACACCGAGCAGTCTGTTTGATATTGTTAAGCCAACTGATCCTGATGAAAACATAATAGAAAAAATGATATTAGATGATGCAGATATTATTATATATGGGCATATACATAAACCTTACGTCAGATTTATCAATGGCAGTTGTGTTTTAAATGTAGGTAGTGTTGGGTTACCTTTTGATGGTGTAGCAAAGTCTTCATATGCAATCATTGACCTACAAGGTAATAGCATTAACACATCAATTGTTCGAGTTAATTATGACGTTGATAAAGTTGTTCAGCAATTTATTGATTCAGACTATCCTAATTTGAAACAAATGGCTACAATCTTAAAAAATGGAAGTGTTTAAATTTAAATATTTTAGAGAAAAGGCTGACTTAAAAAGATAATTACTTATTTGAGACCAGCCTTTTTAAGAAAAACTTACCATAAAGCTATTCTTCTACAACACATCCCTGATTTATCTTTTCGTAAATCAATTTCGTCTCCCAGATTCCACTGTCTTTGTTGATAGAAAAATTTGTTTTGGTAATCACTAAGAGTGCTTTAATGTAAACACCGTTATCTCCGGCCTGCAGTTAAACCGAATCGGCAAATAAGTGGTTCCAATTCCTCTGTTTGTGTATAAAAGAAGGTTGGAACCGGAAATTTTTTTCAGCCCTTCAATATAATTCACTGCCCCATCAGGTGTAAAAAGTGGGCCATAAAGCGGAACCCGTACTTGTCCGCCATGGCTGTGGCCTGACAATTGCAGGTCAACCGGATAAATAGCAACGTCATCTGCAAAATCTGGCTCGTGTGCTAACATGATTGTGAATTGGTCTTCCGGAATACCACTTATTGATTTTTTAATATTGAAATTACCGGAAAACATGTCATCAATTCCTGCAAAGAATATTTTACTTCCGTTTATCTCAAAAGAAATATTCTCATTTTTAAGTACAGTGAAACCACTATTTTGGAGACATTGTTCGACTTTTTTTTCCTGTGCCTATTCGGTAATCATGATTTCCCAAGATGGCGAGGTTTAATAAATTTGACCGAAATTGCTTTAAAACAGGCGAACACTCATTCAATATATCCACACTGTCCTCTACTAAATCTCCCGTAAAACAAAGTATATCTGGTTTTAAGCTATTCACCTTTTTAACAAGTTCAACTAAATTGCTTTTCCCATAAAATTCACCAATATGTAAATCACTAATTTGCACTATTTTAATACCAGAAAATGCAGCGGGTAATCGGTTAAATGAAAGTTTTACTGAATTTACTTCTATCCAAAATCGTTCCAGGAAAAATGAATAGAATGGTGTTGAGGCTATTGCACTTAAGAAAAGGGTAGTACTTAATTTTAAGAATTCTCTGCGAGAGATTTTTGGTGCTTCTTCTTTTATTAATATCCTTTTCATAGTTAAACCTTCATTCTATTAGAATATTACTTTAGAATTTAAAAATAAATATACAGTCGTGTTCTTAATAAAGAATATCATAATTTGGCAGGAATATCAAAAAGGTCTTCAATTATCATAATTCGGTAATTTATTATAATGTATTAAAATGTCGTTTATATTAAAAGGTTTCGTTTTTTATTTTAAGGTAAATTTTGTAAGTAATTGTCGGAATTTTGTTCTTTTGTGAGAACGATAAATGACCTATAATTTAATATAGAACAAAAATAGAAGATAAATAAAACCTTTTTGAGTTGAAGAATGTATTATAACTCATATCGCATTCTATATATTGAACGAAGTATTTAATTAATCCTAGAATTCACTTTTAATTAGAAAAAATGGCCTGAATGAGATGAGTGTGGTTTTTTGTGCAAAGATAGGAAGACTTTAGCGAGAATCAATGAAGTAGGAAATCAATGCAGGATCTTACTGAACGAAATCAAATTTTTGGAATCTCTTACTGAGAATTTAATAGACAGGCTCTCTTCAAAAAAATCGATCAAACAAAATAAAATAGACATAGAGATTTTCCTTGCGCATCTTGACCGAGGTAACCCAACAAATCAACAAGATATATAATGGTTTTATTATTTTGTCGATAGAAATTCTCATGGTAAATTTATCGACTCTTCAGAAATGAGTGAAGTGGACAGTCATAAATCGAACAACTCGAGCGTAATTATTTACTTGTACATATAAATTTCTAGAATGCCCACCATTTTTATTGCACTTATTCCAATTTGTGGTTTAAGAATGCTGAGAAAACGGGAAGTAGACAAATTGAGCAAGCAAATGGAATGAAACTTGTAGTTGCACATATTAAACTTCAATAAGGAGCGATCTCCATGTATAAAAAAGTATGTAATCATTGCCATCAGCCATCCTTCAGCAGCTGTGATTCAGGAACGTGGATTTGTCCTGTTTGTTCCACTGATATAACACATGTATTCCATCAGGATGCTGAAAGCAGAATGGACACCAAAAAGAAGCTGGAGTTGCTGGCTAACCGCTATACCCAAAAACCGGTTACGGCGAGTGCAGTGAATAAATATATTTAACAGCGATCCTGCAATTTACCAAAAAAGTTCAAAATAATTTTATAAATCTGCGCATAATCAGACACATTTCGGGGTAGATGTAAGGTATAATATATTCAAACGGGTGAAAAAGAGGATTGATACTTTGTTATTCAAAAGCCTAGAGTTCAAAAATGTTGTTGGACAGAAGGTTAAAGTCATGGAGATTCCTGTATTGGAGGAAGATAACCCTTATTATTTTATGATCCAAGTCCGTTTGCAAACATTCATTGCCTCAGTTTATGGTGAGAAAAAGTATCATAAACGCTATTCCTTTAGGGACTATTTAAAGAGAGCGATGAGATGGCCTGATTATGAGCAGCTTTTTAAAAATGGTGAACTGAAAAATAATGCTTAATATGTTTTGAGCCCCGGGCAACCGGTGCTCTTTTTATTTTACATTGATTTAACCTGGCATCTAGAATATTTCATTAAAATAGTGAAACATGTATAATACAGGTGAAGTGCATTTACAGGGAAGTGATTATATGAACAAAATTAAAATTGTAACTGATTCAACTGTTGATATGTCAGATGAAATGCTGAGAAAGTATGGCATCGAAATGGTTCCTCTGGCAATCACAATTAATGGAGAGACGTTTCTGGACCGGATTGAGCTTGATTCGGCTGATTTTATAAAAAGAATGGCAGAAACAAATGAATTGCCAAAAAGCTCCCAGCCTCCTGCAGGCGCTTTCCTTGAGGTTTATGATCGCCTCGGGGAAGAAGGGTATGAGGTTTTGTCCATACATATGACTGGCAAAATGAGCGGTACGGTCAGGTCTGCTGAAACTGCGGCGCAAATGTCTAATACAATGGTTACAGTTTGGGATTCTCAGTTTGTTTCCAAGGCGCTTTCATTTCAGGTAAAGGAAGCTGCCATAATGGCACAGGAAGGAAAAAGTGTGGCGGAGATTTTGAACCGTCTGGAGGCAGTAAGACAGAATTCACGCCTCTATATTATGGTTGATACGCTTGAAAACCTTGTAAAAGGCGGCCGCATTGGAAAGGGGAAAGCATTTATCGGGTCTCTCCTTAATATAAAGCCGATTGCCTCACTCGAAGGTGCTGAGTATACCCCGGTTACCAAGGTCCGAAGCCACTCTCAGGTTGTTAAATTCCTGGGACAGCAATTTGCAGAGGATGTCAAAGGTAAAACGATTAAAGGGGTGGCAATTGCTCATGCCGAGGCTCAAGAGCTTGCTTCCAAAATTATTAATAGCGTTTATGAGTTAACGGGCTATCGTATTGATGATGTGGATTATACGAATTCTACCGTCACCACACATACTGGTCCAGGTGCTATAGCGTTGATGTATTATTTTGAATAGCAACTACTAAAAACCTGGAGTGACGACATTCCAGGTTTTTTATGTAGGCTGTTTTCTATAAAAAATGAAGGAAAACCTTGCCAGAATGTCGAATGTTGTTTCATCAGGTGTCGAAGGGGAAGTTTTGATGGTAAAAAAAGAGAAGGTAAAAGATCTGCTCTTTATCGAAAAGTGCTGTTATTTTCTTTTTTCATCACCTTTTTGGTAATGGTTTCAACTGCTGGCTTCAGCTTTATGTACGAAACGAACCAATTGAAGGATCAATTAACTGATAGGGCAACGGGAGTGGCTTCGCTTTGGAGCTCCACCATTTCTTCCGATGATATACAGAAGGCTATTGCAATACATGATTATAATCACCCTGTAGTGACCCGATTGAACAGAATTGTTACTATGATTAATGAGCGTAATTCCTCCTATCTTGAAGGATATATTTTGGAAGCGAAGGAAAACGATTCTAATATACTGAACATTGTTGCTGCCTCCCGCCATTACGAAGAGCTCGGGCTTGGCAGCTTTAAAACCTATAAAGCTGGAAAAATGTTTTTACATGGATATGAAACTGCCATGCAAAAAAAAGAGGTTTATTCCACAGGGCCGTATAAAGATCAATACGGGCTCTGGATTACTGCCTTTTCTCCAATCTTAAACCAGGATGGAAAGGTTGTTGGTGTTCTTTGTGTCGATGTGGATGCCTCCATTATTGAATCCTATAAAAGGAAACTAGCAGCTTACTTATTCTTCGCCTTTATGATTGTCACCATTGTTGTGTATTTATCGTTAAACTGGGGCATACGAAAGGTACTCGCGCCAGTAAATGAAATTATTGAAGGAATCAATGCAGTCAGTGCGGGCAATTTTAATGTCAAATTGCAAATAAACGACCATTCAGAAATGACAAAATTGAGCGATCGTTTTAATTTAATGACTAGTCAGCTTTCTATTTTATTTGAAAAGCTGTCAGATACATACAAGGAGTTCGGAAGTTTGCCTGCTAAACTTGATAAAATGCATCGCTTTGAGGAAGCAATTGGTGAAATGGAAGAGATAATAGCCAAATCGAAAATCCAAAAGGAGCTGCAACGGGCCAAAAAATGAATGCGATTGGGCAGCTTGCTGCTTCTGTTGCTCATGAAATCCGCAACCCGATGACAGTGGTGAAGGGGTTCCTGCAACTATTTCTGGCAAAGGATCACTTAAATGAAGAAGAGTTAATGTACATAAAACTGATGATTGAAGAGCTTAATCGAGCGGAAATCATCATAAATGATTACTTATCACTGGCGCAAGCCCGATTTTGATTCGGTCGAAAAAGTGAACGCAGGAGAACTTGCGCAAAAGGCAATGGATTTGATGAATTCTTTTGCAATGTTGTCAAAAAATATCGAGTCGAGGACCTTTATTAAAGATAATATTTGCATTAAAGGGAATCAAAGCGAATTAAAGCAGGTACTGATAAATATCTTAAAGAACGGGATAGAAGCAATGAAATCAGGCGGTACTCTGACACTTACCGTTAGAAAATCAGGTGGTTATGGGGTTTTTGAAATCCAGGATACAGGGGTGGGGATGGCTCCGGAGGAATTAGATAGACTGGGAACTGCCTTTTATTCATTAAAGGAAAAAGGGACTGGAATCGGATTAATGGTGTGCTATCAGATTGTTGAAAGGATGAATGGGAAAATCGATGTAGTAAGCAAAAAAGAGAAAGGCACCACGTTTAGTATATTTATCCCGCTATGGGATGAGGATTATTAAAATTCTTTCAAACAGCCCTGGCTTTGGTCAGGGCTGTTTTTTTTATGGGTAAAATTTGCAGGTGTGGAAATGCTAAAAAAAATGATGATAAAAGGTGTTGTTTATGTTTAAACGGCGGAATGGAAAAAAACAGCCTGAAGAACCTAAAGCCCATAGCCTTAAAATAGACGAATTAAAACTGCAGTTAAAAGAAGAATTGCTTGAAACAACAGATTTGGAATTCAGGGAATTAAATAGGGAAGGTAAGTTAATCCTTATTTCTTTTTTGGCGAGCATGACGGACAAAAATGCAGTCGATGATTTTATCATCCGGCCTATTATTCAGCAGGATGAAAAGCAATGGAACACATCTAATTTGCGAGATGTCCTTCCTATCGCCCAGTTATCATCGGCGAATCAATTGGAAGAGATCACCTCGTCACTAATCGGAGGCAGCGTATATATTTATCCGGAGGGTGAGCCATTCGGGTTAATTGCGAATACAAGCAAAACAGTAGAAAGATCCCTTGAAAAAGCAGAAACAGAATCACTGGTATACGGCCCTAAAATTTCATTTACGGAGTCACTTGCCAGTAACATGAATATCCTTAGAAACAATATTAAGGATCAGAACCTCTGTATGGAAGATCTCGTGATAGGGGCACGAGGAAAGACAAAAGTAAAAATCATTTATATTAAAGACATTGCCGATGAGGAAAATGTTAATAGCTTCAAGCAAAGGATCAGTGATTTGCAGATTGACCATATCCCGGACTCTACGATCCTTGCTCAGTTGATTGAAGATAACAGCTGGACGGTCTTTCCGCAGCTATTGACGACAGAACTTCCAGACAGGCTTTCCATTTCACTTTTAAAAGGGAGAGTGGGTGTGATGATGGATCGCAGTCCTGCGGCGATATATGGACCAACGACCTTCTTTAGTTTTTTTGAATCAACGGAAGATATTTACATGCGCTGGAACATGGGTTTTTTCTTAAGGATGCTTCGTTTTACCTCTATATTTCTTTCTGTACTGCTTACACCTGCCTATGTTGCTGTTTTGACCTATCACTATGAAGTGATTCCATCCCCCTTGCTCGTTTCCTTGGGGGAATCAAGATCAAATGTTCCTTTTCCCCCTGTTTTTGAAGCGCTGTTGCTGGAATTCATTATTGAGCTTTTAAGGGAGGCGGGGGCAAGACTCCCTACAAAAGTAGGCCAGACAATGGGTATCGTAGGCGGTATTGTGATTGGACAGGCAGCGGTGGATGCAGGATTTACCAGCAATATTTTGATTATTATTATTGCCCTTAGCGCTCTTGGATCTTTTACTGCACCCAGCTATTTAATGGGCACTGCGATCCGGATCATCCGGTTCCCAATTATTATTATAGCTGGCTTCTGGGGCGGGATCGGAATAATGATGTCCTTCTGCTTTTTAATCATTCATTTATTGAAGCTGTCAACCTTAGGAAAGGCCGTACTTGGCACCTATTTTTCCTTTTAGATGGAATGATTTAGGCTATAGTATATTCCGTTTTCCGTTTCAATTTAATGCTAATCGTCCCGAAACTAATCTAACGCTGGATACAAAGAGATATTCAAATAAAAAAGCGAAACAAAAAAAGGATGTAGATGAGTAGGTGCTATGAAAATGAAAGTGGATTTACATCCAAAAGAAGGTCTTTTATTTAATGCATTTCTAGTTATGTTTGTTATTCATGTGACCCAGACAGGAGTAGGAATTGTTGGTTTGCCAAGGGTTGTCTTTCTTAAGTCTGGTCATGATGGCTGGATTTCGGTTTTATTGGCAGGAATTGCAACCGGTATTGTCTTATGGCTTATGATTCTTATGCTGCGCCAATATAAAAATGCTGATTTATATGGAATTCAGGTGGATGTATTCGGTAATTTCATTGGGAAAGCTTTAGGAGTTCTCTATATGCTTTATCTTACATCTACATTTTTTGTAATAGTAATGAATTATATAGAAATCGTGCAGGCGTGGGTTTTCCCGGATATGCCTACATGGATGCTTTCTGCTAGTCTCATCTTTTTAACTGTCTATGCTGTGTTAGGTGGAATAAGGGTAGTAGTTGGTATTTCATTTTTATCTTTTTTGGCAACAATTTGGCTAATCTTCATACTGGCAGTTCCCTTGAAATACAGCGATCCTACACACATCTTTCCTATTTGGAATACGAGTTATAAAAATATTTTAATGGGGATATATAAAACTTCCTTCTCTATCATAGGATTTGAGATGATTTTGTTTATTTATCCATACATTAAAGAAAAGAAAAAAGCTTTGCTTTACTCTGAAATAGGAAATCTGTATACGACCATTCTTTTTACGATTATTACTTTCGTCGCAATGATTTTTTTTTCAGAGGAAAGCTTAAAGAGGACGATTTGGCCTGTTTTATCAATGTTTAAAATCGTCAGGCTTCCAAACCTCGAACGATTTGAATTTATTGCGGTGTCTTTCTGGATGCTGATTATTCTGCCTAATCTTTGTGCATACCTCTGGGCAGCATCCAAAGGTTTTTCCCGTTTATTTAATATAAAGCAGAAAAAAGGGATTTATATTCTTGCATTTCTTTCATGGGGGGGCACCTTTTTTATTAAAGCTAGATACCAGATGAATTTAACAACGGATTATGTAGGGATAATCGGATTTTATGCAGCCTTTTGCTACCCAATCCTTCTTTCTGTAATCGTTCTGATTAAAAAATGGTGGGGAAGGAGAAAACACGCTAATGCCCAAAACGGCTAAAAAAAAATTGATTCTCATTGTATTGGTAATGGATCTCCTTTTGATATCAGGCTGTATTCAACAAAAGAACCTGGAAAAATTGGGTCTGATTACGGCAGAAGGGTATGATTTAGACAAAGGGTCTAATATTAAAGGGACTGCTGTTATACAAAAATTTGATCCAATGATGCAAAATGTTACGAGGGTTATTACCGAGGTCGCAAAAACAAGCAAGGGATTAAGACAACAGGAAAACCTGCAAACCAGCCATAAGCTCGTATCGGGACAGCTGCGGATTGTTGTTTATAGTAAAACACTCGCTAAAAAGGGAATTATTCAGCTAGTTGATACATTGAACCGGGATCCGACGATTGGAAACATGGTTTATTTAACTATTAGTGATAAAGATGCTTCTGATATACTAACTAAAAATAATGTTGAAAAATCAATCAATCTGGGAACGTACTTATACAATTTAATTAAACAAAATGTAGAGGGAGAACAGCTAATTTCCCCTACTCTGCAAGAGTTTAACCATAATTTTTACGATGTTGGAAAGGATCCGATCCTGCCAATTTTAAAGCTCAGTCATGGCGATATTGTAATTTCAGGAATGGGCATGTTTAAAAATGATCGATTAATCGATGAATTAGAGACGAATAAATTATTTTATTTAAAGATATTAGTTGATCAATATAAAGCGGGTTCCCAGGAAATGGCGTTTAACTTAAAAAAGTTTTCAAAATTTATTATTAAAAGTGCGGGACACCGTCAAAAAGAATTACACAATAAAATGTATATTACGATTGATAATATACGCAGTAAGCATAAAATTAAGCTTGTAAATAAACAAAACCTTCGTTTTAATATTGAAGTGAAATTACAGTCGAGGATATTAGAGATGACCGAACCGCTGGACGTAGGCAATCCAGCTGCAATAAAGCTAATTGAAAAAGAAATGAGCAAGGCTATTAAAAAAGATATTGAGCACCTTTTATCCCGTCTTCAGGATAAAGGTGTTGACCCGATCGGCTTTGGAAATGAATATAAGGCGCATTTGAGAGGAAAAAAATTAACCAAGAAAATGTGGCGAGAGAAATTTAAAGATGCAACTTTTAATGTACAGGTTAAAAATGAAATTGTCCGGACAGGAGTGATAGATTAAAAACCTCTTTCTTTCTTCCTTCTTTTAGAAAGGTTTGTTAAAATAACCACGTAAAGGAATAGAGAGATAGCGGGTGATAGAATGAAAGTTCGGATTATAGGATTTGTATTTATGCTTTGTACTATGGTGGTCCTATCTGGGTGCGGGCAAAAGGAAATTAAAAATGCCCAGAACTGGCCGGTTAAGGATTTCGCTTACACAAATCAGGAAGGAAAACCATTCGGCTCTAAAAATTTGAAGGGCAAAGTATGGGTTGCGGATTTTGTTTTTACCAGCTGTGCGGATGTATGTCCTCCAATGACATCCAATATGGCTGCTCTTCAAAAAAAGGTGAAGGAAAAAGGAATCAAAAATATTGAATTTATTTCCTTCAGCGTTGATCCCACGGTAGATTCTCCTGCAGCACTAAAAAAATATGCTGCCCAATTCGGCGCCAATTTCAAAAATTGGAATTTACTAACTGGTTACTCCCAGGATGAGATTGAGAATAAAGCAATGAAGGATTTTAAAACAATTGTGAAGAAGCCTCAAGAGGGCAATCAGGTTATCCATGGTACGGATTTTTATTTAATCGACCAGGAGGGTACGATTAAGAAGTATTATTCCGGGTTACAGGAAGTTCCTTATGATGAAATCCTCAATGACATGGAAGCATTACAATAGGCCGAAATCGGCAGCTTTTTGTTCGCTAAAAATGGATTTTTCCGCCTGCCTGAAATCCCCAATTGCATAATTGTTTTGAATTTTTCCTGCCGTGTTATAATAATCATAAGTTTAGGAAGGGGGGCTGCTGCATGAAGAAGTTATTCCCTTATCTGCTCCTTTTAACTTTCTTGTTATGTTCCTGCAATCAGAACAATGTCTGGAACCAGCAGGCGGAAAAGAAAACTGAATTGCAATTATACAGTAAGGTTCCAGAGGATTTTATTCCAAGGAAATTAACGATCATTTCTGCAGGTGACTCTCTTACGGAAGGTGTGGGAGACAGCACGGAAAAGGGCGGTTATCTTCCTTATTTAAAAACAAGGCTTGAAAGTGAAAAGGGTATTAATAAAGTTGAATTCATTAATTATGGTGTTAAGGGAAATCGGACAACACAGCTGTTAAAAAGGCTGGAATCCGAAGAAATAAAGAACAACTTAGCTAAAGCGGATATGATTATTTTGACGATTGGCGGAAATGACATTATGAAAGTGGTCACTGACAATCTTTCTAATCTTCAAATGTCCGTTTTTGAAAGTGAAAAGGGGAAATATATTACCCATTTGACCAGGATCTTGCACTATATATCCCAGCAAAATCCGCACGCTTCTGTCGTCTTAATAGGGCTCTACAATCCATTTGAAGAGTGGTTTTCAGGCATTGGTGAACTTCAGAAGGTAGTTACCGATTGGAATGCCGCGGGCAGGAATGTTACAGCCGGTTTTCCTAATGCTTATTTTGTTCCGATTGAGGATCTCTTTGCAAATAGCGGAGAAAAACTGCTGTATAAAGATCATTTTCACCCCAATGACAAAGGATATGAGCTAATTGCGGAAAGAATGTTTGACCAGCTGGAGATGAATGCTCTGCCAGCTCTTGCAAAAACCGCTAAGAAAGAGGAGAAATAGCTTTTATGAAAAATAAATGGAAGAGTGGTTTTATTCTTCTTTTAGGAATAAACCTCTTGATTATAGCTGTCCTATTGGTTTTTATTTCTTTACCCCCAAAAGATGAGGGGACAAAAAAATTTACCGCCCCCAAAAAGGATTTTGTTTCTTTTTACGTTAAGTCCAATAAACAGGATATAAACAAATTAATAAAATACTATATCCAAAAGGAAACTCCTGATAGTCCAATTAATTACCAAATCAATCTGGATGATGAGGTTGAATTATATGGTTTGCTTCCTTTCTTCAACGATGAGTTGAAAATGAAATTAACGTTTGAACCAGAGGCGCTTGATAATGGAGACCTGGTACTTAAACAAAAATCGATATCACTGGGCAGGCTGCATTTGCCGGTCCCATACGTTTTAAAATTTATCAGCGAAAATTATAAGCTTCCAAAAGGTGTGGATATCCAGCCGAACAAGAGGCTTGTGTACATCAGCATGCAGCAGGTGAAGCTAAAAAGTGATACAAAGGTTAAAGTAAATACATTTAATCTAAAAAAGGATGATATCTCATTTACATTGCTTGTCCCTGTAAAATAAGGTGTTCCGCTTTGTCGGAACACCTTATTATTAATCCTTCGCGACAATCGCCTCAAGTACTGGTTCTTCCTTTGCGTATCCCACTGCGAATACTGTATAAGCTTCATTGGGGCTGAATCTTAAGCCTGGTAATGGAAGTACAATATTCTTGCTGCCTGCTACCCTTGCCTCCAAATCGACTGTCATAGGCGTTAGGCCTAAGTAGTCTGTTGTCTGCCGGTATGAAACATTGGAAAAGACAACATCGCCATTTTTAACAGCTATATCAACTGCGGGTGCATCGGGAGAAAGGTGGATAAAGCGTACCTTCGTTTCACCAGCTGGAACCCGGGGATCATTTGAAAATGAAAGAAGTCTGAGGAATTTATCGCTTTTTATTACGGCAAGTGTATACGACTTTCCGGGTTCAACCGTAACTTTTTTGCTAATAAGTGTTTCTGTCATATTTCCTGCAGGGTAAATATCAATTTGGTATTTGCCTGCAGGAATTGGCATATAGTCGCTTAACTTTTTATATGGAAAGTCAGCAAGGAGTTTATTTCCGTTTACATAAACATCAACATTAGGCGCTCCGGGGGCTGCATGAATGACGCGGACGGCTGCTTGCCCGGCAGGACGGTACATTTGCGGGAAGGAGGACGTATTTGTCATTTGCAGTGCTTTGTTTAATGAATTTAAGTGTTTTTGATAAAAATAAACATGCATAGCTGGATTGGTATATTTATAATAGCATGCTAATAAATCATAAATTGAGGCTTTTTGAAAGTAATCTAAGGGTTTTCTATTTTCGGACATACCTTACACTCCTAGTTAGTAGTCTACTCACATAATGTATTCAGTCTCTTTTGGGTAGGTGCCTATTTGGGATGAAAGAAATAATTTTATTGGAATTTTTCGAAGTTTGTTTACTTTTCTAATTATTTAACATATACTATCTATAAATAACAGGAAAGCGGGTGAAGTGTAATGTTAATTGAGACTATGTTGAACCGCCAATATCTCTATATCGTTTGCACAGCCCGGACGGAATATTTTTATTAAGGATTTCTATCTTTATTCCACCATGTATATCCAACCACGGGCTGTGTGTGCCTGTGGTTTTTTATTATGAATTCATGGAGGAACTATTAGATGACACTAGTTAAGATCGGATTGAGTGAAAAGATTAAAAAGGATTTTGAAGCGTACGGGATTGAAGGCTTTGTTTTAGGCAGAGTCGCACTGGAACATAAAAGAATGTACCGTGTGTATACAGAATTTGGAGAGTGCCTATGTGAAGTCTCGGGAAAATTTGCTTTTGATGCTTTTAGCAGAGAGGATTTTCCAGCAGTCGGCGACTGGGTTGCACTGAAAATTAGGCAAGAAGAAAAAAAAGGCACCATCCACGCCATTTTGCCTAGAAGCAGCAAGTTTTCAAGGAAAGTGGCGGGCAGGACAACAGAAGAGCAGATTGTTGCTGCAAATGTTGATACCATCTTTCTCGTTAATTCATTGAATGAGGATTTAAATTTACGAAGAATCGAAAGGTATCTTTTATTGACATGGGAAAGTGGAGCAAATCCGGTTATCGTTCTCAGTAAAGCAGACTTATGTACCGACGCTGCTCAGAAGGTGGCAGAAGTTGAAGAGGTGTCACTTGGTGTTCCAGTCATTCCAATTAGTGCAGAGATGGAAAATGGACTTGATTCCTTACAGCCTTATCTTCAGCCCGGTAAAACCATTGCATTGTTAGGCTCTTCAGGTGTCGGCAAATCTACAATGACGAATAAGCTAATGGGAAAAGAAAAACTAAAAGTGCAGACAATCAGGGAAGCGGATGATAAGGGTCGGCATACGACTACCCATAGGGAACTTGTCCTTCTACCTAATGGATGTGTCATGATTGATACACCTGGAATGCGAGAGCTACAGCTTTGGGAAAGCAGCGAGGGAATATCCGAAACCTTTTCGGATATTGAACAGCTAGGGGACGAATGCAAATTCCGCGATTGTCAACATGCAGATGAACCAGGCTGTGCAGTGCGAGGAGCAATTGAGCGGGGAGTTCTTCCTGCTGAACGGTTAAACAGTTATAATAAGCTGCTGAAGGAGCTTTCCTTCATAGAAAGAAAAGCGGATAAAAGAGCACAGGCTGAAGAAAAGAAACATTGGAAAAATATCAGCAAACATATGAAAAAGAACAAAAAAGTCAAATAAGTTGGGAGAGCCGATGATGGCTCTCTTTTTTAGAGGAAGAGCTTTCATTTTAAAAAGGCTACCTTTTCTTGTATACTCAATTAAATAGCTTGAAAATTACTAAATAGGGGAATGAATGATAATAGGTATGAAATGCAGAAAGGGTGGAGGAAATGGATAATATGCTTGAAAAAGCAACCTTTGCAGGAGGCTGCTTCTGGTGCATGGTCAAACCATTTGATGAACAGCCCGGAATTATAAAAGTTGTATCCGGATATACCGGAGGACACGTCGAAAATCCGACCTATCAACAGGTTTGCTCAGAAACAACTGGTCATTATGAAGCGGTGCAGATTACCTTTGATCCACGTGAATTTCCTTATGAGAAGCTGCTAGAGCTCTTTTGGCAGCAAATTGATCCTACGGATGCAGGCGGGCAATTTTATGATCGAGGCCAATCGTATCAAACTGCAATCTTTTATCATAATGAAGAGCAAAGGGAGGAAGCCGAACAATCAAAACAGCTTCTTCAGGAGAGCGGCCGATTCTCAAAACCGATTGTAACTCCAATCCTGCCAGCAAAAGAATTTTTTGAAGCAGAAGAATACCATCAGCAATACTACAAAAAAAACCGGCCCCATTATGAATCTTATCATGTAGGGTCTGGAAGGGCGGTTTTATTAACCGGCATTGGGGGAACGAAAATGAAAAATAAAGACCTGGACAAATTAAAGCGTGAGTTAACACCCATACAGTATGAGGTTACACAAAATAATGGAACCGAACCGCCATTTCGAAATGAATATTGGAACGAGGAAAGAGAAGGAATCTATGTTGATATCGTCTCAGGTAAGCCATTATTCAGTTCTCTTGATAAATTCGACGCAGGCTGTGGGTGGCCAAGCTTTTCGAAACCGCTCAAAGAGGACGAAATGGAGGAAAAAAAGGATTTCAGCCATTTTATGATCCGTACAGAGGTGAGAAGCAAAGAAGCCGATTCCCATCTTGGCCACGTTTTTGATGACGGACCTGGCGAACTGGCCTCCGTTATTGCATTAACTCTGCTGCTCTCCGGTTCATTCCAAAAGAAAAGCTGGCCGAAGAGGGTTACGGGGACCTTTCCGTCTTGTTTTCAAACGTGAAAGGGTGATGGATTCATGTTTAAAAAACTATTTGGAAAAAAAGAAACCTTGATAGACGTGGAACTGCTATCACCTTTATCAGGAAAATCGATTGATCTTGATGAAGTTCCGGATCCGGTTTTTTCACAGAAAATGTTGGGGGACGGAATCGCGATAGATCCTTCTGAAGGAGTTGTTGTAGCTCCTGTAGAAGGAGAAGTCATTCAAGTATTCCCGACAAAACATGCGATAGGATTACGAGCTGACAATGGAGCGGAGATTCTTATACATATCGGCCTGGAAACAGTGTCGATGGAGGGGGAAGGATTTACTTCACATATTAAGGCTGGAGATAGAGTGAAACAAGGTGACAAACTTGTTACCTTTAATATTGAATTAGTGCGTGAGAAAGCAAAAAGTACGATTACTCCAATTATTATTACGAATAGCGATCATGCTGCATCCCTCGAAAAGCTTCCATTAGGAAATGTTGAACGTGGACAGACACCAATAATCAAAATCAGTATGATTTAAAAAGAAGAAAGACCAGCCAATAATCAATCATGGCTGGTCTTTTTTAATACTGACTGTGATTTCCCCGTTGAGGTCATGCCGCCTGAAAGTATGAATTTCATCGCATCTTCAGGTTTCACGTCGATCACCTCAACATCTTCCTTTGGCAGGAGAAAAGTGAATCCCGCGACCTGAAAGGTTTGGGGTATATATACTGCAACATGGCCTTTTAAAGGGTGATAAAAGTTTTCGAGTTCATCTGAAGTAATAAATCCCATACTTTTCATTGCCGTACCTGGTACTGTGACAAGGACTACCTTTGAAAAGGACTTTTTATCTCCTAAAAATGAATGTACCGTATCCTTTATTACAGAATAGATCGTTTTGACAACTGGAATTTTCTCAAGCATAGTATCGATTAACTTAATAATTTTACCTGTAATGAATTTAGTTGACAGCCAGCCCAGAAGGGTAATGAGGATGACTGTTGCTAAAAGACCAATCCCGGGGATGTAATCATTTTTCATGTAAGGCTTAAGCACGTTTCCAAGCAATCCATCTAGAAAAAGGAAAGTCTTATAGATAACATATATAACTAAAAGTATGGGTACGATGGTTAATATTCCGTTAATAAAATTCTTAAATATTGATTTCATTTATTGTTTCTCCTAAGGTTTGGTAGTCGGAACGATCAGGGAGGAAATTTGAAGTTCTCCTATAAAATCCTTTTTTGTATGGGTTCCAACTCCAGTATTTACGAAAGTAATCCGGTGTACTCCTCCGCTAAGCCCGCTAGTAACATATAAATTCCTCACCCTTTCAAAAGGCCACCAGGTAGATATGCTTGTGACGAATTTTCCATCAAGGAATACATCCATTTTTCCGCCTTGCTCGGTTCGAACTACCGTTACACCGGCCATTCGCCCAATAAATTCATATTCAATTGAATCGCCTTTCCTATTGCTCACATAATAGGGTCCATTCAATTTAAAGCCCTTTACGTAAGCGGGCTTTGTGACGGAGATAAAGTTTATATCAAGCCGGTTATGCTGCGGAGAAGGCAATTCAGTTTTAATCACCTTTTGTTTTCTTGTATTTTCACTTATTACTTTAAAGAGTTCTTTTGCATAAAGCTGGTACCCATTAGTATTCGGATGGACGAGGTCTCTTGTCAATTTTTCCGGCGGTATAGCTGATAGCCGGAAAGGAATTCTCATATCGATATTTACTGCTTTGTAATGTGCTGACAAGCCTTTTATAACCCTTGCAAAGGGTTCTTGTTGAAGACAGCTTTCTGTAATCGTGATGATTTCAGCGTTAGGGTAATTCTTTTTTACGTCGTGCAGAAGCTTTTCATAATAATAGGAAAATTGGTTAGCCTTCATATACTTTCGGTCGTTCTCTCCAAAAACAATAAACGCGAGGTCAATATTCTTCCTTGGCTTTTCCTGCTGGAATTTTACAAGACCTTCAAATGCAGTTGCTCCGCTCTGGACGATTGAGAAGTGTTCACCCGATACATAATAATGATGATGCAGCATCGCTTCCAATTGAGAAAACCATGTGCCAGAAGGAGTTTCTGCACCTGAGCCTCTGCCGATACTGTCTCCAATAACGATATAGTTAAAATTCTGTCCGGATTGGATTTTTTGATAGAGGCTTTGCTCATTGCTACCCAAGCTTTTTGCCTTTGTAAGTCCATTTATATAAAAAGTAATGACTGAAATGATGAATATCGAAGCGATGAGAAAGGATAATTTTCTATTCAATGAAGGTAAGGCCTCCTGAAGTAGTAGAATCTGTAAATAATCATACAAAGTGTACCGAAAAGACTTTTATATTAAAAGATGCCCATAGCACTATTTATATAATACGTTAATAACACGTATAAAAAAATGGGCGGATGCCCATGCAACATAAGTACCTATAACATATTGTAGGGAGGGGTAGACGAATATCACAAGGAGTGAAAGATATTATGTATTATGGATACGATACCTGCGGATGCAGTTCTCCTTACGTGGGATACGGATACGGCTGTGCAGTTCCTCGCCATGGCGGATTTGCCTTAATAGTAGTGCTGTTTATTTTATTGATTATAGTTGGTGCGAGCTGCTTTTCAACCTGCTAAAAAATGTTAAAAAACGCTCATTGCATATGAGCGTTTTTTTCTTGCAGATTAAAATTTAAAGTTTCCTACGAGCTGGCGAAGTTCTTCAGCCTGTCTGGAGAGCTCGGATGCTGCATTTGTTACTTGCTCCATTGCTGCAGATCCTTCTTCGGCCGCAGCTGCAGTCATTTCAGTATTAGTGGCCGTCTCTAAAGAGATAGATGTGACAGCATTAAAGGACGCAGATACATCTTTACTTAAACGAAGAGCTGTATCAATCTGGCTGCTCATTTCATTAATAACTGAAACGGTGTCGTCAATTTTTCCAATGATTTGGCTCAGCGAGCTGCTTGTATCACCGGCTGTTTTTACTCCGGCCTGGACCTCGTCAACACCCAGTAGGTTTTGAGAAATGATTTGGCTGACATCCGACTGGATTACCGTGACGATATTGGTAACCTCTTGTGCCGCCTTTTGGGATTGTTCCGCGAGCTTGCGGACTTCATCAGCGACTACCGCGAAACCTTTGCCATGTTCTCCGGCCCTGGCTGCTTCGATGGCAGCGTTTAAAGCGAGAAGGTTTGTCTGGTTGGAAATATCAGTGATTGAATTAATGATATGATTTATCTCAAGTGATTTTTTACCCAGCGCTTCAATTGATTTAGTATTTTCTGAAATAACCTTTTCGATTGACTGCATTTTCTGGCCTGAAAGCTGTACATATTCTTCTCCGCTGTTGGCTGCAGCTTTCATTTCTCCCGATACATTTTTCATCATACTTGCCTGATCATACAACTGGCTGGCGAGATTAGTTAATTGGTTCATTCTGTCAGCTGACTCTGTCATTTGATCGTTTGTATTGTCGGCAGCAGCTGCTACTTCACCCGTTGTTTCTGCTATAGAAAGGATCGTTTTTGACGTTTGTTCAGAAGAGGCGAAAAGTTCCTGGCTGCTGGCTGAAACGTTTTCAGCTAAAAGGGACACTTGTTTTACCAAACCAGAGATTCCTTCAATCAGCTGGTTAGTGTCGTTTGCAAGCTTTGCCAGCTCATCCTTAGTGGTTATATTGATCCTTTTCGTCAGATCCCCGCCTGCATTTGCAATTTCGAGGATAGAATAACTTATTCTTTTTACATTCCTGCGGATATTCATAGACAATGACAAGCCATAAAATAGCGCGAGAATTAGGGCAGCCCCCGATAAAATGGAGGTAGCGATCCTTGCCAGCATCACCTGCTGATTAAGTCTTTCGATTGTTGCAACTGTTTGCTTCTGAAGTTTTTCATCAAAAATTCTAAGTGCCTCATTTAACTGCACATTCAACTGCCTGCCATCAGCTGATTCCACCATGGCAGATGCGGCGTCCTTGCCATCGTTTCTTCTTGTTTCAATTACCCGGTCAATTGATTTTAGCCATTTTCCGTATGTATCTTCAATGGATTTCCATTCTTTTAGTCTGCTAGGATTATCCTTTATCATTTCTTCGATATTTTCAAAATTTTTGTCTACCATACTTTTGCCATTTCCATATGGGCCAAAAAGGACTCTGCACCTGTTATCACAAAACCTCTTTCACCTGATTCAATGTCTGAAATCGACCTGGCGAACAGCTGGCTTTCACGTTCGATTGCCATGTCTCGTTTTAAAATCGAGTCGAGTTCTTCTTTCAAAGCTTGTACATTCCAAAATGAAACTGCATAAAGTGCTGTAATAACGATGATCAACGTACCAAAGGAAAAAATAATTTTCCCTCTGATTGTTCGGAAATACTTGAGCGCATTGCCCATTTGATGTTTCCTCCTCATGCCTATGAAAATAAATATTTTTTTCTACTTATATCATAAAACACTACATAAAGCGGTACAAGGAAAATTTGAGGATAATTGTCGAAAAATGGGAAGTGTTTTCACATTTTTAATAATAACTGTATTTTTCGAAAAGAGATAAAAAACGAACTATAAATAATGATTAGTGAATAAAGTTCGTATTTTAGTTGACTGACAGGAAGAAAGTTTGATATATTAACCGATGGCAAGGCAAAATGCGTCAAGGGGGAAATGGACAATGGAAACAAGATATGATGTGATTGTTGTTGGAGCAGGTGCCGGGATTTTTACCTGCTATGAATTAACGTTAAAGAGGCCGGGAGCACGGGTGCTCCTCATCGATAAGGGCCATGATATTTATAAGAGAAATTGTCCAATTTTACAAAAGAAAATAGAGAAGTGTCCGCCAGCTGCCGGCAGGAAGGAATTCGCAGGCTGTTTGCCGGCATGTTCAATCACGAATGGATTTGGTGGCGCAGGTGCCTATTCGGACGGGAAGTTTAATATTACAAGTGAATTCGGGGGCTGGATGACAGATTATCTTCCTGATTCAACTGTCGTTGATTTGATCCGCTATGTTGATGAAATCAATTTAAACCACGGAGCAACAGAAAGTATCACAGATCCGCTTACCGACAAAGTAAAGGATATCGAGCGACGCGGCTATGCCGCAGGTTTAAAGCTTCTGCGTGCGCAGGTCCGCCACCTTGGAACAGAGCAAAATCTCGAAATTTTAAAAAGTATATATGAATATTTAAAAAATAAAATTGACATGTCCTTCGCAACTGAAGTACAAGATTTAGAAACAATCAAAACTGAAGAAGGCCACAGGGTTACAGGGATAAAACTGAAAAATGGAGAGACAATCCAGGCTGAAAAGATAGTTGTTGCACCAGGAAGAGACGGTTCAGCATGGCTGACAAAGCTCCTTAAATCAAGGCGCCTTCGTATGATGAACAACCAGGTTGATATTGGAGTAAGAGTAGAAACGTCCAATATTGTCATGCAGGAAATTAATGAACACCTTTATGAAGGAAAGTTCGTGTTTAATACATCCGTTGGAACAAGAGTCCGGACATTTTGCAGCAATCCGTCAGGCCATGTTGTGGTGGAAAACCACTCTGGAATAATGCTTGCAAATGGGCATGCCTATAAAGATCCCAAGCTTGGAAGCCCAAATACGAACTTTGCATTGCTGGTTTCCCATACTTTTTCAGAGCCTTTTGATAAGCCGAACGAATATGCACATGAAATTTCACGGTTGGCCAACAGTCTTTCAAATGGAGGGCTGATTGTCCAGAGATATGGCGATATATTAAAGGGAAGAAGATCGACTGAGAAGAGGATTAAGGAAGGTTTTCTAGAGCCAACCATGAAAGAGGCTGTTCCAGGAGACCTCGGCCTTGTCCTGCCTTATAATACCCTTAAAAGCCTGGTTGAAATGACAGAAGCACTCGATCAAATCACACCGGGGTTAGCCTCTGAGCATACTCTCTTTTATGGAGTCGAAGCTAAGTTTTATTCCGCCCGTCCGAAAATCAACAACCGTTTTGAAACGGAAATTAGTGGACTTTATGTTGGTGGGGACGGAGCAGGAATCACTCGCGGATTGGCACAAGCAAGTGCATGCGGTGTATGGATTGCCAGGGATATAATTGAAAAAACGGCTGGAACACCAAGTCGGGAAACAGTTCTTGCCTAAGAAAGGCCTGCTGACCAGCAGGCTTATTTTTATGAGAAGGCTCTGTTATAACTGAATGTTGATTTCACTGCGTATGAAAAATAAACGGTAAAATTCCGGCTAAATTGGGAAATACCCATATTTCCTTAAAAATAAGGGTAGTTTTTCCGTTTATATTATCCTAATCTCTGGATTTCCTCTTATTTAGAGGAGTTAATCGGAATATTTCCGCTTATATCCGCTTCTTAAGCTCCCCCTATATACATTAGCAGGAAATTCTCCGCCTATGGATCCCATACCTACACAAAAATCGATACGGAGAAGGCGGAAATGGTTTGCAAACTTCTTAATGAGCAATCAAAAGCAAAATAGCAAGGTATAAACCCTTGCTATTTCTAATGTTTTTTTAATCTCTCTAGCCTTACATTATAGTGCAAAAAGGATTACATTTTGGTTTGCATTTTCCTGTGCAAATTGACGTTTTGCGATAGGAAACGGAACCCGATAACAATAAGTACCTCTATTATTTTAGTTAAGGCTGTTTTCGTAAACTTTGTTGCTATTTAGAGTGAATCAGATGGTTTATAAAGAAATTGATTGGAGCGAAAGGTGCGAGCTCCTCGAAAATGCTATCGCATTTCCTTCGTGCGGTGTTAATTCTAGTAAGCTGATTCAACGTCCTGCGGGAGCAGTGGGACAGGTGAGACCCCGCAGTCGCATTAGCGACGAGGAGGCTCACCGCCCACCCCGCGGAAAGCGAGCATCCTGAAGCGGAAATCAACTACTATTAAAAACAACAATCTTTTAGAAAACAGCCTTAGTTAAAAAACAACATTAAAGTTTAACATTGCTTATGAGAAAAAAATCCATTAAAAGGTTCGTAAGCTTTAAAAAAATCCCTCTCATTTTATTAAGAAATTTTTGGTAAAATGGTGCTTGTAACATAGAAACATAGGGGGAAGGATTTTGATACCAAAGAGATTATTGCCAGGGGACGAAATACGTGTGATTGCACCTTCAAGAAGTATGGCAATTGTTAAGGGTGAGCAAGTCGAAATTGCCATTGGCCGTTTAAATGAGCTGGGCTTTACTGTATCTTTCGGCAAAAACGTCAATGAACATGATGAATTTTTCAGTACTTCGATAGAAGAGAGAATAGTGGATCTACATGATGCATTCCGCGATCCTAAGGTTAAAGGGATTTTAACGGTTCTCGGCGGCTATAATACAAACCAGTTATTAAAAAATATTGATTTTAACTTAATTAAAGAGAACCCGAAAGTTCTTTGCGGATATAGTGATATTACTGCACTAAGTTTGGCAATCTACCAAAAGACGGGGTTAACTACATACTATGGTCCTCATTTTTCAACATTCGGGATGAAAGCAGGATTTGATTATACTTTACAATCATTTATTGAAGCCGTAACCAATGATGCCCCTTATGAAATTAATCCTTCCGACACGTGGAGCGATGATTTATGGTTCTTGGATCAGAAGGATCGAAAATTTATCAATCAGGATGAATATCTTGTTCTCCAGGAGGGAGAGGCGGAAGGAAAATTGATGGGTGGAAATCTGTGCACATTAAACCTGCTTCAAGGAACAGAATTTATGCCTTCCTTTGAAAATACTATCCTATTTATTGAAGACGATAATGAAACACATACAATGACGTTTGACAGGGATCTTCAATCACTTCTTCATCTTCCGGAAGCAGGCAGCATCAAAGGAATAATGATTGGAAGGTTTCAGAATGACTCAAAGGTAACTGAGGCTGCTCTAAGAAAAATAATCAGTAGTAAGCAGGAGCTGAGGGATATTCCGATCATCGCCAATGTTAATTTCGGTCATACCCAGCCGATTGCAACCATCCCATTCGGAGCAAGAGCAATTATTTCAGCCAGGAAAAATGAAACAAGCATACGAATTGAACAAAAGTAAACGTAACAGGCACTGTAAAACGGTGCCTGTTTTTTATTACAAAAATTAGATGAAAGATTCTAACTATCATTTCATACAATTTAATAAATTGTCCTTTTAGTTTAGAAAATGGAGCAATTAATGGAAGGAAGTGCTTCTGTGGAGCGTTCGTTCTTGATAAAACCCGAATTGGATGAGAATTATCCTGTGATCGATTATGGTTCAGGTGTCTATTTAGTTGATATGGAAGGGAAAAAGTATTTGGATGCTTCCTCTGGTGCTGTCACAGCAAACATCGGGCATGGCGTCACGGAAATCATCGAAGCGATGCATGAGCAGGCGAAAAAGGTTTCGTTTGTTTACCGTTCCCAATTTACAAGCGAACCGGCTGAAAAATTGGCAGAGAAAATTGCTGAATTGACACCGGGTGATTTAAACTGGAGCTTTTTTGTCAACAGCGGTTCAGAAGCGACTGAAACAGCGATGAAAATGGCTATACAGCATTGGCAGGAAAAAGGAATTCATACAAAATTGAAAGTGCTTTCGAGGTGGGTTAGCTACCACGGTATTACTATGGGGGCATTATCCATGTCAGGTCACCCTGCGAGAAGAGCAAGATTTGTTCCTTTATTGGACGACTTCCCTGCTGTCCACCCGCCGTATTGTTACAGATGCCCTTACCAGCTCGAGGCCCGGGATGTGGATATTTATGCGCCCATGAACTGGAAACTGCAATTTCCCGGATTGGCGCTGAAAAAATCGCTGCCTTTATTGTTGAACCGGTCATCGGAGCGGCTGGGGGAGCGATTTCTCCGCCTAAAGAATATCTAATAGCGATCAAGGAAATTTGCGAAAGAAATGATATTTTGCTAATCGCCGATGAGGTCATGACGGGGTGTGGCAGAACGGGTACATTTCTAGCGTGTGAACAGTGGGACGTGATACCGGATATTGTTACTTTGGGCAAAGGAATGGGTGCTGGGTATGCATCTATTGCGGCGGCAATCGCTAGTGAGAAGGTTATGGAGCCTATATTGAAAGGTTCAAAATCGGTGATGAGCGGGCACACCTTAAGTGCCAATCCTCAAGTTTGTGCAGTTTCTCTGGCAGTAATTGAATATATCGAAAAACACAACATAATCGAAGGTGTGGCAGCAAAAGGGGTGTATCTGAAAAATTTGCTTGAAAAATTAAAAGATCAATTTTCATTTATTGGGGATGTGCGTGGTAAAGGGCTTCTGCTTGGAATGGAACTGGTAGAGAACCGTTTATCTAAAGCCCCGTTTCCACGAAGCCTTCTGGCTACTGCGACCATTGTAAAAACAGCCCGTGAAAAAGGCTTGCTCATTTATCCTGCTGGTGCTGGGATTGATGGGAAAAATGGGGATGCCATCATCATTGCCCCGCCATTAAACATTACAAAAAGAGAGATTGAAGAACTGGTTTTACTTTTAAAAGAAACACTCTTCACCTTTGCAGCGGAAGTTCCCATTGCCGAAAAGAATGAACCTTCCAGTTTGTAAAACCAGAAATTTGCACGAATAAAAAATATCCATAAAACCATAGTTCGTTTTTCTATTGCCTGGAGGTATTTGAATGGAAAATCGTTTCGGTAAAATTACGACTCTTGAAAAAGTAATGGATTTTTTTCACGATGGCATGTCCCTCATGTTCGGTGGTTTTGGAGGGGTCGGATCCCCGCCGGATTTAATTAGTGCAATCCTTGAAAAGGGGATATCAGGGATGACTCTGATTGGAAATGATACAGGATTCCCCCACATCGGGATTGGCAGGCTCGTAAGCCAGGGGAGGGCTAAAAAAGTGATTGCATCGCATATAGGCTCCAACCCTGTTGCAGGAAGGCTGATGACTGAAGGGGAAATGGAGGTTGAGTTCTCACCACAAGGAATTCTCGCTGAAAGAATAAGGGCTGGAGGTGTAGGTCTTGCAGCCATTTTATCAGATATCGGAATAGATAATGAGATCGTTTCAAAAGACAAACAACATTGCTTTGTGCAAGGCAAAAAATATCTTATTGAAACTGCGTTGAATGCAGAGGTATCTATTGTTTTTGCGAAAAAGGCAGACACATATGGGAATTTGGTCTATGACAAGAGCGCACGTAATACCAATCCGCTTGTTGCAATGGCTGGTGGGATTACAATTGCTGAAGCAGAGGAAATTGTCCCGCTAGGCAGCCTGGATCCAGAAGAAATTGTAACACCTGGAGTGTTTGTTGATTATGTTATTCCGTCACAAGGGGTGAATTGGAAATGGGCATGGGAGTCGAATTAAGAAATCGTATAGCCAGAAGAGCTTCAGAAGAAATACAAAATGGAATGGTTGTGAATTTAGGTATTGGCATACCCTCCCTTGTCCCAGATTTCCTCGAAAAGAATATGACCGTCATGTTCCATGCGGAAAATGGAATACTTGGAATGGGCTCAAGCCCGGCAGTAGGGGAGGAAGACGAAAATTTGTGCAATGCGGGAGGTTTCCCGGTGACCCTTATTTCCGGCGGTTCCTATTGCGACAGTTCAATTGCATTCGGAATGATCCGCAGTGGAAGAGTTGATTTGACCATTCTTGGATCTCTTCAGGTGAGCAGCAAAGGTGATCTTGCCAACTGGATTGTTCCTGGAAAAAAGGTGCCTGGCATGGGCGGAGCGATGGAACTGGCTCAAAAGGCAAAAAAAGTAATCGTCGTAATGAATCATTGTGATAAAAATGGCGACTCCAAAATTGTTACTTCATGCACATTGCCTCTGACTTCTGCAAATTGTGTAGACATCATCATAACCGAACTGGCTGTTTTTGAAGTGAAGGATCAACAGCTATGGATTAAGGAATTGTTTGCCCCTTACGATCTTCAGGCAGTTAAAGCAAAAACAGGATGCGATTTCAGTCTTAATGAAACTATCAGGTATATAGACTATTAGCATCCACAAGGAGTGACAAAAATGGAAAAAGTACGCGAGGATATTTTTCAATGGCTCAAGGAAAACCGCGCAAGAGGCGCGAGATTGTTGCAAAAGCTTGTCCGTGAAGGCAGCACGAGGGGAAACGAAAGCAGTGCCCAGGCAATTGTCATCGAAAAATGCCGGCAGCTTGGACTTGAGCTTGATATCTGGGATATTGGCGAAGAACAGTTATTGGAGCATCACGCCTTTTGTTCCGACCGGAAGGATTTTAGAGGCAATCCAAATGTCGTAGCTGTATTAAAAGGAACGGGCGGAGGAAAATCGATCATTCTAAATGGTCACATTGATGTAGTGCCCGTAGGGGACCGAAAGAACTGGACATATGAACCGTTCAGCGGACAAATCGAAAATGGCAGGCTTTATGGCCGTGGTGCCACTGATATGAAGGGAGGTTCAGCGGCCCTCTTAATGGCTATGGAAGCACTTGTGAAACTTAACATCAAGCTGAAAGGCGATGTCATTTTTGAAAGTGTTATTGAGGAAGAAAGCGGCGGGGCAGGAACACTTTCAGCGGTCTTAAGGGGATATAAAGCAGACGGTGCAATCATCCCGGAACCGACTAATTTTAAGATTTTTCCAAAACAACAGGGCTCCATGTGGTTTCGAATCATTATTAAAGGGAGAGCTGCGCACGGGGGTACTCGGTATGAAGGTGTAAGCGCCATCGAAAAATCCATTCTCGTTATTCAGAGTTTACAGGAGTTAGAGAAAGATAGAAACGAAAAAATATGCGACGCTCTATATGAAAGTGTACCTATTCCCATTCCTATCAATATCGGAAAAATCAATAGCGGCGAATCGCCGTCTTCTGTTGCGGATATTGCTATCCTGGAAGGGAGAATGGGTGTAGCCCCTGAAGAATCAATGTCTGCTGCACAAGCTGAAATGGAGAAATGCCTGAATGGGCTGCAAATGAAGGACGAATGGTTTAAAGAGAATCCTCCACAAATCGAATGGTTTGGTGGGAGGTGGCTGCCAGGAAGTATCGAGGCTGCCCACCCATTAATGGAAACGATAACTGAAAGCTACACTGAGATAATGAATGAACCGCCAAGGATTGAGGCTTCTCCATGGGGAACGGATGGAGGGATATTATCCAATATAGGGGATACACCGGTTGTCGTGTTTGCGCAGGGATTACAGAAACGGCGCATGATGCAAATGAGCATATCATTCTGGAAGACTTATATAAAGCAAGTGAAATTATCGCTCTTACATTAATAAAATGGTGTGAAGTTGATGGATGAAGGAGAGGGATTGTGATGGGATCGATTCAGATGAAAACGAGAATACCTGGACCCAAGGCAATTGAATTGCTTGCCAGAAAAGAAAAGAGTGTACCCAAAGGGCCGTTTAATACAATTAAAACATTTGCAGTTAAGGCGAATGGTGCTTTAATTACAGATGTGGATGGCAATACTTTTATTGACTTTGCAGGAGCAATCGGGACACTGAATGCAGGGCATTGTCCTCCACGAGTTGTAGAAGCGCTACACCGCCAGATTGATTCTTATCTCCATCCCTGCTTTCATGTAATGATGTATGAGCCATATGTGGAACTGGCAGAAAAACTTAATGAAATAACACCTGGATACCATCAAAAGAAAACCTTCTTTTTAAACAGCGGTGCCGAAGCGGTTGAAAATGCAGTGAAAATCGCCAGAAAATATTCAGGCAGGAAAGCGGTCATCTCATTCGAACGAGGTTTCCATGGCAGAACCTATATGGCCATGTCCTTAACTAGTAAGGTGAAACCATATAAATATGAATTTGGCCCGTTCGTTCCAGACACATATAAATGGGCTTATCCATATTATTACCGCTCAGAATTTTCAAGTCAGGAACAGCTTGATGAAGCCTTGTTAGCCCGATTCGAAACCTTTTTCCAAAGTGAAGTGCCTCCAGAAGAAGTTGCAGCTGTCATTATGGAACCCATCCAGGGCGAAGGCGGGTTTGTTGTCCCATCCAAAAAATTTGTTCAGGGAGTAAAATCCCTTTGTGAAAAACACAGCATCCTATTTATCGCGGATGAAATACAGACCGGTTTTGGGAGAACTGGAAAAATGTTTGCCATCGAACATTTCGGTGTTGTTCCTGATTTGATCACGATGTCCAAATCGATAGGAGCAGGACTTCCCATTAGCGCAGTTACAGGAAGAGCTGAAATAATGGATTCACCTAACATAGGCGAAATCGGCGGAACGTATGGAGGGAGCCCTCTTGGCTGTGTGGCTGCTCTTGAAGTAATAAGGACGATACAGGAAGATAACTTATTGGATCGGTCACAGCGAATAGGAGAAACTTTTTATAAAAGGCTGAGTGGCCTGCGGGAGAGGATTGAACAAATAGGCGATGTACGTCAGGTTGGGGCTATGTGTGCGATTGAATTTGTAAAAGACCCGCAAGGAAAAGAGCCTGACAAAGATTTGGTACAGAAAATTATCCAGGCATCACATCAAAATGGCCTTATTTTAATGAACGCTGGTTTGTATGGAAATGTCATCCGCATATTGGTCCCACTTGTCGTAAGTGATGAGCAGCTGAATGAAGGGCTGGATGTATTGGAAAAATCCATTATTAACTGCTGTCAAGAACAAAAGGCGCAAGCGCCCAGGTAAGCAATTTACCAACTGGAGCTCTTCTTTTTAGCTTACCATAATTCCCATTATGCATATTGCTCGATTTATCATGGTAAAAGTACGAAAATAAAATTATTGGATGAGCACTTGCTATTAGAAATTGTAAGTATCTGCAAGGAGGTTGTAAATTTGAAGCAATCACTATGGATTGGCGGCCAATTCCGCGCAACATTACATTATAAAGAACTTAAGAGCCCTTACAGCCATGAGAAACTGGCGGACGTGGCAACGGCATCAAGCGATGATGTCCTTGAAGCGATTTCTTCGGCCCATGCTGCAGCAAAAAAAATGGCAGATTTGACCGCGCATCAAAGAGCGGAAATCCTTGAAAGAGTCGCAGGTCTTCTCAAAGAAGAAAAAGAAGAATGCGCACGCATTATAGCAAGAGAAGCGGCAAAACCTTTAAAGGCTGCACGAGCAGAGGTTGACAGAACGATCATGACCTATTCCTTTGCAGCCCAGGAAGCGAGACGGATTCATGGAGAAACTGTTCCGATGGATGCTGCTCCAGGAGGAGAAGGAAGAATTGCTTTTACGGTTAAAGAACCTTTGGGCGTAATTGCAGCCATTACCCCGTTTAATTTTCCAATGAATCTGGTTGCACATAAGGTGCGCCAGCGATTGCAACGGGTAATTCAGTTGTATTAAAACCAGCGAGCCAAACGCCGCTTTCTGCTTATAAAATCGCTGAATTATTTCATAAAGCAGGCCTTCCGGAAGGTGCACTGAACGTGGTAACTGGCAGCGGAAGCACAGTTGGGGATGTCCTGATGAAGGATGACAGGATAAAAATGATTACCTTCACCGGGAGCCCAGAGGTCGGCAAATATATCCGTGAAAATTCAGGGCTAAAGAAGGTTACCCTTGAACTAGGCTCGAATTCTGCAGTCATAGTGGATGAAGGGATCAATATTGAAAAAGTCGTTCCAAGAATCGTTACAGGTGCATTTGCCTATCAGGGCCAAGTTTGTATATCGGTTCAGCGGATTTTTGTCCATGAAGCGATTTTTGATGCCTTTGTAGAGTTCTTTGTCACAGAAACGAGAAAATTAAAAATGGGCAATCCAATCAATGAAGAAACAGATATTTCTGCGATGATTTCAGTTGAAGATACTGAAAGAGCGGGCAATTGGGTAAAGGAAGCAACGGATAACGGAGCAATTTTGGCAAGTGGCGGTATATATGAACAGGGAATATTTCAGCCCACTGTCCTTTTAAATGTACCTCTTCATGAAAAAGTTTCATGCGAAGAGGTTTTTGCACCAGTGGTTCATATCAACCGATTCCAGAGCTTTGAAGAAGCCATTGACCTTGTCAATGATTCAAAATATGGTCTGCAAGCCGGGGTATTCACCAATGACATCCATAAGGCATTGCAGGGAGCAAGGAAGCTTGAAGTTGGAGGAGTCATGATTAATGAGATTCCAACCTTCCGTGTTGACCAAATGCCATACGGGGGAGTAAAAATGAGCGGAATGGGCAGGGAAGGCATTAAGTACGCAGCAGAAGAAATGACTGAATTAAAGCTAATCAGCTTTAAAACAGAATAACTGCTAATAATGATCAATTCCAGACTGTAATAACACCTAAATTTTCCAGCTAAACTTAGAATGCCTGGCATAAATTCAGCCAGGCATTTTTAAATAGTCACACACCCAGCCGCATGCACAGTATTACAATTTAAAAGATTGGAGAATCGATAAAATGGACCAAATACCTTCCACTATTTATATAGAAGAAAAGGATTTTATACTAGAAGTGTTTCGGGATCCTTTTAATAAACGGATCCGGATTGATGACTACAGAGGAAACGTCACATCACTTTTAAGAAAATCTGAAGAACTGGCGCACCAAGATAAGGCAGAAAAGTTAATTATTAAAGGCCGGTCAGAGCATATTCCAACATTGCTTCAATTCGGATTCCAGCTGGAAGCCCAAATCGATCATTATTTCCGTGGCTCGGATGCGTACTTTTTTTCAAAATATTATGATTCGGAAAGAAAGAAGAACGACCATTGGATTACCGAAGATGGAATGGTGCAAAGTATTTTTAATTTAAAGCCTTCAGCAGAAAAATTGCATCCTCCGGCCAAGTTCCAGTTAACACAGGGTAATGAAAGCGATGCTGAAAAGCTATCGATTCTTTATCGAAAGGTATTTAAGATTTATCCAACCCCTTTACAGGACCCTGCATATATAAAGAAAACAATGAAGGAGGGAACAGTCTATTATATTTTTAAAGACGAAGCCAATATTATAAGCGCAGCTTCAGCAGAGATAAACGATTTTTATAAAAATGCAGAACTAACTGATTGCGCAACACTTCCGGAGTACCGACAGCATGGGCTAATGAAGTTCCTGCTGCAAAAGCTTGAGGAAGAATTAAAGGATAAAAACATTTATTGTGCCTATTCCATTGCCCGTTCCCTATCATTTGGAATGAACGCTGTTTTGTATCAGCTGGGCTACATCTACCGTGGAAGGCTGATGAATAATTGTTATATTTATGACAAACTAGAAAACATGAATGTTTGGGTGAAAGACCTGTCTGGGTGACGAAAAATAGGCATGTGGTGGCAAATTTTCGGCATCTCCTTCATATGAATAAAAGGGGGGTGCTGTGAGTGATGCAATTAACTGATATGACCAATGAAGTCCTGGCTGCTATACTTAAGAGTATTGATGAGGGAATCCATGTAGTGAATACAGAAGGTATAACCATTTTTTATAATGAAGTTGCTGCAAAGCATGACGGACTAAAGGTTGATGAAGTGCTGGGCAAGCCGCTCCTTGCTGCCTTTCCGTCTCTAAATGAAAGTTCTAGCACGTTATTGAAGGTGATTAGAACAAAAAAATCCATCTACAACCAGACCCAGCATTATGTGAATATGCACGGCAATAACATTGAAACGATAAATACAACTCTGCCGATTTTTGTTGGAAATGAAGTCATTGGAGCGGTCGAAATTGCCAAGGACTACTCACGAATGAAACTGCTGGCTGAAAGGCTTCTTGATTTACAAAAGGGCTTTACCCGCAGTGTAGGCAAGGTTAACACGGGAAAAAAAATGAATTACACGCTTGATGATTTAATGACTGTTAATTCTGGCTTTATTAAAATAAAGCAGGAAGCGGCGAAGTTTGCAAAATCTGATTCTCCCATTCTAGTTTATGGAGAAAGCGGAACTGGAAAAGAGCTGTTCGTACAAGGCATCCATGAGGCATCTCTCAGAGCTGAAGGCCCTTTTATTGCGCAAAACTGTGCGGCCATTCCAGAAACTCTATTAGAGAGTATTTTATTTGGGACAGCCAGAGGGGGGTATACCGGAGCGGTTGATCGAAAGGGATTGTTTGAGCTTGCTGATGGAGGAACATTATTCCTTGACGAACTGCATACGATGCCCATTGAACTCCAGGCAAAGCTTCTGAGAGTAATAGAGGATGGTTTGGTCAGGAAGGTAGGAAGTTCCACGAATACCTCCGTGAATGTCCGTGTCATTGCTGCGATGAATGAACATCCGAGGCAGGCTCTGCATGAAAAAAAACTTAGATCCGACCTTTTTTACAGGCTGAATGTTTTCACCTTTTCATTATTGCCTTTAAGGGAGAGGAAGGAAGATATCCTTTTCCTGACAGATTACTTTATCAATATGTATAACAGAAAATTAAACAAACGAGTCAGCGGAATTGAAAGGGAAGTAGAATTATATTTTCTCCAATATCTATGGCCTGGAAATGTAAGGGAACTAAAGCATTCGCTCGAGTATATGATGAATGTCTGCGAGGGTGATATGCTGGTTTTCAAAGACTTGCCCGTTATGCTAAAACAGCATCTGCCTGTTTCGCTTGGGCAAGATGAACAGGATGATTCACTATCACTAAGGGAAAATTTAAAAAGCATGGAAAAAAAGCTAATTGAGAAAGCGATGGGAATGACGGGTAATAATATTAATCAGGCTGCGAAGTTATTAGAGATACCGAGGCAGACACTGCAATATAAAATTCAGAAATATAACCAATGACCGCCGCCGAAAAATCGGCGGTTTTTTATTATGTTTTTACATTTCCATATTGAAAATAAAGGAAAGTCAAGGGGGTGAAGAGTTGGCACGATACTTGCAAGTATAAAGGCAAAGGGGATAGGAGGAATTGAATATGAAACAAAATTTATATACGCCCGGAAGGCATTGGAAAGATATAGAGCTATGGAAAGATGTGTCTGAGGAGCAATGGAACGATTGGCTATGGCAGCTGACCAATACTGTCCGCACTTTGGAAGACCTAAAAAAGGTCGTAAATTTGACACCCGAAGAAGAAGAAGGAGTAAAAATCTCCACAAAAACCATTCCATTAAATATTACTCCCTATTATGCATCGCTCATGAATCCAGACGATCCTCGTTGTCCTATCAGAATGCAATCCGTGCCAATTTCAAAGGAAATTTATAAGACGAAATACGACCTTGAAGATCCACTCCATGAGGATGAAGATTCTCCTGTTGCTGGCTTAACACACCGCTATCCTGATCGTGTGCTCTTTCTTGTGACAAATCAATGCTCAATGTACTGCCGCTATTGTACACGCAGAAGATTCTCCGGGCAGATTGGAATGGGGGTACCTAAAAAACAACTAGATGCCGCAATTAATTATATAGCACAAACCTCTCAGGTAAGGGACGTCCTTATTTCAGGCGGTGACGGACTTTTAATAAATGACAATATACTTGAATATATATTAAAGAAGCTGAGAGATATTGACCATGTTGAAATCATCCGTATTGGTACGAGGGCGCCGGTTGTTTTCCCGCAACGGATTACCGAAAATCTCTGCAATATCCTAAAGAAATACCATCCAATTTGGCTTAATACCCATTTCAACACTTCAATTGAAATTACTGAGGATTCAAAAAGGGCATGTGAGATGCTTGCGAACGCAGGTGTACCAGTTGGAAACCAGTCGGTCATTCTTGCAGGTATCAATGACAGTGTTCCGATTATGAAGAAATTAATGCACGATCTCGTTAAAATCAGAGTCAGACCATATTATATTTATCAATGTGATCTATCAGAAGGAATCTGCCATTTCCGGCGCCTGTTTCTAAAGGCTTGGAAATTATTGAAGGACTGCGCGGGCATACATCTGGTTATGCTGTACCAACCTTTGTCGTGGACGCTCCAGGAGGCGGTGGGAAAATTTCTCTTCAGCCAAACTATTTAATTTCACAAAGTGCCAGCAAAGTGGTTCTCCGCAATTTTGAGGGTGTAATCACATCATATCCGGAGCCTGAAAATTACATCCCGGGAAGGGCTGAGGGCTATTTTAAAGAAATCTACCCCGATATGGATGAAAAGAGATCCAATTCAGGTATTGCAGCGATAATGAATGACAGCCAGTTTAATTTAGTTCCTGAAGGCTTGGATAGGCTAAACCGGCGTCAGCAGTATACTGTCGATCCTGGCCATTCTTCACTGAAAGATAAGCGGGAAAAGCGTGATGAGCTTAAGGAAAAGAAATTTCAGGCGCAAATTGGAAAGAAAAATGAAGATCAGGCACCCCATATTACTGAAGAAAAAACAGTGAAGGAATAGGAGGGCTTGAAATGGAGGCACAATGTGAATGGTGCGGCAGTCCATATTTCAATGTAGAGAACAAAAAGGTTTTTTGGGAATTGCCAGATGGATCCAGAGCTATTGAGATAAAAGATACTCCAACCATTTGCTGCACTGAATGCGAAATGGCCTATCAAAGCACTGAGGTAGTGAAGGCAATTGAGGATCAATTGTTTCTAATCAATACGAAAGTTATCGAAAAAACGATAACCTATAAGGAATTGATGGAGCAGCCGAGACTTCTGAAGAGAAACTATTTTGATTTCAGTGATCACTAATAAATCGTCCCGGCATCCGCCGGGATTTTTTCATTTAGATGGATGATGGTGAAGATTGACAAATTTAGATGGTGGACGGGGTACGGTCACTTCCGTTATATTAAAGAAAAATATATACTGGTGTTTACCGGTTAATAAGGTTAGAAGGGCGTTTTTTATGAGTAAATCATTTTACCATTTTTTAATGAAATATCGGCATCCGAAACCACCGGACTCCATTAGTTCCTTTGCTAATGATGCCTATCTGGATCACAGCTTTCCAAAAAATTCATTTGAATATGATGAGATTAGCTCCTATCTTGAAATGAATGGGCAATATTTGGAGAGTATGTCCGTTTTTGATGAAGCATGGGAACGCTATTTGCTGAATGAAGCATGAAAGATTTATTTCAAGTCATGTTATATCGAACTAAATATTTTCCATATTAATCGCCTCTTTTTTTATTTGGAGGTGATTTTTCTTTGCCCTTGATGTGCGCCATATATCACCATGCGCATATACTATTGTAATCAATTTTCACGACTCATCATTGAGAGGATGGAGGAAATGGAAAAACGAAAAAAACCGAAATATAAAATCGGTGATACAGTCGTGATCACGATGTATGGGACAGTGGGAAAAATAACAGATGTAAAATGGCTGGATGATAAATATGTTTATGAAGTGAATAAAAGTGAAGGCTTGTATGTAGAATCGGGGCTTCAGCTTTTATCAGAATTCGAAGGAAATGTAATGGAGCAGGAACATATAGATATTGAGTATAAATATTTCTTTGGGGATCTCGTACAGGTGGCTGGATATGGAACAGATTTATTTAAGGTGGTCGGATTTAGAACAGAAATCTGGCGCTATAAAGAAGATGCCTGGGAAGATATCATTTATGAATTATCAAGGGTCAATGACGGTGAATGGCTTGAAGCAGGGGAAGAAGAGCTAACATTGGTTGCTGATTCAGAAAGTGCGGAAACATTTATACAAAAACTCGGGCTGCTACATCCGATTAACAAGCAGCTAAAGCCTGTAAAACTTGAGAAATCGCCCAAGGGCTTCAGGAAGGCTGAAAAAGAAGAGATGGACAAAAAAAGGAAAAGAAGCTGCTTATAGACCATCTTTTGGATATATATAATGACTACCGCATCCTTTATAAAATGTTCGGCGATCAGGAGTATTACCAGGTGATGAGGGTAGTTCTGAGAAAATTACAAAGCCTGGTTAGCAATGATGGAAAGAGCCATGTTTAATGCATCTTTAAAAATGTTAACAATATTAGCACGAAGAAAGGTATACAGCCCCATTTAATAATGAAAAATATTAAGTTAATCGTCTTTTCAGCAAAAGTAAGGAAGTACCCATCTTCGTTATTAACATCTTCAATTATTGCCTCTATTGCAGTCCTGTATTCTGTCATTATTACTACCCCATTCTCAAATGATTTTGATAAATGATATGCTTGTCCTATTGTTAATAGAATGGGACTATAAAAATTTTAAAAATTAGAATATCAGGCATTATTTGAAAAGGGACATTACTTTTACAATAAGTAAATAGCATGATTCAGCTTGTTCCATCATACATTCTGTAAAAAGGGGGCGTCGCTATGAGAGAAATAGAAGTGTTTATCGATACTGAGGAAATAGCGGAATTCTTCTTGCAACAGCTAATTAAAAGGGGTTACGTTCCTTCGGAAGAAGAGCTGGAAGAGCTCGCTGATATCACCTTTGAATATTTGCTTGAAAAATGCATTATTGATGAAGAAATGGTTGAAGAGGAATAATGCTGTAAACATGTTTCTCTTCTTAATTAATAAAGAAAATGGCGGGCGATTTTGGCGCTGGCCAGTTTTTGTCTGAATTAATTCCTCTATTACGAATAAAAGTGAAACTTTTAAAAAGATTTTTACGTAACTTACATGAACCATTAAAAGGAGGAATGAAAATGATTAAGAAAATCCTCAAATCCATTTTTAAAGAAACGATTAAAAAGAGACATTATAGCTCTAGCAGTGCATGGAAACATATGAAACATCATAAACACAGCCATCATGGGCATAACCATTATAAGAAAAAACATAAAAGCGGAAGTTTCTTTTCCAGTTTTTTCAGCAGCTGATGCAAATTTTTAGCAAAAAGCAGGCTGCAGTCCATGATTAAAAGATTGGTTCTTGCCATCTCAGACCTAGCTGAAAATGTCTTCACAGACTGGCCATCTGATTGATGGAAGATATAGAGTGTTAAAGCATTTAGGTGCAGGAAGCTATGGAAATAGCTACCAGGTCCTGGATAATGAAAACAATGTAACAAAGGTCCTGAAGGCTCTCCGTATTCATAAAAGAATCACTACCTCTGGACGTAAGGGCTTTGAAAAGGAAATAAAGTTTCTCACTCAAATTAAACATCCCGGATTTCCTGCTTTTTTTGAAAGTGGAAGCTATAAAAAAATACCCTACTTTACAATGGAATATATAGAAGGTAAAAATTTTGAACAATTAATTTTTGAAGATGAAAAAAAATATACTGAACATGAGGTTTTTAAAATTGTAAGGGAATTATTGAAACTGATCGAATATCTGCATGATAATCAAATCATTCATCGTGATATTCGTATTCCAAACGTGATTTATGATGGTGTCAATGTCAGAATGATTGATTTTGGTTTGGCTATAAAGAAGAAAAATTCTTACGAAATGAAAATTCATTCAAAAGTAAAGAAACAGGCAGATGTATCTTCTGATTTTTATGGACTTGGACATTTTATCCTTTTCCTGCTCTACTCCAACTGGAGTACGGAATCAGTTGTTGAGGAAAAAAGTTGGGAGGAAGAACTGGATATCTCAATGCATGGAAAACAAACGATAAGAAAGCTGCTCCAAATGGATACACCATATAAAAGCTGTGGGCAAATTCAAAGAGATATAGAGAAAATATTAGTTGAAAAAGGGAGGAATTGTAATGTCATTTTTAAATAAAGTTTTTGCAAGTGTTGGAATTGGGTCTGCTAACGTTGACACAAGGCTGAAAAGGGATACCTTTGTACCGGGAGATGTTATTGAAGGGCTCGTCGCAATCAAAGGGGGAAAAGTAGAACAGAACATTGATGATATATATTTATCTCTGAACACTACATATTTAAAGGAATCCAACGATAAAAAATACACTGTTTCTGCATGTATTGAACGTTTCCGGGTTTCTGAACCTTTTATAATCGCGGCAAACGAAGTAAAAGAAATTCCTTTCTCATTTAGACTTCCAGAGGATACACCAGTCACATTAGGAAGATCGAAAATTTGGCTGGCAACAGGTTTGGACATTAAAAATGCAGTAGATCCAACAGATACAGATTACTTGAAGGTATTACCTACGGATTTAATGACATCAGTATTCCAGGCGGTTCAGGACCTTGGATTCCGTTTAAGGGAAGCAGATTGTGAAGAAGCGCCGCACCGAATGAGAAGGCGTCTTCCTTTTGTACAGGAATTCGAGTTTGTTCCAGTTTCTGGCCAATTCAGAGGCAGGCTTGATGAATTGGAACTAGTATTTTTTCCTGGTGGAAATGGATTGACAGATATTGTTTTACAAGTTGACAGACGAGCAAGAGGACTTGGAGGTTTTCTAGCTGAGGCGTTAGAAAGGGACGAAACCAATGTAAGGCTCTCGGTGTCTTCTGCAGATATCCCTTACATCCGTCAAAAAATAGAGAATGTTATAGGTAAATATGCTTGATTACTATTTAGGGCCTTTGTAGGCTCTTTTTTTTGGCTATATATCGACAAAAATAGAAGAAATGCGAGAGAGGAATCGACAGAAATACTGTGTAAATATATAGGAAAAGCATTTAACAGCTTTCTGGAGGGATAAAAGTGATCAAATTACTCGCTAAAAAAACAGCCGCTTACTATGATGTGACCATTTTCCAGACTCCAAATTTTCGTCAGGATAAAGGATATAAAGTGGTATACCGCACTTCCATATTTGGACAGGGACATGAAGATTGCCTTGAGAAGACGTTTAAGCTGTTCAATGTTGCTGATTTGATGCCTAAAGACTATAGAGGGAGATTTTTATCTACCGGAGATATCCTCTTAATTGATCAAGGCATATTGGGCCAGTATTACTATCAGCTGAAACCTGAAGGTTGGAAAACGATAAACCGTATACACATTCGCTAAATAAAGATTAAAGTTGAGGAGGAGAAGAAATCAGATTTCTTCTCCTTTTGTAATTAAAGCTTGTTTTTTCTTCCTCCAGTAGCTGTGTTTTCCTTAGCATGAGCATTATGCTCAGCTTCGATTGCTTCTGGAGATATGTGGTTATTTTTCTTTGGCGAATTGATTCTGTTCCTATGCTTTTTTCCCATAATTTCTCCTCCTGCTGGTGCAAGTTGGTTAAATAAATATTCAGTATCACGAACAGTTTATGGTCGTTTAGCATTTAAAATCTCAAAAATGGTGAAGCTAAATTTAGCTTTTCCTAAAGTGAAAAATTCATGAACATTTCAGGAAAGGTTTTGCTCGAAACTGCGATGTGGTATAGTGGGAATGTTAAAGCTGATCGAGGACTAAAAGGCTTTAAAAGACAGGAGGATTTTACATGAGTATACATATCGGTGCTAAAGAAAATGAAATTGCTGAAACGGTTTTGCTGCCTGGCGATCCGCTTCGCGCAAAATATATTGCAGAAACTTTTTTGGAAAATGCAGTTTGCTACAATGAGGTCCGCAATATGTTCGGTTACACTGGAACATATAAAGGAAAAAGAATCTCAGTACAGGGTACTGGAATGGGGATTCCTTCCATTTCCATTTATGTGAACGAATTGATGCAAAGCTACAATGTACAAAACCTAATAAGAGTAGGAACATGTGGCGCGATCCAAAAAGACGTTAAAGTACGTGACGTAATTTTGGCGATGACCGCTTCTACTGATTCCCAAATGAATCGCCTAACCTTTAATGGCATTGATTATGCGCCAACTGCAGATTTTGATCTATTGAAAAAGGCTTATGACGCCGGGATTGAAAAGGGTCTAAATCTTAAAGTTGGTAACGTATTTACTGCAGATATGTTTTATAATGATAACGCTGACCACGAAAAATGGGCAAAATACCAAATCCTGGCTATTGAAATGGAAACAACGGCACTTTATACCCTTGCAGCAAAATATGGCCGGAAAGCACTTTCTGTATTAACTGTAAGTGACCATATCATTACAGGCGAAGAAACATCCGCTGAAGAAAGACAATTAACCTTTAATGACATGATCGAAGTATCTTTGGAAGCGGTAATTAAATAAAGAAAAAAAATCCTCCAGGTTTGGAGGATTTTTTGCTTTTAAATCCGCATTTTCCATTGTTGTTAAAATATAGAATATTTACTAATTGTTTTTGATTTTTAAGGCTAATTCAAATTTCATTCCGGGATAATAGTCACTAGATTCCTTATGTTTTTATGCTAAAATGGGTATATTGTCAAAAAATGAGCAAATAGGTGTGAAAAATGATGAAAAAACTCTTATTATTAATTGGCTGTTTCTCTCTATTGGCAGGATGCAGCAATATTGATCCTTATTTAAAGAAAATACCTTTCTTAAATAAAAGTGATTTTGCCCAGGAGAATGAAGCGAGTAAATATAAGGAAGACAAAACAGAGAAACCTTCTTCTGACAATACTGAAAAACCCACAAGTAACGACACAGATCAGCCTGTTTTGGAAGCAGCTTATTTTAATCAAATTAAACAGGTAAACGGAAAAAAGGTTATTCAAAACCCGGAAAATATAATCGCACTCGTTAATAAAAACTTTGCCCTTCCTGATGACTATATTCCAGCAGATTTGGTAAGGCCGAATGTCGATTTCCCATTCGGTGATCAAAAATTGGAAAAAAGCCTTCTCCGTAAAGAAGCGGCATCAGCGCTTGAAAAAATGTTCAGTAATGCTAAAGAATCAGGGATTGAATTGTACGCAGTATCTGGATACCGTTCCTATATTCGCCAAAAAGGATTATTTGATGCGGAAATAAACCATGTTGGCAAAGAAAAAGCAGAACAAGCTGTTGCGGTGCCTGGACAAAGTGAGCACCAGACGGGATTGGCTATGGATATTGCAGCGCGTTCCACAAATCTTAATTTGACTGAAGGCTTTGGCGAAACAACTGAAGGGCATTGGCTTGCTGAGAATGCTCATAAATTTGGATTCATCCTCCGGTATCCAAAAGGAAAAGAAGGGGTAACGGTCTATGAATACGAGCCGTGGCATTTCCGGTATGTAGGAGTAAAAGCCGCCACTGCTATTTATGAAAAAAAATGGACGCTGGAAGAATATTTCAATAAAGTGAAGAAAATTTAGAAAAAGAGGTCTAGCTTACTAGGCCTTTTTCACGTCTTAATATTGTCTAATCTAATTTTAATGAACTTTTCTTTGCTAATTTTCCAGCAAAGATGTTATTCTAATCATTATTAAGTGTTTTAAATAGATTTGATGGTTAATGAAAGTGGTGAAGGCTTTGGACGAACAAAATGAACATGGACAAGAAATACCCGAAAAAAAATCAGCTTTTATTAGAATGAAGAAGTTCCATTTTTTTATCCTGCTTTTTTTGTTAGTGGTTTTAACAGCTGGAATTACAACCTTCGCAATGGCAAACGGAAAAGAAAATGTGGTTTCCGTTGGAAACGGGCGTTCGGAATTTAACAAGCTGTATACAGCTTTTGATACTTTGCAAAATGGCTATTATCAAAAATTAGACCAAAAAAAGCTGGTAAATGGCGCCATAAACGGAATGGTTGAATCTTTGGATGACCCTTATTCCGATTATATGAATGATGAGGAATCTAAAGGATTCCATCATGCAATTTCTTCATCCTTTGAAGGAATCGGTGCTGAAATTCAGGAGAAGGATGGACATATCATTATTGTATCTCCGCTAAAAGGCTCGCCTGCAGAAAAAGCAGGACTTAAACCAAATGATATAGTGCTGTCAGTCAATGGAAAAAGCCTACAAGGAATGAGTTCTTCAAATGCAGTCATGCTGATTAGAGGAAAAAAAGGCACGAAGGTAGAGCTTTCGATACAGCGTCCTGGGACTGAAGGAACAACTAAAGTGCCCATCATTCGTGATGAAATACCAATTCAAACAGTTTATGGTGAAATGGTTGGAAACGGGGTTGCTAAAGTTCAAATTACCAGTTTTTCCACAAACACTTCGAAAGAACTTGTAGAACAATTAAACAAGCTTCAAAAGCAGGGAATGAAGGGACTTGTTCTTGACCTTCGACAGAATCCAGGAGGGTTATTGGATCAGGCAGTCAATATTTCCAGTTTATTTGTTCCTAAAGGAAAGACTTTATTTAAGGTAGAAGACCGTAATGGAAAAGTTAAGGTATATGGATCTCAAAATGAAGGAAATCCAGATTTGCCATTAGTTGTATTAATTGATAAAGGCAGTGCAAGCGCATCTGAAATTACTGCTGCCGCAGTAAAAGAATCAGCGGGTGTTCCACTAATCGGTGAAAAGTCCTTCGGAAAAGGAACTGTTCAAACTGCTCAGGACTTTCCTGATGGATCTAACTTGAAATTCACTATGGCTAAATGGCTGACCCCAAATGGAAGCTGGATTCATAAAAAAGGAATTAAACCGGACTATCCAGTTGCCCTTCCTGAATATGCTAATCTGTCAGTTATCGATCCTGAAAAGGGATTACAGCTATCCACTTCATCGAACGATGTGAAAACTGCCCAGAAAATGCTTAAAGCTATAGGTTACAACCCTGGAAGAGAAGACGGATTTTTTGACGAAAACACAAAAGCTGCTGTTATTAAATTCCAGAAGGATAATAAACTCGAACCAAATGGAGTTTTAACAGGCAACTCTTCCATAAAGCTAATGGATTTAGTAAGAATAAAAATACAAAAGAATGATACACAGTTAAATAAAGCTGTTGAAGTATTAAAGAAGCGAATGAAATAATAAACTAAAGCCCGGTTACCTTCATTGGTGAGCGGGCTTTTATTTGAAGTAGAATTGCTGTAGATTAAATGTTTGTATGGAAGTGAAAAATCATTTAAAATGAGTGCTTAGATAGGGCACGCGATCGAAATATGCATTATTTATTGTATTAACCCGATACTAACATTGGTTCCCAAGCAAATAATGCCGGATGAGGTGATAATATGGAGCAAATCATTCAATTCGACAATCAGCTGATGGAGAAAATTTTGATATTGGAAGAGGAGTGTCAAAAGCTGAGCGAACAGTTTAAACTCCAATTTCAAACTGAGTTTCAGCAAGGACAGAGTCTCTCGATTGATGTGGTAAGATTGCGAAAAGGAAAAGAAGCGAGCAGTGATGATTTGTTTGAAGAGGATTATGAATCTTTTATTGAAATTGGTCTGGAGCATGATGGTGAATATTTTCCAAATGGCTATATTCCTTTATGGAAATGCAAATGTGAATGGCTTCAAAAAACAGGCTATTTGACCTGCAGGGAGATCGATGATATCAAAAAAACACTCACAGCCTTATTGAATGAAATGGTAGAAGATTATGGCCAGGAAACGCCGTGAAAGGGATTAATATGGAAAAAACTGAAATTTATATATTATCAGGCTTCTTGGGGAGCGGCAAGACGACATTATTAAAAAGGCTTTTGCATGAAGAAAAAATTACTGGCAGAAAAGTAGCTGTAATGATGAACGAACTCGGAAAGGTTTCGATCGATTCGGATGTTGTGGAAGAAGATGTCGCATTGAAGGAATTGCTTGGAGGCTGCATTTGCTGCACGATTCAAGATAAATTAGAGGCGCAGCTTCAAGGCCTTCTCTCAATTGAAAAACCGGAAGTAATCTATATCGAGACTACCGGCGCTGCCCATCCAGTTGAGGTACTAGATGCTGTATTATCACCTTTATTTGCTGACCGTTTGGAGATTAAAGGGATTCTGACAACAGTTGATGCTGTAAGATGGCTTGAAAGAAAAACGCTTAGTCCTCAGCTTCAGCAGCTGCTTCTTGAACAGGTACGGCATGCTGATTATATCATCCTAAATAAAGCCGATGAATTGTCTGATTCTAAGCAGGCCTCGCTAACATTTGAAATTCAGGGCATTAACTCGAAGGCACCTTGTGTATTGACTTCACATTCAAAAGTATCAATACAATCAATCAAAAAGTTAACCCTATCACAGAATAGGCCTAAAAAGCATTCGGTTAGTCAAATGGACCTTCATTTATCTACCTTTGTTTACCAGTTTCATTCTTCCATCAAACAAGAAGAATTCGAAAACTTCCTTAGAAGTCTCCCTAACTCAATTTACCGTATTAAGGGGTATTTGAAGTTTGATTCTTCTGAATTACCATTTTTATTCCAGTTTTCCTATGGCATGCCTGTTTATATGAAAGAATTTATGAACATGCCTTTAAATCTAGTATTTATTGGTGAAAATATCAATTGGAAGATAATCGAAAAGCAGCTAGCTGATTTGGAAACCTCCTGACTTTACGAGAAAATTTGAAATTAGACATAACTCTAGGACTTTCCTGGAGTTTTTTTGATTTTAGATGGTCGTTCAATAAAATGATGTTAGATAAAATATTTTCATTTAGTAAAAATGGACCTTTTGTGCATGTCTGCCATTAATTGAGGTAACACTTTTTATAGAAGTATTTTTAATGGCGAAATCAGGTGAAAAAATGAAAAAAATTGCTTTCCAACTCCTGTTCATCATCCTGTTCCTATTAAATCAGGAAAACGTATACTCTGCAGGCAGGGTAAGTTTTCAAATTGAAATGCCCTCTTGGGAGGAAGCTAAAGAAATTCTGCCTAAATACACGAAATTCACGGTTATGGACGTAGAAACGGGGAAACAGTTTCGTGCACAGAGAAGGGCTGGGAGCAATCATGCCGACGTTCAGCCCTTGTCTGCTAAAGATACAAAAATAATGAAAAAGATTTATGGGGGAAAATGGAGCTGGAAAAGGCGAGCAGTAATTATTATTTATAAAGACCAATGGATTGCGGCTTCAATGCATGGAATGCCTCATGGAGCTGGTGCGCTGCAAAATAACTTCCCTGGCCACTTTTGCATACATTTTTTCGGCAGCACTACGCATAGGTCCAACTTTATGGACCTGTCACACCAATTAATGGTTTTAAAAGCGGCAGGAAGATTAAAGGAACATCTCTCAAATTCAAGTCCATATGAAATAATTAATGCCTACGTAGCAGGTATTAAGCAGCAGGATTTAAGAATTGTTTCTTTAACTTCACTCCAAAAAATGAAATGGAAATCTGTCTTTAACCAAATCGATAATATAAAGGTCTCCAGGATGCCGATGCTTCCCGCAGAAGATCTTGCAGATCAGATTAGTTTGGCCGTACCAATAGACATTGATATGCAGATTAAGGGCATTGGTGGAAGGACATTCAGCGGCGAAATCAATTTAATCAGGTTTTCTCCCAATGATATGTGGAAGGTCGATTCCGCTTTCCTGGAAGAGGTATTAAACTAAAAAACACCCCCCTAATGATTTAAGGGGGGTATCTTTTTATATTGGCTGTTCGCCAAATTTAATGAATGTCCTTTCATCTTCCACCAGTCCGCATGTCGCACATTGTACCTTTACTTCAGGGCCTCTGTATGGCAGATGAAAAGGATCAAGATCATTTTGGGTATACTGCTGAACTATTTCACCAGAATGCGGATCCATCTTGACGGACTGGGGTATCTGTTGAATTAGATTAAATCTGCTCCGATTGGTTTTGCAATTTGGGCAACGGTAGGGTGTAGACATATGAATCTCCTTTCAATGGATGATTTTTAATATCTTTTGCAATCATATGTGCAAATATGTAACATGTCTATATATTGGACGAAATTATATTAGAGGTGAAAATGGGAGATGGAAATAAAGGATTTTGATTTGCTTTTGACTGAATATCGGTCTATCTGGAATCATCGTTTACTGGAAAATGAAGGTGAGAGCAGTGAAGTTGTACTTAGAGAAGCGATAAAAAGAGAACTGCTTGATGAAAACTCACATCCGAGAATCAGAAGGAATAAGTATGAAAAATATTATTTAGCCATTAGAAGATTGATAAACTCAAGCCTTGAACCAGAAGGGAAATTAACATTAATACATCTGCATGATGAAATAATCGCATCTCTTGATTGATAGGCAATAAGATAGAATAGGGCAGAAATATCTGGTTAATTATGAAACAGTCTTGAAATATTAAAACAAAACTTTGCTTGATAAAATACTGTCAAGCCTATTTTTGTGAAAAAAGATGGATGGCCTCTAAAAAATTTCTTTTTTGGAGAACTATTCTTACTGTAGTATTGGTTGAAAAAAACTAGATTAATAGAGCAATTTTTAATTTATTTAATTAGAATGGGATTCCTTTATTTCTTAGTGAAATACATTTTCCATTTACATCCAAAATTATTACAAAAAACAAATGTTACTATTAGGGGGTCATAGTGAAACTTCAATCAACAGGGAGGAAAATGAATATGAAAAAGAGAGCGTTTTTTTCAGCAGCGGCCGCAGCAGCCCTATTAATGGCCAATCCTGTAGTAAATAAAGCAGCAGCAGCTTCCAATTACAGTGCTTCTGAGCAAGGTAAAGTCTATGTCTATCAAACTTCTAATTTTGATATTAATGAGATAAATAGTTACTTACAAAAATTCATGCAAGATCACGGGATCAATTGGGATATTACACAAACGGGACAAAATGCTCCGCCATCTCATCCAGTACAGCAGACAAATAAGCCAGCGGGTGTGCAAAAACCAGCTCCCGCACCAGTTCAGAAACCAACTGTTCAGAAATCAGTGAATACACCGCAACAAAAGCCTGCAGCCTCTGCTTACCAGCTGAGTGCATTTGAGCAAAAGGTTGTAGAACTTACTAATCAGGAGCGTGCCAAAAATGGTGTGCCTCCATTAAAAATTGATTCAAAATTAAGCAAAATGGCAAGAGATAAATCACGTGATATGCAAACAAGCCATTATTTTGACCACACAAGCCCGACTTATGGGTCTCCCTTTGGTATGATGAAGAAGTACGGGATTACTTATAATTATGCAGGAGAAAACATTGCAATGGGCCAGCGCAGCCCGGAAGAAGTTGTTAATGCCTGGATGAATAGTGAAGGGCACCGTAAAAATATCTTAAATTCAAATTATAATTATATTGGAGTTGGATATGTTGCGGAAGGCAACTACTGGACTCAGGAGTTTATTGGAAAATAATACATGAAATAAGGACAGCGATTTTGCGCTGTCCTCTTTTTATTCTTCCTCTTTTTTGGAACGAAAGTTTACTTTTGCTTTACCTTCTGTTCCCTCATTTGAGTCTTTATCCTTCTGTTGAGCCTGCAATTTCTGCTTCAATTTCTCACTGGCTGCTTTTGAGATATCTCCTTCATAACTGGTTCCGATGTTCAATCTGCCTGATAATTCTTTTATTCCCAGCTGTCCGAAGTTATTTGCGTAATCTAATTTTTCAATAATGATTTTGTCTACTTGAATAAGCTCGATATTAATGGAAGGGCCTGTTCGGTTTCAGGGGGATGTTCTTTGGTTTGGGCTGCAGAAGGATTACAATCCTCTGAAGCCTTTCCCCTTAAAAGAGCTTCCACCATTGATACCTTTTTTTCAAGTTCCAGGAGCTTATTAAAAACATTTTGATTGGAGGTGGAGGAGCGAAAAAAGAAGCGCATAGATGCCCCTATTCTGGTGATAGGTCACCAAATGAGATTGGAATGTCCTCCATTTCCTCTCGGTCAATGGGAACAACCATTGTAAAAATTCCGTCAATTAATTCAGATTGGATATGATCGATCATAATAGGGTAAGGGAGGTTTATTTTCTTGGTAAATTTTCTGTTGGCCTTTCTTTTAAAAAGTATTTCTGGTTTTGAACCAACGTTTTAAATTCACCACTGATTGTCAAAATTTGCTGATGAATCGAAATCTGGATTTCCTCCTTTTTAAATCCCGGCAATTCAGCTGCCAGTACGAGATAGCCGTCCTTCTCAAATAAATCGCATTGGGGAAGCATTTCCTGGCTGTTGAAGCCATGTGTAGCTGTAGTCCTATTTATTGGGGCAGCGGTATTTTTTTCATCAAACACTGTTTTCCAAAAGCTGTCGGATTGATATTGCTGGGCCAACTCAAGCCACTTATTTAATTTATCCATGTCCATAATAAACCACCCTTTTAAGATGATTAGCTAATCTATCTTATTTTAAAATCTAAAAAAAATGCAAAAAAAATTGATGTTTACAAAATTTCTGTTACATCAATTTCAGAAAATTGCATATCGATATTTTTGGGTATTCTCACCTCTAGTGTACCATCCTTATAATTAGCAGAAGAGCCTTTCTTCCTCACGATTGCCGGAAGAGTAATAGTGTTTTTATCTCCCATTTCAGGTATATGCTCAATGATCAGCTGGTTTGATGTGTGATAAAGACGCATTTGTTTAATCCATTCCTCATTCTTGATTGGTATCCTGACAAAGACATAATCATGTGTTTCAAAAGACGATGAATTTAATTCTCCAGAGCTGTGCTGCTGTTGCTGGAGGGGGAAGATTGAAATCCAGAAAACATTTCCTGAGGATTCATCATTCCGTTCATATTGCCAGGAAGCATTTTTCCAAGCATATTCTGTACATAATTATCAATTTCTTCCGGCTTCATTTGCTGCATCATATTTTTCATGTCTTTATTAAAAGGGAATATATTCCACGGGAACATTTATTATTACTCCTTTCATCTATCTAAATTAAAATTGGTTTGAGATAGGTGCAGATGGGTTTGCGATTTGATCCTGATCACTTATATCAAAGTCACCAACACCATTTGCAGAACAAGAACCGGTAGGTGAGAAATCACCAAACGCCATATTTGTCCCTACCCATTTTGAGTTGGCCGTATGGCTGTTATGGACAGCAGGACCTAAAGAGATATTTGCATTATTATTTATTGCGTTTGTTTTAATATTGAAAATGTTTATTTGAAAAGGCATTGGTTTCCTCAATCCTTTTTACATTTGATTTGAGTGGACATTTGCAGGGTTTGCGATATCTCCCATATCATTAACATCCGGATCAATAAATACATTCTCCATCGCAGCACTTGGTGGCGCATAATCTCCGTAGGATGCATTTGGCCCTGAGATTTTGTATTTGCGGTAGGAGCGTTATGAAGAGCTTCGCCAATGTTAATGGATCCATTATTGGAGACATTGTTAATTTTCAGGCTGAAGATATTGATGACAGTCTGCATCTCTTCACATCCTTTTTCATTTATACACCATCCTATGCAGATTTCAGCCCATCCGTTATTAAAACTTAAGGTGCACATTTAAAGGAGAGATGGGCATATAAGGGACTCTTATATTTGCAAATTGGGCAGAATCTTTTTTACTATAGTAATATGGAATTTTGAATTTAAATTAGATGATGTGAGGTCATACTACGTGAATGGAAAAACAGCTATGATAACGGGTGGAGCATCTGGAATAGGAAGAAATACAGCATTTAGTCTAGCGGAAAAAGGCTTTTCACTCGCTTTAAACTATCGAAACAGTGAGCGGGAAGCAAATTCACTGGCGAATGAACTGACTGATAAATTCGGTACCACAAATCTTGTCTTTAAGGGAGATGTGGCTAATAAAGATGATTGTGAAAGAATGGTTTGTGAAGTTTTAGGCAGTTTTTCTAGGATAGATGTATTGATTCATAATGCAGGACCATATATTTACGAACGAAAAAAAATGGCTGATTATAGCTTTAAAGAATGGAATTATATAATCAATGGAAATTTGTCAGCAGTCTTTTATTTAACGAAACTTCTCCTCCCAGGAATGAGGAATAATAAATGGGGCCGCATTATCACGATGGGCTATGACCGAGCGGAAAACGCTCCTGGCTGGATATACCGGTCGGCGTTTGCAGCAGCCAAAACCGGGCTCGCATCCCTCACAAGAACAATTGCACTCGAAGAAGCAGAGAATGGGATTACAGCTAATATGGTGTGTCCTGGTGACATTGTAAAGGAGTGGAAGGAGAAGGGGATTAAAGAAGCAAAGGAATCCAATGTGGAAAACTCTCCTGTTGGCAGGCCTGGTACAGGAGAGGATGTTTCCAGGGTGATTACGTTTTTGACAGAAAAAGAATCAGATTTTATCACTGGAAGTGTCATCCCCGTTACCGGAGGGTCCGATGTATTAGGTAAAATTTTCAGAATTGATGATTCCTTTTAGCTTTCAGTCTCAAGTTATGTCTATTCAATTATGGGCAGAGATGATAAAATGAAAAAAATTCCTTTTTGAAAATAGATAGGTGAAGCATGGAAGAATACCGACAGTTTGTCAAGCGATTACTAATTAATTATATAATGTGTTCCCTTTTAGCTGTTTTCGGCATTGGAGGCATTCCGATGTTAATTAGCTTAAATTTAGACCATCGGGATGTTTTATTTTTAATGATCATATTAGGTTGTTCTTTACTGGTCATGTTTGTGGTGGAAGGATTTTATTTTTGGCATCATTTAAGGCCCATTAAGAGGGCTTTTACAAGCAATTTTAAAAATAAGGATATCAATGAGGCCGCTTTTACACGGCTGTTTCGCTTTCCTGAATTAACTGCCAGAAGAATTATGCTCCCACACCTCTGGGGATTCAGTCTGCCAGCTATTTTCCTTTCTTTATGGCTAATCCATGCTAAATTGTTAACCTTTCCTTTTTCCTATGTTTTTTATGCGATGTTAGCTTCTGTTATTGTCGCTTTGATGCATGCATTAATTGAGTATTTTTTAACTGTTAGAACCATTCAACCTGCCATTGAATACATGAATGGAAAAATACTTGGTGAAAGCGAAGTATTCCTTCACAACAGAAGAGTCAGAGTGACAATTAAATCAAAATTAGGGGTAGCCATTGTCCTTATCGGTGTGTTCCCTGTTGTTTTGTTTTTATTGGCAGCACAGGTGAAAATTCAGCAAATGACTGGCATCAGCACACTGGTTTTCTGGAAATGGGCAGGAATCGTCTTATTAATTACTGTCTTTTATTCGCTTCTTATCTCAAGAATTATGGCAAAAGATATTGAAAAACCGATACTTCAACTTCAAAAGATGATGAAGGAAGTTGAAAGCCGAAATTATTTGCTAAAAGAAAATGTATATACTGATGAATTTTCTGACTTGTTCAATGGTTTTAATCGAATGATTTTTGAAATCAAAAAACATAACGAGAAAAATGAAAAGATGCTTGAAAGCTTTTTGATGGTTCTTTCTGCTGCTTTGGATGCAAGGGATCCATATACTTCAGGACATTCTGTCCGTGTAGCTGATTATTCCAGACAAATTGGATTAGCCTTGTGCCTGCAAAAGGAATCGATTGATCTTTTATATAAAACTGCCCTATTGCATGACATTGGTAAAATCGGTGTTCCAGATCGTATCTTGCTTAAAGAAGGGCGCTTATCTGATGAAGAATTCAGCCTAATAAAAGCACATCCTGCAATAGGAGAAAATATTCTAAAACAAGTCTATCCAATTAGTGAAATCGCTGAATTTCTTCCAGGTGTCCGATCCCATCATGAGAGGATGGATGGCAAGGGATATCCGGATGCCCTTTCGGGGGAGAAGATTCCCTTATTTGGCAGGATTATAGCGGTTGCAGATGCCTATGATGCCATGACTTCGGATAGACCATACCGTAAAGGCATGCAGGCAGAAAAAGCATTAAACATCCTTAATGATGGACGGGGCACACAATGGGATACCCATATTGTGGACAAATTTATTGGTGTAGTGATAGAACCGAAAATAAATGAAAATGCTTCCTAGCTCAAGACAGCCTTCCAAAACTTGGAGGGCTGTTTTTTTTAGGCATTAAACAATTTGTATCATATGAATGAATGCTGCACTTTGAAAGAAACTAATAAGCAAAAGTTTGCTAGGAGGGTGAAAGATGAAAAGGAAATTGCAAATTTTACTGATGGTTTTTGTATTTGTGGGCTCCCCTGGATTTTCTATAGTTAATAATCATTATGGATTAAAAGTCATTCATGTCTCTGCAGAAAATAGAGTATTGAACAAAGCGTATAAAAAGCCAAAAAATATTATTTTTCTAATCGGTGATGGAATGGGAATAGGACAGATGGAAATTGCCCGGTTGTTCGAGTATGGAAAGGAAGGGAGACTGTTTATGCAGACACTTCCCCATTTAGGCCTCGTACAGACTTATTCTGCAAATAACTTTGTGACAGACTCTGCTGCGGGAGCAACAGCTTTGGCGACTGGCCACAAAACGAATAATGGGATGATTGGGGTTACTCCTGATGGCAAGGAAGCCAAAAGTATCCTTGATTTATTTAAAGAACACGGTAAAAAGGTAGGGGTCATATCTACTAATACGGTTACTGATGCAACACCTGCAGCATTTACAGCAAGTGTCAACAATCGCTGGTCAGGTCAAGCAGAAATTGCAAGACAGCAATTGGAAAACCAAATTGATGTCATCCTCGGAGGCGGCGCATCAATGTTTAAACCTGAAAATCAGAATGGCATAGACCTTATTGACCAATTTAAGCAAAAGGGATACACATATGTTACGGATCGAGGACAATTACAAAATGTAAAAGGAGAAAAAATTCTTGGTTTGTTCCATCCTTCATATATGACATTCAAACAAGACCGCGATGAATTACGCAGCAATGAGCCAGACCTCAAACTGATGGCACAGAAAGCGATTGAAACACTTTCAATAGGGAATAAAGGGTTTTTTGTCATGATTGAAGGAGCAAGAATTGACCATGCCGCACATTCCGCGGATATTCCAGGAATTTGGAAGGAAATGATGGAATTCGATCAAACGGTTGAATACGCTGTAAAATGGGCAGAGAAACAAGGAGATACATTGGTTGTAGTAGCAGCAGATCATGAGACAATGGGGATTTCGGCACCAGAACCGTTAAACGTTGAAGCCTATAAAAAAATAAAGGTAAGTCCGGAATACATGGCTGCACAATTGGTTTATGATCAAGGATCTCAGCAATATACAATTGAAAGTATAAGGGATGTCTTTTATCGATTTGCAGGGATATCGTTAAGCGATAGTGAAGCACAAAAATTAAACACCCGTCTTAAGTCAAACTCAGGTAAGGTTTATGCTTCAAAGCAAACTGCATGGGAAATTGGAAGCCTTATCGCAGAATATATGAATGCAGGGATCCTTGATCGAAAGGTAAGGGCGCAAAGCCCCACAGGAGGGCACACTGCAAACATGATCCCTATTTTCTCATTCGGCCAGGAGCCAAACGGTTTGAAGGAGTAATTAATAATACTGATATTCCAAAAAACATGGCTGACCTATTGGGCTATCATTTTTAATATTTAACTGGAATGTACTGGACCTCTCCAACATAAAGTGTAGGGACAAGCAAATCAGGAGGGGAAAATACATGGCATTTAAGGGGTCTAAGGGCTGGTACGTTCAGGAACTTAAAAAATTAGGGATTAACAAGCATCCCATTGATCAAAGGAAAATAGAACTATATAAAACCTACCTTGTCCGCAATTTATATTTAGAAAAGGTAAAATTGCAAAGAAAACATAACAATATTATGTAAATAGTAAAAAATTCAGGATGCTTCCTGAATTTTTTTCTTTTTAAGATAATTAAATTTTAAGAACAATTCGAAAAGGCGTGATTAAAAACTTATGAATAGCAGATAATAAAAATAAAATTAATGGAAGGGGCAGGACGATGAGCTTTAATACTAACAGGATTAATCCAAATCAAACCCAGATATTCTTTGAAGATGCCGGCTTTGAAACCCTTACAAATGAGGAATTAGAGGATTTAATGCTGCAGATGGGCATTAACGAGAAGGATGACATGATAGGACAAAACATATTACAGTAAATGATAAGATTTATTTTGATTAAAAAAGACTAAACCGAAAATACGATTTAGTCTTTTTTATTTAAATATTTAATGAATTATGCCTCGAGAAGCTGGGATTCATCTGAATCGTCTGAGACTGTTCTCATCATATAAAGTGTATAAAGATCTTTTGGAATTTCATACAGATCATAAACATCCGCTGCTGAATTAAGCTGTTCATAGACAGTCTTCCTTGAATCATTTGCTTTAATGACATATGGAAGTTTTTCCGCAGCTTTAATAGAACGAATATTTACCTTACGGATGCGCATAAATACTGTTTCAATTCCAATTTCATAAAAAAGTTCATCGAAAAATGCTTCTTTAGCAGGGCTGTTATAGCCTTTTCCATGGAAAGGCTTACCAAGCCAGGTTCCAAGAAAGCCCGCATTATTTTCAATGTCATAAAGGTTGATCGTCCCAATTGGAGCGCCCCACTCATCAAGAATCGTGCGTGAAATTAATTCACCGCGATCTTCTGCCTCGATGGTCTGTTTCGTCATAAAAAGAAATTCTTCGTATGAATCCGCTTTTTGGCGCACAAAAGGGAAGACATCAGGGTGCGTCATCAAATCATATAATGCATGGCATTCATGAAGATCACGTTTTTTGATCATCTTAAACCCTCCAATTCGAGCAGTCCGATTCCATGTCAAAAGAAGCGGCCCACCCTCGAAATTTTTTGTGAAGTTGCTAAAAAATTCCGGGGTGGGAATCGAACCCACTAGAACCAGATAACCTGGTGGCGCACCATTTGCCTTCCCTATTCGTTTTGTTTACAGCCTGTAATTCTGGAACACCTTCTTGTATTTGATGAGCAATAGCATCGCTGAAATGCTCTATTAATAGAAGTTCACTAAAATTATATTACAAAAAAAAATGTAAAAAAGAAATAGTTTTTTTGTTTATTTGTTGTAAAATTTAATGCCAAATTTCAACATATTTCTACGCGTCCGTAAATACCATCTGTCCGCCAATCATGGTCCATTTCGGTTTGGCTAAATAATGAAATGGATGGTGGCTCCATAAAACCAAATCGGCTTCTTTTCCTACATCAATACTACCGAGTTTGTCGTCTATTTGTAAATTTCTAGCAGGCAAAATGGTCATTCCTTCAAGCGCCTTTTGCTCTGATAAACCTTCACGTACCGCGATAGCAGCCGCTATATTCAAATATTGAATCGGGGTATAAGGATGGTCCGTTGTAATAGATACTTCTACTCCGTATTTAGTAAGCTCCTGGTAAGTCTTCCATGTCTTGTTTTTTAGCTCAACCTTCGACCTTCGAGTAAGAGTCGGCGTACAGAAACCTTTAAATTCAATTCAGAGAGTTCTTCTGCAATTAAGTGTCCTTCCGTACAATGTTCAATTCTTAAGTCTAAATTAAATTCCTCTGCAAACCTTACGGCAGTGATAATATCATCTGCCCGGTGAGCATGTATCCTGACAGGAATTTCCCTCTTTAAAGCCTTTATTATAGGAGCAACCCTCAAATCCTCTGGATTATCAGCATGGAGTGCATGATAAAAGGCCTCACGAAGCATGCCCATTATCCCCATTCTGGTAACGGATGCATTGTTTCCATTGCTGTGAATTCTTTTCGGATTTTCACCAAGGGCGATTTTGAGTCCTGCGGTTTCTTTAACGGTCATCTTTTTAATGTTTTTGCCAAATGTCTTTATGACAGATGTTGTACCGCCTATGACATTCGCGCTTCCTGGCATAATGTGTACTGTTGTGATTCCGCTTTTTATAGCATCGGTAAAAGCAGGATCAAGCGGATAAGCGCCATCAATGGCCCTGATATGGGGAGTAAGGGCTTCAGCCGTTTCATTTGCATCATTTCCTGCCCACCCAGTTCCTTCATCATATAATCCCATATGAGTGTGTACATCTATTAATCCTGGCAAAAGATAAGAATTGCCACAATCGATGATCTTTACATCCGTATCTGTAACAATATTTTTGCCTATCTTGGAAATTTCCCCGTTTTCTATTAGTACTTCCCCATTTGTTATGGGGGAGGAAGTTATAGGGTATATAATCGCATTTTTTAAAAGTGTTTTAGTCATTTTGAAACCTTTCCCTTTAATTTGAAGTAATTAACTTTTTATTATTTTGTTGGAACTTGTCAATTCCTGCTGCAAATTCTGCCTGCAATGCAGTTGTTTTTGGATTAAAGTAAGCATTCTCATATATATTATCAATTTGTTTGAAGATTGGGAACAGATAATTCTGGAAAAGCGGTCTGTATAGAGGGGGTATGATGGTTCGGGATGCTTAAAAAAGAAACCTTTTTAGACCTTCTGATTTTCATGAATCCTTTTTTGTCTTGAAACGTATATAAATAGAAAAATTATATATGAAAATGGGGGATATATAGTGATTAAAAATGAGGAAAGACTCCTGGCTGCTGCGATATATGCAATCAGTTTTTTTGCACCGATTATCGGTCCACTCGTGATTTGGCTTTTAAAAAGAAATGACTCAGCTTTCATCGACTTTCACGGGAAAGAATATTTTAATTTTTTTATCTCTTATACAATATATTCTTTAATTAGCGGAATTTTAACCATTATTCTAATTGGAATTTTAGCTTTATGGATTATTGGGATTATGGCTGTGGTATTTACGTTGGTGGGAGCAGTAAAAGCTTATGAAGGGAAAGAATACCGAATTCCATTCATTATTCGTTTGATAAATTAAAAAAGTTCAGAACCAGGCAAAAAATTTTAGCCGGGTTCTGAACTTTTTTTAGACTTGTGCGTCACATTAATGAATTTACAGAGGGGGTAATAAAAATGGAACATCTTGCAAATTTTAACTGGGCGGTTTTAGCTCCGATATTCATTATTCAATTGATATTAATCATTGTGGCAGTGGTCGATTTAATTAGAATCGAAAGTACAAGAGGGCCAAAATGGCTTTGGGTGCTAATCATTCTGTTTGTTAATATAATTGGTCCTATTCTTTATTTTGTTATTGGAAGGAGAAACACTTAATGTCCCTGATTCAAATGAAAGGATTAAAAAAGAGCTTTCAAGGGACTGAAGTTATAAAAGGCGGATTTTTCTCTTGAAGCTGGCAAATGCATTGCGCTTCTCGGACCAAATGGTGCCGGGAAAACGACGACATTAAGAATGCTTTCAGGGCTTATGAATCCTACTTCGGGCACCATTACCTTTTCAGACGCGAAAAAGGGTGAGGATATCCGGCATTTAATCGGATATCTTCCTCAATACCCTGTTTTTTACGATTGGATGTCAGGGATGGAATTTCTTGTTTATGTAGGAAAACTTGCTGGTTTAAAGCAAAGGGAAGCAAATGCAAGAGCAAAAGAGCTTCTCCAGGTAGTAGGAATTGAGGATGCTAAGAATCGCAAAGTTGGAAAATACTCAGGCGGTATGAAGCAAAGGCTTGGAATCGCTCAGGCACTTATCCACAGGCCCAGCTTTTAATGCTCGACGAACCTGTGTCAGCACTTGATCCTTTTGGAAGAAGAGAAGTGTTGGAGCTGCTGGAGGGATTGAAGAAGGAAACGACTATCCTTTTTTCAACCCATATTCTAAATGATGCCGAGGAAGTGTGCGAGAAAATATTATTTCTTCATAACGGTATTATTGTAGAATCAGGAACCATGGATGAACTAAAGGAACGGCACAAGCAGGAAAGGATAGATTTATCTTTTAAAGGCAATGTTGAAGAATATGTTCAGATTCTAGAATGGCATCCTTCAGTCGAACATATCAGTAAAGAAGGCAGCGTGATTAGTGTATTTGTAAAAAATATTGAGGAAGCTAGGCATGCTTTACTTAACAATATTTATGAGGGGAATTGGCCGTTATTAAAATTCGAAATCAGCAGTATGACTCTTGAAGACATATTCATGAAGGTGGTGGGGAAATGAGTCAGTGGTCAGCACTTCTGCAAAAAGAAATTCTTGAAATGTGGCGCAATTTTAAATGGATATGGGTACCTATTACCTTTATTTTAATTGGAGTTAAAGAGCCACTATCAAGCTATTATATGCCCCAGATAATTGACGCGTTAGGCGGATTGCCTAAAGGGGCTGTCATAAAATTGCCTGAACCATCTGCAGCTGATGTGCTGATAAAAGGAGTAGGCCAGTACAACACAATAGGAGTATTAATTATTGTTTTAGCCACGATGGGTGTAATTGCAGCTGAGCGGAAAAGCGGAGTGGCAGCCATGATTCTTGTTAAACCTGTTTCGTATGCTTCATTTGTTACAGCCAAGTGGATGGGAAGTTTTTTGCTAATGCTATTATCCTTCTTTTTGGGCTATTTAGCGACATGGTATTATACAGGAATTTTATTTGAGTGGATTCCATTTAATGATTTTTTCGGGTCATTCCTGCTTTATGGAAGCTGGATGATGTTGATCATTACAATAACAGTATTTTTTAGTTCATTATTTTTAGTTCCAGGTACGGCAGGATTTACTTCACTGGCCTTTGTGGTACTTCTCAGTTTAATCAGCAGCGCACTTTCAAAGTGGCTGAAGTGGAGCCCTTCCCAGCTGGCCGACTATGGGAACCATCTTATTTCCGGGGCATCAATCCCTGAAGGAACATGGCCCTCCCTCATGATAACAGGTCTCTCCATCATCTTCTTATTAGTGTTAAGCATTGCCGTATTTAGAAAAAAAGAACTTGCTTTGTAAAAATGCTTTTTAGTTTATCTGCAGAAATAACTGGTCTATAATTGGCAATGAGAAAAAGAGAAGCCCATATTGAGAGGAAGAAAAAATATGTTTGAACAAACCGGCTTGGTTTTAGAAGGAGGGGGCATGCGCGGCGTTTATACAGCTGGTGTGCTGGAATACTTCCTGGAACATGATATCTTTTTCCCATATGTGATCGGAGTTTCTGCGGGGGCATGCAATGCAGCGTCCTATTTATCACGCCAAAAGGGAAGAAATAAAACAGTTACAGTCGAATATGTCTCAGATCCACGATATTTATCATGGAAAAACTACTTTAAAAACAGGCAATTTTTTGGCATGGATTTTATATTTGACGAGATTCCAAGTAAACTGGTTCCTTATAATTATGATGCATTTCATGGCAGTTCTACAGAATTCGTGGTCGGGACAACCGATTGTGAAACAGGTGAGCCAGTCTTTTTTGGGAGAAAGGATTACGGAAAAGATTTGTTGACCGTGCTGCGGGCTTCAAGCTCATTGCCATTTATCGCTCCAGAAATACGATTTAAGAATAGAATTTTGCTTGACGGCGGTATTAGTGACCCAATTCCTCTCAAAAAAGCAAAGGAAGATGGATATCAAAAAAACATTGTAATCCTGACAAGAAATGAAGGGTATATAAAAAAACCGTCGAAGTTCCACTTCCTTGTAAACAAAAAATATCCAATGTATAAGGGACTACAGTCAGCCTTAAAAGAGCGCTACAAGGTTTATAATGACACCATGGCCAAGCTCGAAAGGGAGAAGGATGAAGGGAATGTTTTTATTATCCGGCCTTCAAACCCTTTGAAGGTTGGCAGAATGGAAAGAAATCCGGCAAAACTGGAAGAACTTTATAACCAGGGCTATGCGGATGCGAAAAAATCAATGGCCTCTTTGCAGGAATGGATAAACAATTGAATGATCAGGTATGATAGCAGAATAAGCAATAATAGTTGCCTAAAAGGACAATCCATCAATTGGATTGTCCTTTTGTATTTTTCCAGGTAACAATCGTTTTCTCTATCATTATTTTATCAGGAGATTAATAGACTAAAATAAGAGGGAAGGATAAGGAGTTTTCAAAATGAAGATTTATGACTATTATAAGGATTCAGCAAATATAACATTAAATGGCGGAATAGCATCGCTTGTTCCAGCAATATTCATTATTGTTTTTAATCTTTTATTTTTAAAGCAACGGATGATTATGGCTTTCTGTCTCCCATTTTTGGCATACAGTTTTTTTTGCTATCAACTTTACTACTATAAAACAAAAGATTCTCTCTTGATATTAAAGAATATGGCACGGAACAAATACCATATAAAAGCATGTTCTCATCAAAGCAGTTACTCGTTTTTTATCTGCCAACCTATACACCAAGGCTGCTGCTGTTTTTTCCGGACGGTAACAAAGCCGGAGAAATAAGAAACAGTACTACTAAAAAGGAAGTATTAAAGGGGTTTATTACATTAAGAAAGACACCAAAGAGATATACACTATACGACGAGAATCAAAATTCCTCTGGATTTTACCTGATTAAAAAGAATAAAAACATAAATATAGAAGTTTACAACGATAAAGAAGAGTTTTTAGGGAATTTTCAAAAAGGTAAGCAATACGGAAACCTGCTTGATACAGAAGGATCTTGTTGGGGAAAAACGGTTGGTTCCCGTCTTTATATGGATGAAAAAATCCTAAGCTCTCAGGATAACGAACTCGTAAGGCTGAGGAGGGGATGGATGCCTCTAGAATGGAGCAAATTATTTCCTGAACCAAATACCCCTATCATTTCGTTAAATCCAGAATTATCAAATGAAAAGAAACTGATGAGTATGTCATTATTAATCCAAGAATTTTTTATTGAACGATAATTGGAAGTAAAACATGAGATCAAGCGGAATGGCTAGCTTAAAAGTAAAAATTTTTCAAGTATTTACATTTTTTGATAATTTTATCATAATAAAGACATGTATTCGACATATAATAAATATTTTAGGCGGGGATTGTGAGTGGAGGTATTTGTTGCAAGGCAGCCAATATTCACGGAAAAAGAAGATGTTTTTGCATACGAGCTTCTTTATAGAAATAATCAAGTCAATCAATTTCCGCAGATTGACGGCGATAAAGCCACAGCCGATGTGATTATCAATAGCTTTTTGAATATTGGAATTGATGAGCTTTCAAATGGAAAACCATGCTTTATTAACTTTACAGATAATCTTTTAAAAGTGAAGCTGCCCACTTTTTTTCACCCAAAAGAAATCGTGATTGAGATTTTGGAATCAGTTGAAATTAGTGCGGAGTTAATTCAAATTTGCAAAGAATTAAAAGAGCTTGGCTATCAAATAGTCCTTGATGATTTTGTTTTAAATGAGCAAAATCCTTATCTCAGTAGATTATTACCTTGCATCGACATTATTAAAGTAGATTTTCAAAATACCTCTGTTTTGATGAGGGAGAAAATTGAATCTTTAGCAAAGAAAATGAAAATTAAATTGTTAGCTGAAAAAATCGAAACAAGAGAAGAATTCTCAGAAGCTGCGTCTTCAGGCTACCAATATTTTCAAGGATATTTTTTTTCCAAGCCGGTTATTGTATCTTCGAAGGATATTCCTGTAAATATCCATTCCTATTACGAAATAATAAACCTTTTGTCGGCAGATGAGCCAAGCGTGGATAAGATTACAAAATTAATAGAGCAGGATTTATCCTTATCCTATAAATTGTTAAAACTCATTAATTCACCTTCATACAGGCCAAGGCAAAAAATCAGCTCCATTCGACAGGCAATCGTTTTACTCGGATTGATTGAAATTCAGAAGTGGATTTTTGTTCTTGCTGTCAGAGAGACAAAGGGAGTTAAAAAAGATTTATCAAAAGAAATGGTCTCAATGAGTTTAACAAGAGCTAAAATGAGTGAATCCATTGCCATCCAGCTGCAAAGATTTACGGAGGCTTCTTCATATTTTATGACAGGGATGTTTTCGTTGATGGATACCCTGCTGAATATGCCCATGGAAAAGGTATTGAATGATTTGCCTCTTCAAGAAAACATTTGTGAGGCACTAAACGGCCAAAGCAATGAATACAAAAAAGTCCTGGACCTGACAATTGCAGTGGAGATGGGAAATTGGGAAATGGCCTCACAGTTATGCAAGCATTTAAATATACCGGAAGAGTCTGCATTTCATTCTTATCATCAATCCATTAAATGGGCTAAACAAATAATAGAAATGGATACTTCACTTTGAAAAAACAGCCTTGGATGAACTCTAGGCTGTTTTTTCATTGATTATTAAAACCTTTTATGAGATTCTAATGGTATCTTTTCTTTTCAAGAGTCCGGAGGTAGTTATAATGGAAATCGAGTTAATTAAATGCCATGGATCTGATAATGATTTTTTTATTATAGATGAAATTACACATGAGTATGTTTTTACCGAAGAACAGAGGGCAGAACTGGCAAAAGCATTGTGCAATCGGGGATCTGTACTAGGAGCAGACGGTATTCTCTATATTATGAAAAGTGAACATGCGGATGGAAGAATGAGAGTTTTCAATGCAGATGGGTCAGAGGCTTCCATGTGCGGAAACGGTCTTCGCTGTGCAGGAAGGTACGTTTGTGAGCTACTCGGAACAAAAGAAGCAATAATTGAAACAATGAAAGCAGACCTTCAGGTAATGGAGCAGACTGAAATTTATTCGGATGTCTCTACATACCTTGTTGAAATATCACCCGTTTCCTTCCGTCTGGAGGACTTGCCATTAAAGCTTAATACAGAAACCCTTTTAGAGGAAAAAATTCCAGAGCTTTCGGAGAACTTAATATTTACTGCTCTCGCTGTACCTAATCCACACCTGGTTTCCATAGTTGATAAAGAAATGCTGCAGACTGGGATTCAAGAGGAGCTTAGCAAAAAGGTGAATTCCCCCAATCAATGGTTCCCCGATGGCGTTAACGTCAGTTTTGTAAATTCTCTTAGTCCTGGGAATATATATGTCCGAACATATGAACGGGGAGTCGGTTTTACGAATGCCTGTGGAACTGCCATGTCAGCTTCCACTCTGGTGACCTGTCTGCTTGAACTAAACGAATTAGAAACGCCGGTAAACGTCTATAATAATGGCGGAAAAGTACAATGTGTAGTCCATAAGGCTGATGGGGAATATAAAATCGACCTGATCGGAAATGCTACCTTTGTTTACAAAACGATGGCGTCAGTTGACTTAACAAATTACACATTTTCAATCGGGGCCAAATCCGACTTTGGAGAACAGGCTGCATATTCCAAATTGCAACAAGAAGCAAAAAGCTTTTTAAATCAGCATCTTCAGGGATAGACTAATCTATCCCTTTTTTCTATTTTCTTTAAGGAATCCCAGTACGGGTGCAAATGGCTGCTTGTCTTTTATTTGGAAATAATCCTTAAATGGATTTCCTATTGTGTAGATTCTTTTTAATGCATTACGGAAATGAAAATCTTTTAAGCTTAGCTTTTCATTTATTTCGTCCCAAAATAAAGGAGTTGCAACTCCTGCCCAAGAGTTCCCTCTTAATGAATAAGGAGCAATGATTGTCTTTCCTTCAGCATGTTGCACATAATCAACATAGAGCCGTCCTCCGCGGTTTTTCTTCATTCTTTCAATAGTAAACGAATCGGAATCTTTGGATATAAGATACTCTGCAATAAAGCTGGTAAACAGCCTCGTTTCTTCAAAGGAAAAGGCATTTTCGGGCAATGGAATATAAATTTGCAGTCCTTTATTTCCAGATGTTTTAATAAAGCTCGTTAATTTAAGCTCATCAAGTACTTCTTTAATAAATAAAGCAGCTTTAATAGCAAGCGGAAAAGCGTCTGTAGACGGCGGATCCAAATCAAAAACAATTTCACTTGGCCCTTGCTATTAACCGTTTTAAATGGAATATGGAATTCAATTGCAATCTGATTGCCGAGCCAAATCAGTGTTTCAAGGCTGTTGCAAAGAATATATTCAATCCCTTCTTCGGAAAAAGTATCGACGAAATCCGGTGCATAATCAGGGCAGTTTTTTTGGTAAAAGGGTTCACCATACATACCATGTGGAAATCTTATCACCGTTAGGGCGCGGTCATTTAAAAAAGGAAGCATGTAAGTAGAACATTCTCGTAAATAATTTATGAAATCGTTTTTGGTAATGTCTGAATCCTTCCACAACGGCTTTTCTGGATGTGTGATTTCTAGCCCCGAAGGCAGATTTTTTAGCTGGTTTACAAACCTTTCAAACGTGCATTCTTCAGGAGTAAGATCGAAACGGAATCGATCAAAATGAGGCTCCCGGAGCTGGTTTTCGTATAGCTCCAAGTATTTAACCTCCAAGCAAATCGCCGGGAGAACATATATATATTGGTCATCTTCTTTTTGTTTATTTTGTTTCAGTGTTTGGAAAAGTGCCTTTTTCTCATCAGGCTTTAATCCAAATAAAATATGTCCTACTCTATAAATCGCATCGCCCTTATAAACTCCTATCCCAATATATTGGTTTGTTTTATCCAAGTCAGTAATAAAGCAGCTCAAAAACTTAAAATTTTTAAATTTCAGCCACCTGTTTGTCCGTTTTCCTTCCTCCCACAACCCTTTTCTATGCTTTGCAACAATTCCTTCACCGTCATATAAAACAATTTTTTCCCAAAGACTGTTAAATTCTCTTTCAGGTTCAATCATCTGCAGCAATTGGGCATTTCCAGCATCAATCCCTTTTTCAAAATAAAGTAATTCAAATAGCTTGGCCAGTTCGGTTTTCCTCTCAAGATAAGTGTTTGAGAGGAGCGGCATACCTTGAATTTTGAGTATGTCAAAAATAAGCAGCCGGGAAGGGTGCTTGTACGCCTGCTCACTTATTTTTTGGGTCGACTTTAATCTTCCTCGTTTTTGAATTTCTGAAAAATTAGCCTTATAGCTGTTTTCCAAAATAGTCAGCTCTCCATCAAGCTGTAAAGGCAAATAAGGAAGAAAAGCTTTTTTATGGTTTAAAAGAAACTGCTCTATTTCGGGAAATTGGGGAAGAAGTGTTTTACCGTTCCGGCTTATTAATTGAAGACTATCAGGACTCCAATCAAGAATAGCGCGAAATCCGTCATATTTCACTTCATATAGCCAATCAGGACGGTCAGGAGCTTCAAAGGTAAGACTGGGCAGCATCGGTTTCATATTTTTCTCCTTTCTGTACAAGGTTTACCGTTCATTTTCAATAAAAAAATAAATATAGAGGCTTTATTATTTTGTTTAAAAAAGATTTAATCATCCTTTCGGAAGTAAAAACGCATGGCATCTTTAAGAAATGCAAAAAGTAAAGAAAAAGAATGGAGAATGACCATGCATACAATATGGAAAGGCAGCATCAGTTTTGGACTTGTAAACATCCCAATCAAGCTTCATGCCGCTACAGAGGATAAGGATATAAAGCTCCGTACTCTTCATAAGGAATGTCACTCGCCAATAAAATACGAAAAGGTATGTCCTGTATGCGAGAAGGAAGTAAAAAATGAAGATATCGTGAAGGCTTATGAGTATACAAAAGGTAAGTTTGTTGTTTTGGACAATGAAGACCTAGAAAATTTAAAGAAAGAAAATGAAGATAAAGCAGTTGAAATTATTGATTTCGTTAAAATGGAGCAAATAGATCCAATCTACTTTGATAAAAGCTATTATATGTCTCCACATGAGGGTGGGAGTAAAGCATATTCCTTACTGAGAAAGGCGTTAGAAGAGTCACAAAAAGTAGGGCTGGCAAAAATGGTCATCCGCTCAAAGGAACAGTTGGGAGTAATACGTGTATATGAAAATACACTAATTATGGAAACCATCCATTATCCCGATGAAGTAAGAAAAGCAGGGGATGTTCCGAATGTACCAAATGAGGATAAGGTGACTCAAAAGGAATTAGACACGGCCATTTTATTAATTGACCAGCTGACAACAGAATTTGAACCAGAAAAATATAAGGATGATTACCGGACTGCTTTATTGGAATTGATTGAATCAAAAAGGACAGGCAAGGAAGTTGTAACAGCCAAGCCTAAAGAAACGGCAACAAATGTTACAGACCTAATGGCCGCTCTACAGGCATCAATTGATCGGACAAAGCCTAAAAAAACAGTCGCTCCAAGAAAAAAGGCAGCTCCCAAAACAAAAAAACAAGCTTGATTCATGGTCGTGTGGGTATATAGAACAAAAGGCGTAAGCGCCCTGGGTAGCCCCGACAGGCATAAGACGAATCATGCAGTTATCCTCGGAAAAGCTATCGCTTTTCCTTCGTGCGATGAGGGTGCTGCCGAAGCGTTCCTTGTCCTGATTTCTGGAGTGATTTGGCTTATGACCCCGAGGGGCTGGGCGCTGAAGCTAGATTAGTACAACTTGATAGAAGTTATAACCATTATTTATTTTTATAATTTCTTAGACGATAAAAAAGGAACCGGTTTCCAAAGGAAATCGGTTTTGAATTTTTAAAATTTATTGTTTAAAAGTGATAATATTATTATTAATTATTACTTTATTATGGTGTGGGTTCGATATATTGCTCACCTTTATTATTTTTCACAAAAACGGTTTTATTCGAACTTAAGATAATGATTCAAATGCCTCCCATAAATACATAAGCTTATATAGTGGAGGAATTTAAATATAACCATTTGGAGGTAAGCAATGGGGGAATATATTTTATCTCTTGATCAGGGAACAACAAGCTCAAGGGCGATTCTTTTTAATAAGGAAGGAAGGATTATCCATGTTTCTCAAAAGGAATTCACCCAGTATTTTCCTCAGCCTGGTTGGGTTGAACATAATGCGAACGAAATTTGGGGATCAATTCTTTCGGTTATCGCGTCATGTCTATCAGAGTCTGGAGCAAGAGCACATGAAATAGCAGGAATTGGCATTACTAACCAGCGTGAAACAACCGTCGTCTGGGATAAAGAGACTGGAACGCCAATTTATAACGCAATTGTATGGCAGTCACGCCAGACTAGCCAAATTTGTGAGGAATTAAAAAACCAGGGACTGAACGATACATTTAGAGAAAAAACCGGATTATTAATCGATGCTTATTTTTCCGGGACAAAAGTTAAGTGGATTCTCGATAATGTTGACGGTGCACGCGAAAAGGCTGAAGAGGGAAAGCTTCTATTTGGGACAATTGATACATGGCTCATATGGAAGCTTTCCGGTGGAAAGGTGCATGTAACAGATTATTCAAATGCTTCGAGAACTCTCATGTACAATATTCATGATTTACAATGGGATGATCAGCTTTTGGAAATATTAACAATTCCAAGATCGATGCTGCCTGAGGTGAGATCTTCATCAGAAATTTATGGAGTGACAGCTTCATTTCATTTTTTTGGCCAGGAAGTACCTATTTCCGGTGCGGCAGGGGATCAGCAGGCAGCACTGTTTGGGCAGGCTTGCTTTGAAAAAGGAATGGCTAAGAACACTTATGGAACGGGCTGTTTTATGCTCATGAATACGGGGGGAAATGCAGTTCAGTCTGATAATGGTTTATTGACTACAATTGCATGGGGACTAAATGGGAAAGTCGAATATGCCCTGGAAGGCAGTGTTTTTGTTGCTGGTTCGGCTATTCAATGGCTTCGTGATGGCTTGAGGATGCTTAAAAAGACTACTGACAGTGAAGATTACGCAGCAAGAGTTACTTCAACAGATGGTGTTTATGTTGTGCCTGCCTTTGTAGGCCTTGGTACTCCCTATTGGGATAGTGAGGTGCGTGGGGCTATCTTTGGATTGACACGTGGTACGTCTAAAGAACATTTTATAAGGGCGACGCTGGAAGCACTTGCATATCAGACAAAAGATGTACTATCAGCAATGGAAGCAGATTCAGGTATTAAGTTAAAAACCTTGCGGGTCGACGGCGGTGCAGTAAAAAATAATTTTTTAATGAAGTTCCAAAGCGGGATATTAAACGTACCGGTTGAAAGCTGCCAATTATTAACGAAACGACAGCTCTCGGTGCAGCGTATTTAGCGGGGCTTGCTGTCGGTTTTTGGGAAAGCCAGAAACAGATAGCCGAAAAATGGGAGATTGATCAAACCTTCGAATCGGGCATGAAAGAAGAAGAACGGGAAAAATTATATGGCGGATGGAAAAAGGCAGTTAAGGCTGCAATGGTTTATAAATAACTCCTTTCCACCAGTCAAGGAGGGACCTTGATGAATTTTACAAATTTTAACAGAAACAAAATGGTGGAAAAGGTATCGGGAGAGATATATGACGTACTGATTATTGGAGGAGGCATTACAGGTGCCGGAATTGCGCTTGATGCTGTAACCAGAGGAATGAAGGTCGCTCTAATAGAAATGCAGGACTTTGCTGCAGGTACGTCTAGCCGTTCTACCAAGCTTGTGCATGGCGGTTTAAGGTATTTGAAGCAGCTGGACATAAAGGTGGTCGCCGAGGTCGGAAAGGAGCGGGCCATTGTATATGAAAACGGACCCCATGTTACCACCCCTGAATGGATGCTTTTACCGATTCATAAGGGAGGGACGTTCGGTAAGTGGAGTACTTCGTTTGGTCTTAGAGTTTACGATTTTCTTGCAGGCGTGAAAAAGAACGAAAGACGGTCAATGCTAAATGATAAAGAGACTTCAAACCGGGAGCCGCTATTAAAAAAGCAGGGGCTTATTGGTGGAGGTTATTATGTGGAGTACCGTACAGACGATGCCAGATTGACAATCGAGGTAATGAAAAAAGCATTCGAATTCGGAGCTGATGCCTTAAATTATACCAAGGCAGACGAAATTTATTATCAAAATGGAATGGCTTCTGGAGCTGTTCTAACCGATATGCTAAGTAATAAAACATATACAGTTAAAGCACACAGGGTTATAAATGCGACAGGCCTTGGGGAGATTCAATCAGAGAAAAAGACCATTCAAAAAAAGGGAAACAGCTAAGGCTTTCAAAAGGAGTACATCTTGTTATTGACCAAACTCGATTCCCGTTAAAACAAGCTGTTTACTTTGATACTGCTGATAGGAGGATGGTTTTTGCCATTCCCCGTTCTGGAAAAACTTATGTAGGAACGACGGATACTTTTTATCAAGACGATACGGCCCATCCTCAAATGTGTGAAAACGATCGTAATTATCTGATTGAAGCCATAAACTATATGTTCCCAGAGGTAAATATTACTCATAACGATGTTGAATCAAGCTGGGCGGGTGTCCGTCCCTTAATTTATGAAGAAGGTAAAGACCCTTCGGAAATTTCACGTAAGGATGAAATATGGACTTCCAGCACCGGGCTAATTACGATAGCTGGCGGGAAGCTTACAGGGTACAGGAGAATGGCTGAAACGGTGGTTGACTTGCTATCCGAGGGTTTGTCACAAGAGTTGAATCGATCATTTAATGAATGCCGTACTAAAATTATGCCGATTTCGGGTGGTGACGTAGGAGGCACTAAACATTTTGCATCCTATATAAAATCCAGAATAATAGATGGACAGCAATCGGGATTATCGGAAAAAGAAGCGAAAGAATTAGCATATAGATATGGCTCAAATGTTCCTGTTGTATATGAAATGATTAAAAACGGAAGCAAAGAGGCAGAAAAGTATAATCTTCCAATTACTTTATTCGCAAAATTAGTGTATGGCATGGAGCATGAAATGATTGCGACTCCTGTTGATTTTTTCTTCCGTCGCACCGGTGACTTGCTTTTTAATATTGATGTGGTTAAAAGGTATAAAAATCAGGTGATTCAGCTTATGGCCGAGCGATTTGCTTGGTGTGAAAAGCAGATTTTAAATTATCAGCAGGAAACAGAACAAGCAATTATTGATGCGATTATTCCTGCAGACGCACCTGACCGCCAGAATCATATCAAAAAACTCTCTTTATGAGAGTTTTTTTCGTTACTATTCTGCTTTTCAATGAGGGTTCATTTTTATTGGAGGGCCTTGCATACACTTAAATAAACGACGATGGAGGCGAGGTCATGTACAACGTTCTCATGTTTGTAGATTCGGGCGTGGATGATTCGTTTGCTTTAATGTATGCCCTTTTAAATCCGAAAATTAACCTGGTCGGGGTTGTTAGCGGTTATGGAAATATTACAAAAGAGCAATCAATCATGAATACCGCTTATCTGTTGAAACTCGCAGGGAGGGAGGACATACCCATCATCGGAGGAGTTGCTGGTCCTCTTTCAGGTGAGCCGACTGTATATTATCCCGAAATACATGGAAAAGAAGGACTTGGCCGATTAGACCGCCTTCCGATTTGAAAAATATCAAGATTTATGATGTGGACAAAATTATTCAGGTCGTGGAACAAAATAAAGGGAACCTAATTATGGTTGGGGTTGGAAGACTAACGGATCTTGCTCTCCCGTTTATTATTTATGGCACCGATGCACTAAGAAATGTTTCAGCGTTATACATAATGGGAGGGGCATTCCTCGTTCCGGGAAATGTCACTGCTGAAGCTGAAGCAAATTTTTACGCGGACCCGATAGCTGCTTATACAGTCATGGAAAAGGGCAGAAACATATACCTTCACCCTTTAAATATTACAAATAGAGCCATCATTACGCCAGATGTCATCGACTTTTTGGCAGAAAACAGCTCCAGTCCATTTAAACAATTGCTAAAGCCTGCCTATGAATATTATTTTTCGGCATATAAAAAGCTTGTACCGGGAATTAAGGGTGCTCCGCTTCATGATGTTGTCCCATTATTCGCTTTAACAAATCCAGGAATTGTTCAATATATTCAAAGAAGAGTTCGTGTTGAGCAGTTTGGAAATGCAAGAGGGAAAAGCAGTGCTGATTTCCGGCCAAAGCCTGATGAAGAATCTAAGGAGTCCCTAGATTTCATAGGTATGGAAGCTGATATTCAAAAGTTTATTATTGATTTTATGGAAATTTTTCTAAAAGGAAGCGTAAAAAAGTGAGCAGTAAAATCAATTTAAGAAAGAGGAATTTTAATATTTTTGAGGAATAATTAGGTATACGAAACAAAGGGAGATGGAAGGTATGAAAACCGTGCTTGTTTTAGGAGGCACTCAGTTTTTTGGTAAAAGGCTTGTTCAGCGGCTGCTTGATGAAGGGCATCGTGTAACAATTGCTACAAGAGGTATGACTCAGGACAACTTTGGTGACAAAGTTGAACGACTGACAATCGACCGGGAAAATGGAGAATCGCTTTACAAGGCATTTGAAGGGAAGAAATGGGACATCGTATATGACCAGTCCTGTTTCTCACCTATTGAAGCGCGCGAGGCGGCAGAAGCACTGAAAGGGAAGACGGGCCGTTATATTTTCACCTCTAGTCAGGCTGTCTATGAATTTGGGACAAATCATAAAGAAGATAATTTTAATCCTGAAAATTTTCATTTTGAGTATAAAACAAGACGCGAATACCCAGGCTATGCCGGTTATCAGGAGGCAAAGCGTGCCTCTGATGCCGTTTTATTTAGTATGCCGGAACTTGACACAGTAGCAGTCCGCTTTCCAATTGTCATTGGCAAAGACGATTATACAGACCGTTTAAAATTTCATGTTGACCTTATAAAAGCAGGAAAGCCTATTGGCATCCCAAATCCTGAAATGAAATTCAGCTTTATTACTTCCGAGGATGCTGCTGAATTTTTGTTGAACATAGGCCAGGATCAATTTACAGGCCTATAAATCCAGGTTGTGAAGGGGACATTTCACTCATGGATTTGTTAGCAAAAATAGAAGCGGTAACAGGAAATGAAGCGGTAATCGTTAAGGAAAAAACAAAAGAAAATGCCTCACCTTACGCAATGGATGGATCCTGGTCCATAAATACCGAAAAAGCAACAGGGCTGGGGTACAGATTTTCTGGCCTAAATGAAACTCTCGAAGATTTAATTCACTATTATGCAGGTTTAGAAGTTAAGGCCCATTAAGAAATGAAAAGCAGGCTAAATTCCAGCCTGCTTTTACTACTCAAATTGCCTGTTTCTTTCGAATTTATGGAATCGGGTCCCTTGAAAGGTAAGTTTTCCGAAATCTCCTTCAGCGATAAGTCCGTAATCCTGTCCATTTATTTCAAGTTCTATCCGATCTCCGCTCTCCACTTCAAACGTCGTAAAATAAAAAGTACTAGATGAACGTTGTGCATGGCCGTTTTGGTTATCTGTGTGGTGGCTAACCTGTGTCCGTTTAGAAATAACTTTTACAGATACTGATAAAACAGGCTGCTTGTTATTATAGCTCCATTGTTTTATGGCCCTTGCGAATGTAAATACGATCATTCCAAAAACAAAAATAAAAAATATTGGAAAAATAAATTGCACGAAACTAAAAAAGTAATCTGGTTCCATTTTTGCCCCCCTTTGTTACGAAAAATGCTTCTTAAATAATTTTTACATAATTTTTCCTTTTTTGAAAGAATATTTTTAAATGAGAGGAGTAGTAATATCACGGAGATCATCGATATTAATTGTAAGCTTTTTTTATGGCCATAAAAAAGCAAGCTGCTGATTTACTAAAATTGACTTTTTTGCTTTTTGGCGTTAAAATAAGTATATGCTTTTAAGTTCGTTTAATATGTTTATAGATTAAGTAGTCGTAGCTGCACCGAAATGTGGGCGATTTTAGCATCCCCACATCAGACACGGCTTTTTTATTTTTTTAGCCGATTTTTTTAATGAATTAAACCCGGAGGTGTCCGTTCATGGCGTTTGGCAGAAGAAATGATGAAGAAATCGTGAAGGAAGAAACAAAGGTCTGGGAGTGTAATTCAGAATCATGCAATTGCTGGGTTCGCGATAATTTTAAGAGCAGTGAAGAACCAAAATGTCCTATTTGTAAAAGCAGTATGAGCCCATCTACAAAAGAATTGCAGGTTATTGTAAACCATAGCAAGAATTTCATGTGATCGTTTACTCAACTAAATAGAATAAAAATAAAAAGCAGGAGAAATTCCTGCTTTTTATTTTTATAGGACACCATCAGTATGCTGTTTGCAAAAGGTAATTACCATTTCTTCCTCATCTTCCTCGAGAGAAAAATCGAAGATCTTTTCTGTACCCTTTTCATAAAAGTGGTATTGCAGGATTTTTGCTTCGGTCCCGTTTATTACGTATATGACCTTCAATCCAATTCCTTTTTCTGAGAAAAGATCGTCATCCTCATCTACCTCAATATCAAGATGAAACTCATACCGGTCTCCAGACAACAATCCAAATGGATCTTCTAGTTTATCAACAGTGTAGCCTGTAATATTCATCAAATCATCCTTTACTTTAGCTTCAGTCATTATTATACACATTTTCGTTCTTTTCTTGTAGAAGCATGATTCGAATTATGCCGAAGGGGGTATTATTTTGTAAAATAACCAAATTGATAGTATATTAGTAGTTATCAGCAAAAAGTGTAAAATGTTCCAAAGGAGAGCTTTATGGATACCATGAAATTGCAATTGGAAAATGAAAAATTAAAAGAAGAATTAGAGATATATAAAGGGATAATTGAAGAGCTTCCATTTTCGTTTGTATTTAAAGATTATGAACATGGAGTTCTAGTGGAAAAGGAAATTAGCCAAAAAAAAGATTATTCAATGAAAAAAATCTTTCCAGACCCTTCGGTTAAATCTAAAAAAGATTTTAGCTTCACTTCACCGCCTGCTTTTGAGTTTGAAATTATGGAACGATTTCTTGCTCCCCTTCTTGATTATGTTCCCCACCATATCACCTTTATAGACGAAAATGGATATTTGACATTATGTAATTTACAGGCTGCTAATGATCTGCACGCTAATCGAAATGAATTAATTGGAAAGCATATCAGAGAGCTTTTGAAATTACCGGATGAGCAAATAATTATGCTTCAAACCCTTAAGTCGAAAAAGCCAATTGTAGACCGGGAAATTCTTGATAAAAATTATGGAATCATTAATACAAGAATTATTTATAATCCAGATGGCTCTGTCAAAAGAGTGATTGGTTTGTTTTTATTCTTAAATGCCATTAAGGACGCTGAGAAGCAGGCGCTGGCAGGCAGAATTGCAGCTGGCATTGCACATGAAATACGAAACCCGTTAACGACTGTCAGGGGATACTTGCAAATGTTGCAGCACTCAGTCGATGGAAATATTGCAGAGCTCTTTTCTACACTTCTTATTCCGGAAATAGATCGGGCAAATAAAATTATTAATGACTTTTTAAGCATTTCTAAACCATCACAAACAGCCAAGGAAAAACTTCTTATAACTGAATTAATACTTAAATTCATTGGAAATTTTCTTAATAGCGAAGCCCATCTTCATAATGTCCATTTGGATTACATAATTGATGACTCTGTTGGTAATGAATATATTGAAGGAAGCCGTGATGAACTTTTGCAGGTATTTATCAATTTATTCAGGAATTCCCTACAGGCTGCACCTAATATTAGACTGGTGATTACCATCAAAGCGAAGCGCATTGGGTCAAAGGTTCTTCTACAATTTGCTGATAATGGTATTGGAATCAAGCCGTCACTTATAAACCATATTTTTGATCCATTCTTTTCTACCAAAGAGGAAGGAACAGGCCTTGGCTTATCAGTATCGAAAAAAATCATAGAAAACCATAAAGGCAAAATGCAAGCAGTCAGCGATTCTTCGGGAACCATCTTTAATATTGAACTTCCCTTAATGCAATAAAATGAAAAACCCCTATCTTCCAAATGGAAATTAGGGGTTTTTTCACATGTTTATGCAGAAAAATTGTGAGAGTGAATCTCACAAAAAGATGCGGATGAGAGGACTTGAACCTCCACGGGGTTGCCCCCACTAGAACCTGAATCTAGCGCGTCTGCCATTCCGCCACACCCGCTGGTTACCAATGTGTTTGCTTAATTACTATAACATAAATAATTCCAAATAACATTAGGAAAATTAAGGCCTGAAGGGAAAAAATTGAAAAAAGAGATTTATGATAATCTCAAAACCAATTAAAAATAGTCATTTATTTGAATGTTTTTGATTGTTTTTGAATGAAAATGATTGATTTGTGGAATCGCTTACAGTAAAATAAATTCATACAACAAATCTGAGGTGAATGTAAATGTTAACCGAAGAGCGCCATCAAATAATCTTAGAGCTATTAAAAGAAAAAGACATTGTAAAAATTCAGGAAATCATGGACTTGACCAATACATCAGAATCAACGATCCGTCGCGATTTATCCCTGCTGGAGGAAAAGAAATTTTTAAAGAGGGTACACGGAGGTGCATCAAGGCTACTGGGGAAGCTCCAGGAGCCAAGCATGAATGAAAAATCCACCAAAAACCTTCAAGAAAAAAAGTTGATTGCCAAATATGCAGCCAGTCTGATCGAGCAAGGAGATTGTATTTATTTGGATGCTGGTTCAACTATTAAAGAAATGATTGAATTTATTCAAGTAAAAGAAGTTGTCGTCGTTACAAATGGTTTAATGCACTTAAATGAATTAATCGGAAAAGGCATCAAAACCTATTTAATTGGAGGCTTTGCGAAGCCAGTCACAAATGCCATCGTTGGCAGAGGAGCATTGGACAGCCTTGATTTATACCGTTTTGATAAATGTTTTTTAGGAGTAAATGGAATACACCCACAAATGGGCTTTACAACTCCGGACCAGGAAGAAGCGATGGTTAAACAAAAAGCGCTTAATCTATCTAGAGAGGCATTTGTTGTAGCGGATGAAACGAAATTTTCAGAGATAGCTTTTGCGAAGATAGCAGATATTTCTGATGCATCGATCATAACAAACAGAATTGATAAAGATTTACTACAACAATATGCAGGAAAAACAAACATAAAGGCAGTGACAGCATGATCTATACATTGACATTAAATCCTTCCATTGACTATGTTATTGAACTTGACCAAGTTGAATTAGGAAGTCTCAATCGAACAGTAAAGGAAACCAAATTCCCGGGCGGAAAAGGGATCAACGTTTCCAGAGTCTTAAAAAGGCTTAAAACAGATAGCATGGCGCTTGGTTTTATTGGTGGTTTTACTGGCCGTTTTATTGAGGAGTATTTGGAGACTGAACAAATTGCTTCAGATTTTGTTAGGGTAAACGAAGATACCCGCATTAATGTGAAAATAAAAACAGAGAATGAGACAGAAATTAACGCCAAAGGTCCAAAGATAACAGACTTGGAGTATGAAACTTTAAAGAAAAAAATTATGAATCTTTCACAATGTGATTTGCTTGTGCTCGCAGGAAGCATTCCATCCACATTGCCTGCGACAACCTACGAAGAACTTGTCAAAATCTGCTCGGAAAACAGCGCTAAATTCGTTGTAGATGCAGAGGGGGAATTATTGAAAAAGGTTCTTCCGTACCGTCCATTTCTTATTAAGCCTAATCATCATGAGCTTGGAGAATTATTTCACACAACCATAGCTGAGTGCGAAGAGGTAGTACCCTATGCAAGGAAATTGATTGAAATGGGTGCTCAAAACGTAATTGTTTCACTTGCAGACAAAGGGGCTGTATTTATCAATACAGAAACATTGCTAGTTGCAGAGGTTCCGAGGGGGACAGTAAAAAGTTCTGTAGGGGCAGGGGATTCCACAGTAGCTGGTTTTCTTGCAAAATATCAGGAAACAAAGAGTTTCGAGGATGCATTTAAATATGGTGTTTCTTCCGGAAGTGCTACAGCTTTTTCAATCGGGTTATGTACCAGAGAGAAAATTGAGGAAATCCTTCCTCAGGTCGTCATTAGAAAATCTTAAGGGGAGAGATGAAAAATGAATATAACAGAATTGTTAACAGAAAAAACGATTCTCTTAAATATGGCTGGCAGGCATAAAGAAGAAGCGATAGATGAACTCGTTGAAAAATTGTTCCTGGCGGGGAAAATTTCAGGACAACAGGAGTTTAAAGATGCCATTTTAAAGCGTGAACAGCAAAGTACAACAGGGATTGGGGATGGAATTGCAATACCACACGCTAAAACAAAAGCAGTAAAGGAAGCAGCGATTGTTTTCGGTAAATCGGATTCAGGTATAGATTATGAATCACTTGATGGGCAGCCTGCTCACTTGTTTTTTATGATAGCAGCGCCAGAGGGTGCGAACAATACCCACCTTGAGGCACTTGCCCGCCTATCTTCCATCTTAATGAAACAGGATGCGCGCGAAAAACTTCAAAAAGCAAATGCTGTAAAAGAAGTCCTTGATATTATCGACAGCTACGACCAGGAAGACGAAACTACCCAAGACATTTCAAATAAAAAAAATGCCATTGTAGCTGTTACCGGCTGCCCGACCGGTATCGCCCATACCTATATGGCAGCTGATTCGCTGAAGGCAAAGGCAGCTGAAATGGGTGTTGATATAAAAGTTGAGACTAACGGTTCTGGCGGAGCAAAAAATGTACTAACAAAGGATGAAATTGAAAATGCTATAGCTGTTATCATCGCAGCAGATATTAATGTTGAGATGGAACGGTTTAAAGGCAAGCATGTTATTCAGGCTCCAGTTGCAGACGGCATACGTCGTCCGCAGCAGCTGATTGATAAAGCGTTACAGCAGGATGCACCAGTTTACGGCGGCCAAAAAGACGGTAGCTCCGACTCTCAGGGACAGACCAAAGAAAGCAGAACGGGCTTTTACAAGCATCTAATGAATGGTGTTTCCAATATGCTTCCCTTCGTTGTTGGAGGAGGTATCTTGATTGCAATCTGCTTCATGTTTGGCTATAACTCGTTTAAACCTGATGATCCAACCTACAATGAGTTTGCTGCAGCATTAATGACGATTGGAGGAGGCAATGCCTTCGGTTTAATCGTTCCAGTGCTCGCCGGATTTATTGCTTTAAGCATTGCTGATCGTCCGGCTTTTGCACCTGGTATGGTAGGCGGTATGCTTGCTTCGAGCGGAGGAGCAGGTTTCCTTGGAGGCATGATCGCAGGCTTTCTTGCAGGTTATGTTGTACTTTTACTAAAAAAGGCACTTGCAGGTCTTCCGCAGTCACTTGAAGGTATCAAGAGCATTCTGTTGTATCCTTTATTCGGGATATTTTCCACAGGTATTATAATGCTATATGTTGTAAATAAGCCTGTTGGAATATTAAATAAAGGTATCGCACATTGGTTGACTGATCTTGGCACAGGCAATGCAGTCCTATTGGGAATCGTCCTCGGTTTAATGATGTCCTTTGATATGGGGGCCCAGTAAACAAAGCGGCTTATGTATTTGGAACCGGTTTATTGGCAAGCGGCGTCTATCAGCCAATGGCTGCAATAATGGCAGCAGGAATGATTCCGCCATTGGGCATCGCGCTTGCAACAACCTTCTTTAAAAAGAAATTTACAAAGCAGGAACAGGATGCTGGAAAAGCGTGTTATATTATGGGGCTTTCCTTTATAACTGAAGGGGCAATTCCATTTGCCGCCGCAGATCCGCTCCGTGTAATACCTTCCGTTATGGCAGGTTCAGCGGTAGCGGGAGCGATGTCTATGGCATTTGGCATTGGATTAAGGGCACCTCACGGCGGTATATTCGTTGTTCCCCTTGTTGAAAACGGAGTTCTGCTTTACGCTTTATCGATTTTGGCAGGAGCAGTAGTAGCTGCATTATTGATCGGCTTCCTTAAGAAACCGATAAAGTCCTAGTATCGGAAACCGGTAACGCTTTGTTACCGGTTTTTTACATAGATTAGGAGTTTTCTATAAATATAGGATGTTTGGCTCAATTTTGAACATTAGAAGAACATACGTTCTATTATTTGTTCTGCCTATGTTATAATAAAGAAGCGATAGAGGTTTTAAAGGGTGGTCGGCTAGCCCCGAAGGAGAGGGGGTGAGGCCTTTGACAATTTTCGAGGCAATAATGATTATGATTTCTTTTTCTAGTCTGTTACTTGCCATTCTAAATTTTGGTCAAAAAAAATAGACCTCCCATGAACTTGAATTGAGGGAGAGGTCTTTATTGGATATATAGGCCGATCCCCTTGAGGAACGTCTATTGCAAGGCCACAGGTGCAGCCACACCTGTGGCCTTTTAATTTATGAATGATTATACAGTAAGGATACCATAAATATATGGGAATGTCACGGACTGAGGTGATGTGTATGTTTTCCCGGCATGCGGATAAATTAAGGATGCTAAACGAAAAATTAATGTTTGAGCAGTGTTAAAATTGGTTCCAACAAAATGAGGTTTATATATATACCGTTGAAAGGAGTGATCCTATTTGCCTTACTGCAATATGGAAGGCATTCGTTTATACTATGAGGAAAGAGGTTCAGGTGTGCCGATTATCTTTGTCCATCCTCCAGGAATGGGGAGGAAAGTATTCTTTTATCAATTGAGCCTTTCAAATAATTTCCGAGTTATTACATTCGACCTAAGTGGTCATGGTGATACGGTAGGTAGCAGATGGCCAGTAACCATATCAGGATTTTGCGAAGAAATCCGATTCTTAATGGACTACTTAAATATCGAAAAAGCTGTAATTTGCGGATATTCTTCAGGCAGTGCTATTGCTCAGGAGCTTTGCCTGGAAATGCCAGAGCGAGTATTAGCTGTGATATTATCAGGTGGATTTGCAGAAGTTCAATCTAAAATATTTGAATATGAGCATCTTTTGGGTATGTATTTCGTAAAGCACTATCCTGAATTTTTGGCGGAAGTGATAGCCACAAGTCACACAGAATTTCTCCCCTTAAGAACAGATTTAGTGAAACACATGTTGAAAGCGGATAGAAGAGTGTGGTTTCAGTTTTACAAGCAATCTCTCCATTTTTCGTGTTTGGAAAGATTAAATAGTTGGGAGCGCCCGCTTCTGTTGATTAATGGATCAAAGGACTTTATTAATCAACATCTAAGAGCTTATCGAAAGAAAATAAATTGCCAGGAGGCTTTTATAAAGGGTGCATCTCATCAGCTTCCTGTCCGAAACTGGCAAGCATTTAACCAGATTATTACTGGATTTGTAGGGGCAAATTTCTAAAACAAAGTTAAAGCGCTGAGATGAATCCTCAGCGCTTATTGTTATTTGCTTGGTTGGGCACCTGGCTTGATGGCTTTTAATGCGATAAGTGCCCCCAAAATGCTAACACCGCTTAAAAGGATAAAAATCCACGTATCCGAGCCCTTCATCAATAATGCGATGACTGGCGGACCTGCCGCTACACCGATAAATCGCATGGAGCTGTATATGGAGGTAATCGTGCCTCTTTCCTCTTTTTCAATTCCTTCCGTAATTAAAGCATCCAGGCACGGAAGGCCAGTGCCAATACCGATACCGCTTAAGAGAAACATGATAATCATAAACCATAATTGGATAGAGAAATACAATGCACCAATTGCTGCAGCAGATAGGACAATTCCGCCTAATATAAGCCATTTCATTAATACCTTATTTTTTTTAATAATCTTTCCGGTAATAAAAGATGAAAGACAAAGTGCTCCTAAAGGAAGGGCTAGAAAAAAGCCCTTTTTAATATCCTTAATCCCATATTCCTTTTCAAAAATGTCCGAAAGATAGAATAAAGTGCCAAAAAGTACAAACATAAGAATGCAGCCTATAAAAAATATGCCGTACAGCCAGCGCCCTTTTTTTGTAAAGATATTTTTGATGTTGATAAAAAACTGTTTAAAGGGAATCGGTTTTTCATTTGTTTTTGGACATTTAACCAATAATACCATCATTGCAATTGAAATGGCACAAAAAACTGGAAAAGAAAAGAACGGCAGGAACCAGAAAAATCCCGCTAAAAATGCTCCGAGAATTGGGCTCAGTACCTTGCCAAAAGTATTTGAAGTTTCAATTAATCCTAAACAGCTGCTTACTTCATCGTCACTTTTAAACATGTCTCCCACTAGTGGCATAACAATTGGAGCAGCTCCCGCTGCGCCTACCCCTTGGAGCGACCTGCCAATTAAAATTACCCAATATGCATTATCAAGTTTCCACGCTGCCCAGCCAGAAATTAGCCCGCCTATTCCTGCAATGACTAAACTTGGGATAATAACTTTTTTCCTTCCAATATGGTCCGATAAGTAGCCGGCAACTGGTATTAAAAAAATGGCGACTATGGAATAAACAGTTATAATCATGCTCGTCTGAAAAGGAGAAATGGATAATTTTTTTTCCATGGATGGTAAAACTGGTATTAGCATCGAATTACCTAAAGTCATGACGAGTGGAATGGATGATAAGGACATGATTGCCCATTTTTGGTTGGCGCTATCAGCAGAGTTTGCTTCCTTGCCAGCTTTGGGATTTTGGCATAATTGTTCAATATTCTCCATTATAATTTGATCCCGCCTTTAATCGTTCTAACGTTACTATTTACTTTAAAGCATAAAAATAAAAGAGCCATAATAATCCTATTTATGGAAGGGGATGTCAATGGGAAATGAGTATAGAAAAAATAGTTAACCTTGCTCTTGGAAAACCTAGTGAATATGAATGGAATAAACATCTCGAAAGTTCTGGAATTGGGAAAGTGTCTGTGCAAAAAATAGACGTGAAACTGGATGCTATCGTAGGAGATGGCGTCGGTAATCCCGAATTTCACGGAGGGCAGGACCGGGTCGTTTGCCTGTACCCTTATGAACACTATTCTTTATGGGAAAAAGAATTTCAAACGCAGCTGCCAGTTCCTGCTTTTGGAGAAAACAATACAGCGATTGGAATGAAGGAAGAAACTGTTTGTATCGGTGATATATATAAGATTGGTGAAGCCGTATTACAAATAACCCAGGGTAGAATTCCCTGTTCGACGATCTCAAAATATAATGGTATTAACTCTTTACTTAGACGGATCGTGGAAGCGAGTTTTACTGGTTATTTTTTCAGAGTTCTGGAAGAAGGATCAATTTCAGTGGGATCGACCATTCAATTAATGGACCGCCATCTAAAGGGGATTTCTGTGCTGAAGGCAAATCAGGTCATGTTCCATGAATTGTCTAATAATATTGAAATTAAAAGATTACTCGAAATCAATGAATTGGCTGAGGTCTGGAAACAAAAATTAATGAGAGCACTTTAAAAAAATTTAAAATTCTTGACAAAGGATGTATTCCTGGCATATCATGAAAAACAACAAAAGTTATATAAATGGCATTGACGAAGAGTAGTAACTTTTATGGATACTTAAGAGAGCTGATGGCTGGTGGGAATCAGTGTAGACATAAGAGCGAATGGACTTCTGAGCTTCCAAACCGAACCCTGTAACTGGGTGTAGGCCTTGGCGAAAATCTCATCGTTACATGAGACAGGTATTCAGGCATTTTAGCCTCGATATCGGTAGAGTGGGCTGTTTTAAACGACGGCTTATGAAGGTGGCACCACGGGTCTCCCGTCCTTTTTGGATAGGGGCCTTTTTGTATTTTAAAAAAGAATAAATTAAATCGTTGAGCAAGAGGAGTACACATTTTTTACTTCTTTCCAGAGAGCCGGGGGTAGGTGGGAGCCCGGTAAGAATGAATTGTGGAATGGGCTTGCAAGATGCTGTCTGAACATGGAGTAGGCCGCACGGAGTTCCACCGTTAAAAGGATAGGGTATCGGACAAATATTCCCGTACCCGAAAGAGGAAACAAGCTAGTCTTGTTTCAATTGAGGTGGCACCGCGGTCATACGAATCGTCCTCTATATGCATGTTTTCATCATGTGTATAGGGGACTTTTTTATATTTCAGGAGGAATTAATCAATGGGAAAATCACAAAAACAAATCATCATTGAAGAATTACAGGGTGACACCTTAACACCAATAACGATTTTACAAAAGTTGAGCGGCTCAAAAAAGTTTTTGCTTGAAAGCTCCCTAAAGCATCAGGAGTCAGGAAGGTATTCATTTATTGGTACGGATCCTTCTTTTGAGCTTTTATCCTATGGTTCGAGAAATGAATTGATAAAACGAAATGGCGAGAGAAGCATCCTACATGGAAATTCGTTTGAAGTAATTAAGAAACTACTCCCGTTCGAAGAGGGGATTGAATCAGAATTTCCCTTTATGGCTGGAGGAGTAGGATATTTCGGATACGATCTGGTCCGCCAAATGGAGGATATTGGGGATGAGTTAGAAAACGAGCTGGAAATGCCAGATCTCCATCTAATGTTTTATGAAGAGGTCATCATATATGACCACCTTCAGGAAAGGGTTTTTATTGCGGGGCTGCCATTATTAGAGGAAACCTCAGCAGAGACCATAAAAAGCAGGATTAAGAAAAGAATGGATGAACTTAAAGGTGCCCACTTTCAGGGAGAAATGAAAGAATTTCAGTTAAATGGTTTTAAGCCATTGACCAAGCAAAATGAATTTTTAAAAAAGGTGGAGAAAGCAAAGGAGCATATTGTTTCCGGAGATATCTTTCAAGTTGTACTGTCCCAAAGGATGGTATCAGAATTTAAGGGGAATCCTCTTTCACTTTATCGTAAACATAGAGCTGCAAATCCTACCCCTTATATGTTTTATATTGAATTCGATTCCTACACAGTGATTGGATCTTCACCAGAAAGTCTTGTTAAAACAAGAGGAGTAAAGGTTACCGTTAATCCGATTGCTGGAACGAAACCGCGTGGAACGAATCTTGATGAAGATAAATCTTTTGAAAAGGATTTAACAACTGATGAAAAAGAATTAGCAGAGCACCGCATGCTCGTTGACCTTGGCAGAAATGATTTAGGCCGTGTCTGTGAATTCGGAACTGTAGATATTGACAAATATATGGAAATAGAAAAATTCACACATGTCATGCATTTAGTTTCAGAAATATCAGGTGAATTAAAGAAAGGGTATTCCTCGTTGGATGCTCTTGCAGCCTGCCTCCCTGCAGGCACGGTTTCAGGTGCACCAAAGGTGAGAGCGATGGAAATAATTAATCAAATGGAAAAAAGCAAAAGAGGAGTTTATTCAGGCGCAATCGGATATCTTTCTGTGAGTGGGGACGCAGATTTTGCACTCGCTATCCGAACGATGATTATAAAGAGCGGGAATGCCTATATTCAAGCAGGTGCAGGGATCGTCCATGATTCTAAACCGGAGAACGAGTATGAGGAAACGATGAATAAATTAAAGTCTTTTTTGGAGGGAAGCAAATGATATTACTAATTGACAATTTTGATTCGTTTACTTACAACCTTTATCAATTTTTGGGTGAATTGGGCGAAACAGTTCAGGTTTCGAGAAATAATCAAATAACAATTGAAGAGATAAAGAATTTAAATCCTTCAGCAATTATCCTTTCTCCAGGTCCTGGCAGGCGAGAAGACGCAGGCATATGCCTGGAAGCTGTTTCAAACTTCTATCAAACGGTTCCCATACTGGGGATTTGTCTCGGACATCAGACAATTGCTCATGCATTTGGTGGTGTTGTAAGCAATGCGAAAACGATTAAGCATGGGAAAACATCTCTTATTACACATAATGGCAGAAATTTATTTGCCTATTTAACCTCACCTCTGGAAGTCATGCGGTATCATTCTCTTTCGGTTCAAAGAAGAACACTTCCGCCTATGCTGGAATGTATCGCAATTTCTATGGAGGATCAGGAAGTAATGGCCATCAGGCATCAGTACTATCCAGTCTATGGATTGCAGTTTCATCCCGAATCAATTGGAACCCCTTATGGGAAACAAATGATCTTAAACTTTTTAAAAGAAACGGAAAGGATGAGAAATGATGAAGAAATATTTGCTCCAGTTAGCTGAACAAAAATCGTTTTCAGAGGAAGAAATGCAAGAAGCCTTTAGCAGAGCCTTATATGAAGAAGTATCGGAAAGTGAAATAGCTGCTTTTTTAATGGGATTAAAAGCAAAGGGGGAAACAGTCGAAGAAATTACAGGAATCGTAAAGGCTTTAAAAGAACATGCCCGCCCTTTTGAGAATAATTTCCGGAATGTTCTTGATAATTGTGGTACCGGTGGAGACGGTTCCTCAAGCTTCAATATCAGCACTACGTCAGCTTTTGTCCTTGCTGGTGCGGGAATTTCTATCGCCAAGCATGGGAATCGCAGCATTTCAAGTAAAACCGGAAGTGCTGATGTATTGGAGCATTTAGGTGTAAGACTGGATTTTTCCACAGAAGAGTCAGAAGAAAACCTTAAGGAAATAGGAATTACCTTTTTATTCGCTCCGTATGTACATCCGAGGCTGAAAAAAATTATGGCCGTAAGAAGACAATTAAGGATTCCAACCATTTTTAACTTTATCGGCCCGTTAATTAATCCGGTTGACCTGGATTATCAAATGCTTGGAGTTTATCGAAGAGATCTTTTACCTGTTTTCGCTGAAGTATTAAGGAGTCTTGGAAGAAAAAGGCTACCGTTATAAACGGTTCGGGTTTTTTGGATGAGGCATCACTACAGGGAGAGAACCATCTTTCGATTTTGGAAAATGGAGAAATTTCGTCACTATCCTTTTTTCCGGAAGAAATGGGTCTTTCCTGCTACGATAATAGCTTTATTAAAGGCGGGGAAGCTGCTGAAAACGCTGATATATTGCTCAAGGTGCTAAATGGTGACAAAGGCGCCTACAGGGATACTGTTTTACTAAATGCGGGAATCGGAATTTTCACCGCGGAAAAAGCCACAACCATTAATGATGGAATACAAATAGCCAGGGAAAGTATTGATTCAGGTGCAGCAAATGAGAAATTACGTAGGCTTGTTGAAAAATCCTTGAAAAGGAAAAGGGAGGCAATCTAAATGGAAACTATCTTAGATCGTATTTTAAAAGAAAAAAAACAAGAGATTGCAAAATTAAAAGGAATAGAGAATCAGGGTACTACCTTTCCTAAAAGATCACTTATTGAGAAATTGAAAACTGCTGACGAACTGGCTGTCATCGCGGAATTCAAACGTGCCTCTCCATCTAAGGGGTTGATTAATTCGGAGGCAAACCCGGTGGGGCAGGGAAGAATTTATGAATCCTGCGGTGCATCTGCTATATCAGTCTTAACTGATCAGAATTTTTTTAAGGGCTCTTTTGAGGACTTGAAGGCAATAAGGGAAGAAATTAAAATCCCCATCCTGTGTAAGGATTTTATAATTGATAAGGTTCAAATCGATTTTGCATCAAGCTACGGTGCAGACCTGGTCCTGTTGATTGCGGCTGCATTAAATGAAGCAGAATTAAAGGAGCTTTATCAGCACGCAACTCTTCTTGGCCTTGAAGTACTTGTTGAGGTTCATAATGAGAAGGAGCTTGAAAAAGCGTTGAAAATAGGCTCGCGCCTGATTGGTATTAATAACAGAGATTTAAGAGATTTTCAAGTATCCCTTGAGACCACACAGAAACTTGCCGGACAGGCAAAATCTGCCGGTGCATTCCTGATAAGTGAGAGCGGAATTTTCTCAAGCAATGATGCGGAAATTGTCAGGGATGCTGGTGCAAATGGCATTCTGGTTGGGGAAGCCCTGATGAGAAGTGGTAATTTAGAGAAAATTATTCAAGAACTTCGGTTACCGCTAGTAAAGGCGGTGTAGGATTGAAAGTAAAAATTTGCGGAATTACTGATTTACAGTCAGCCTTAGCTGCAGTCCAATTGGGTGCAGATGCAATAGGGTTTGTATTCGCTGAAAGCAAAAGAAAAATTGATATGAAGGCTGCAAAAGAAATTGCTGAGAAATTGCCTGAGTCAGTAATGAAGGTCGGTGTTTTCGTAAATGAGACAAAAAAAAGGATCGAACAGATTGCTTCCTTTACAGGACTCAGCCATATCCAGCTGCATGGAGAGGAAACACCAGAATTTTGCAGAAGTATCGGTTATCCAGTAATTAAAGCCATAAGTGTACAAACGGAAAATGAGCTAAGTAATCTTCAGGATTACCCTTCAGAGTTTATTTTGCTTGATAGGCGAAAGGGAAAATACAACGGTGGAAATGGTACATCTTTTAAGTGGCAAGAAATTAAAACTGAAGAGTTAGATGGAAAGAAGATCATTCTCGCCGGTGGATTGGATTCAGACAATGTTTTAGAAGCTATCAAACTGATAAAACCATATATGGTGGACGTTAGCAGCGGTGTTGAAACGGATGGAAAAAAGGATGTAAAGAAGATAGAAAAATTTATCGAACATGCTAAAGGAAAAATAACAAGGGGGATTTTAAAATGACATTATATAACCTGCCAGATGAAAAAGGGCATTTTGGGCTATTCGGAGGAAGATTCATTCCTGAAACACTTGTACAGCCAGTTTTGAAATTAGAAGAAGAGTACAAAAAGGCAAAGGAGGATCATGAATTTCAGGCTGAGGTCCAGAGGCTGCTTGAAGAATATGTTGGGCGAGAAACACCGCTGTTTTTAGCTGAAAACCTGACAAGGCATGCGGGAGGCGCAAAAATTCATTTAAAAAGAGAAGATTTGAATCATACAGGTGCACACAAGATAAACAATACGATTGGGCAAGCCCTCCTTGCTGTGAGAATGGGAAAAAGGAAAATCGTTGCAGAGACAGGAGCAGGCCAGCATGGAGTTGCAACAGCCACGGTTTGTGCATTGCTGAAGCTTGATTGCATCATTTTTATGGGAGAAGAGGATATAAACCGGCAGGCACTAAACGTATTCCGAATGGAACTGCTTGGGGCAAAAATAGTTAGCGTAACATCAGGAAGTGCAACACTGAAGGATGCTGTGAACGAGGCATTAAGATATTGGGTTGCAAATGCGGATGACACACATTATTTGTTAGGCTCTGTAATGGGACCTCATCCATTTCCTATGATGGTAAGGGATTTTCAAAGTATTATCGGAAAAGAAACAAAAGATCAGATTCTTGTCAGGGAAGGCAAACTTCCTGAGGCAATTGTTGCCTGTATAGGGGGAGGAAGCAATGCAATGGGAATGTTTTACCCTTTTATTGAAGATAAGGAAGTTAAATTATTTGGTATTGAAGCAGCTGGAAAGGGAATCAATACCCCCTTCCATGCTGCATCTCTGACGAGTGGAAGGCCTGGCGTTTTGCATGGCTCTTTGATGTATCTTCTACAAAGTGATGATGGGCAAATACAGGAAGCGCACTCCATATCTGCAGGCCTGGACTACCCAGGTGTCGGACCAGAGCACAGTTATTTAAAAGAAAGCGGCAGGGTGGAGTATCATTCGATTACAGACATGGAGGCGCTGGATGCCTTCCAACTATTGGCACAGCTTGAAGGGATTATCCCTGCTCTCGAAAGTGCTCATGCAGTTGCATTTGCTTTAAAGCTAGCAGCTCAAATGGATGAAAAAGAATCGATTGTCATTTGTTTATCCGGAAGAGGAGATAAAGATGTGGATTCCGTAAGAAACAGATTGAAGGGGATGAATAATCAATGAACCGAATTGAAAAAACATTTATAGAACTAAAAGAAAAAAACAGAAAAGCATTTGTTCCTTACCTAATGGCAGGTGATGGCGGTTTAGGCAGCTTGAATGAAAGGCTGTTAATTCTTGAAAATTTGGGTGCGGCTGCAATAGAGGTGGGTATTCCTTTTTCTGATCCAGTCGCGGATGGACCGGTTATACAACAGGCAGGAATAAGATCACTTAAAAATGGAACAAGCTTGAGAACCGTCATAGATGAAATAAAAAAAGCAAGGACCAAGATTTCTGTTCCTCTGTTATTGATGACCTATTTAAATCCGGTATTTTCATATGGAATTGAGCAATTTGTAAATGACATACAGGAGGCAGGCATCGATGGATGTATTATTCCTGATCTGCCGATTGAGGAAGAAGATCTGATTGTTCCATTTCTGAATGAAGTGAATATTGAATTGATTAGGCTTGTTACTATGTCTACACCGTTAGAACGAATTTCAATGATTTCTAAACTGGGGAAAGGATTTTTATATACCGTAACCGTTAAAGGAATTACGGGTGAAAGGAAGGAATATGGAATTGAATTGAAAAGCTTCTTGAAAACTGTTAACGAGATTAGTTCTATTCCTGTCCTCGCAGGCTTCGGAATATCAAATGAGGAACAAATTAAGGAGCTATCATCCTATTGTGATGGTGTAGTGGTGGGCAGTAAAATTGTTGAGTTATTTGAGAAAAATGATTTGGAGGCAATGAAGAGATTAATTTCTGTATTACAGGAAGATCTATCCATAAGTTGATTTCCATTTGGAACTGCCCTTGACTTGGGCAGTTTTTTGTTTAGCTTTAACTTGGTGTGTCTAAACTCCTAATAATAGTAAGTAAGTGGATGAATGTTTTCAAGATAGTGTTTTTCCTATAAAATGAAAAGAGTAAATTAATAAAATCAAGCTTTAAGGAGCTAGTTTAAATTGCGAGAAATAACAGTAGAAGAACTATTAAATAAAAATAATCCAGTAATCATTGATGTGCGTTCTCCCATTGAATATAAAGACGGTGCGATTCCTGGATCGATCAATATCCCACTATTTACAGATGATGAACGAGTGGAAATTGGGATTATTTACAAAAATGAAGGGCAGGGTGCTGCGAAATGGCGTGCAATGGAATTGGTTTCACCAAAACTTCCATCGCTTCTCAAGGAGATAAAGAAAACTGCCAAGGATGAAATCCCCGTCATTCACTGCTGGCGTGGGGGGAATCGAAGTAAAGCCGTCACTGCCTTCCTCGAGTTTTCCGGTTTAAATGCCAAACGTCTGGTCGGAGGGTATAAGGCGTATCGCCAAGGTATCCTAAAGGAGATTCCGGAACTGCTTCCTGATCGGGCTGTCGTCCTACACGGTTTAACCGGAGTAGGAAAGACAGAAGTTCTAAAAATATTGGAAGATAAGGGATATCCAGTATTGGATCTTGAAGGGATGGCTGGCCACAGAGGTTCCATTTTTGGTACCATCGGGCTGGGAGAGGCCACAATCAAAAAACGTTTGATTCCCTTTTATTTAAGCGGCTACAGGAACTAAAAGGCACCTCTTATTTCATCATGGAAGCAGAAAGCAAGCGGATTGGCAAGGCCGCACAGCCAGATGAATTAATGGAAAAAAAGCGGACTGGAATACATATTTATTTATCCACTTCACTGGAAGAAAGAATAAAGCATATAGCCAATGAGTATATTGAACCTTTTGAAGGTGAAAGCTGGTATCACGAAAAAATTGAAGCTGGAATGGAAAAGGTATTTAGAAGGCTAAAAGGAGAAGATTTAAAGTCAGCTTTAAGAGAATCACTCGAACAAAGGAAATATGAAGATTTGATTGAAACCTTGCTTAAAGATTATTATGACCCTAGATATGACCATAAACTCCAGGAATATGAAGGTGAATTCTTCGATGTTTTTTCATTAAGCCATGAAGAAGCCGCTGAAAAAGTTACATTATTATTGGGAAAACAATCATTGCATCCTTATCAGCTTGCAGAAAAATGATTTCTAATGGAATTTTAATGATGTTCTCATGAGCTTTTCCCTAAATCTCGTTACGATTTGATTGTATAAATAAATTTTTGGAGAACTTCCATGTCAGTTATCGATAACTTAATTCATTATTGCTCAGGCACGATTTGTGTTGCTGCTGTAAAATCTGTCTAACCAATAATGAAGGTTCTCCCTTTTTCCACATGTCTTATGACATGTGTTTTTTTTTAATACTTCTCAGTGAATTCTCATTTTACTTTCATCATTGTTTAAAGATTTGCCGGTATGATAAAGAACAATCTATCTATAAAAACATTTGATTTTATCCCAATTATTTTCTGACTGAACATTTTTTGGAGTTGAATGGTTCACTCAAAAGGAGGAAGGAAAATGATGTGGATTCGAATTATTCCAATTGTTTTTTTTGCGATTACGGCATTTTCTTTAATGTCATTTCAATCAGTAGAAATTTTACATGCCTTCTTTGATTTTATTCATGATAAACATAAGTTAAAATAAGTAAAAGGACCATCATGTCAAAAGACGAGAGTGAAATTTGATGACAAAAATTTTAATTATAGAAGACGAAAAAAACCTTGCAAGATTCGTTGAACTTGAATTGCAATATGAAGGATATGAAACTAAGGTTTGTCCAGATGGGAGAAGTGGGTTAGATTCTGCTATTGCCGAAGAATGGGATGCCGTACTCCTTGATTTGATGCTGCCAGAGTTAAACGGCCTGGAGGTATGCAGACGAATACGGCAGATAAAAAAAACACTCCCCATTATCATGCTGACTGCCAGGGATAATGTGCTCGACCGTGTATCCGGTCTTGACAGCGGAGCAGACGATTATATCATTAAGCCATTTGCCATTGAAGAATTGCTTGCACGACTGCGTTCCATTTTCAGGAGAATGGAACGGCTATCTTCGGATGATTTAACAGTGCTTGCTTTTAAGGAACTAACGATAGAACTGGAATCATGTATAGTTAAAAAGGGTGAGCGAGTCATCGCGCTGACTAAAAGAGAATTTGATTTACTGGTGGTTTTTATGAGCAATATAAATATTGTCCTGACCAGAGAAGTGCTCCTCGATAAGGTTTGGGGATACAATACAGGTGTTGAAACAAATGTTGTGGACGTTTATGTCCGTTATTTGCGAAATAAGATCGATGAACAAAATGAAACGAGTTATATCCAAACCGTACGCGGAACTGGATATGTGATGAGATAATGGGTAGGGCTGGCTCATTTATTCACAAATTTTCCTGGCGTTCAAAACTGATGTTTAGCGGTTCCGCTGCTATTTTTTTCATTTTTTTCCTTTTTAACTTCCTGGAATATCATATGGTGTCCAATTGGATGTTAAAACGTGAAGAAACAATCGTACACAGAACACTTTCCGAAATTACTACTTTTTATAAAGAAAAAGATAATCGACTAACCGAAAATTATATTGAGAAAAATGATGATCTGCTTAAAAAACTTAACGACAAAAATCAGCTGATACGAGTTTACGACAAAAAGGGCAAGATTATTGTATCAGATAAAAATGGAGACTTTCCTACTTTAGAGCCTGTATCCGCAAGTATTAAAACAGTGGATCATATTAAATCGGAAGATAATGAAACGATTGTGGCAAGATCGCCGATTAATAGTTCTAATTTTAAAGGCACGATTGAAATTGTGAGAGAATTAACCTCCTATAATAAAATGATGGGCCATCTGTTCATGTTAATGACCAGTTTTGGTACCGCCGCGATATTATTAAGTGCTTTGAGTGGATATGTCCTTGCCAGACAGTTTTTAAAGCCTATAAGAGATTTAGCATTTGCGATGAAAAAAATTAAGAAAAATGGTTTTCAGGAAAGAATGGCTATTAGTGGAGGCAGAGATGAACTTTCAGATTTATCGAATCTCTTTAATGAGATGATGGATGAAATTGAACATTCATTTAAGCAGCAGAAACAGTTTATCGAAGACGCTTCTCACGAGCTAAGAACGCCCATCTCGATTCTTGAAGGTCATGTGTCATTGTTGAATCGCTGGGGGAAGAAGGATGAGGCAATTCTTGAAGAGTCCCTTGCAGCATCCCTCCAGGAGTTATCGAGATTAAAAAAGCTTGTCGTTGACTTGCTGGAGTTAACCAGGGCAGAAAACACTCGGATGATTACTCAGATTGAAAAAGTAGATATTGAATTGGTGATTCGCCAGGTGATTAAAAATTTTGAAGTTCTGCGGGATGATTTTGAATTCTTTTTAGACATAAAGGGACCGTTGGAGGCTATTTGGATTTCACCTGAGCATCTGCAGCAAATTTTAATTATCTTGGTAGACAACTCGATAAAATACTCACATATTGATAAAAAAATTCTTGTTTCTGCACAACAAGACAGTAATTCCATATGTCTGGCCGTTAAAGATAATGGAATTGGAATTCCTCCAGAACATGTTTCTAAAGTGTTTAACCGCTTTTATCGTATTGACAAAGCCAGAAGCAGGGAAAGTGGAGGGACTGGATTGGGGCTGTCCATTGCGAAGAGATTAGTCGAAAAGTATAATGGCCATATTTTCATTGACAGCCAAGAAGGTTCTGGAACGATCGTGACCATCTATCTTCCAATTAAATAATGACACTAATTTGCCGGTAACTGCCGGCTTTTTTCTTTGCTTAGGAAATTAGAATTTAATACCTAGTGAATAACCCCCAACAAATCAGCTTGAACATTTTAATATTTTAAACATACTTATCGAGAAAAAAACTAAAAATATAAAGATTTAAGTCAGAGTTTTGTTACTTTTTTGACTGAAAGGGTAATAGTATTAAGGCTGATATTATACATATTGAAGGGGTGATTGATATGAGGCTGCCAGCATCAAATATCCAGGAATTTCTGGAAAGTTTTTATGGCCGAATCTTGGTTATGTGATGGGGATTTATGAGCTCTACTTGCAGGATCCCGACTCGGTAGATGGAGAAATGAGAGCAATTTTTGAACAATTTAATCCAGGAAGTTTGGAAGAAAAAAAGAAACTGCTGCTAACCTTCAGGCATTTCAACCAATGCACGGGCAGCAAACAGTTGATGCTGAAAAAATGCTTGCTGCCGCAAGGCTTGGTGAAAACATACGCTCCTATGGGCATTTAGAAGCGAAGATTTATCCTTTAGGGAATGAGAGGAAAGCACAGGAAATTCTCACATTGGAATTTTACGGTCTAAGCAAGGAAGATTTAAAGCTGCTGCCTGCAAGCATACTGTGCAAGGATTCGTCTGTTCCTCTCGAAAATGCACATGATGCGTATGAATATTTAAAAAAGATTTATACAGGTTCAATAGCGTTCGAATTTCATCATGTACACAGCCCGGCAGAGAAAAATTGGCTGCAGCAAAAAATTGAAAGCGGTTTGTTATTCAAACAGCTTTCTAAAGAAAAGAAAGTAAGCCTCTTAAAGAGATTAATGGAGGTAGAGGAATTTGAAAAGTTTCTTCACCGCACATTTGTAGGGCAAAAGAGATTTTCTATAGAAGGCTTGGATGTAATGGTTCCAATGCTGGACGAAATGATTTATGAAGCTGTCCATGATGGAGCGGAAACAGTTAACATTGGGATGGCCCACCGCGGACGATTAAATGTCTTCGCCATGTACTGGGTAAACCATATGAAAAAATATTTTCTGAATTCCAGCATGCGCCCAACAAAGAGTTAGTCCCTTCTGAAGGATCCAGCGGAATAAATTATGGCTGGACAGGGGATGTAAAATACCATCTTGGTTTGAATCGTCAAATTAAAGAAGAAAACATCGTACGGGCTAAAATAACGCTTGCAAATAATCCAAGCCATCTTGAATTCGTTGGGGCGGTTGTTGAAGGCTTTACTAGGGCTGCACAGGAAGAAAGAGAGCAACCGGGGGAACCTGGAGAAAATCCTAAAGCGTCCCTCGCTTTGTTAATCCATGGCGATGCAGCATTCCCAGGTGAGGGAATTGTTGCCGAGACCTTGAATTTAAGCCGTCTAAAAGGATATCGGACGGGTGGAACCATTCATATCATCTCAAATAATACAATTGGTTTTACAACTGAATCCGCCGATTCCCGATCAACACTTTATGCAAGTGATTTGGCAAAAGGGTTTGAGATTCCTATCCTCCATGTGAATGCCGACAAACCTGAGGATTGCCTGGCAGCTGCTCTTTTGGCAGTAGAGTACCGTATTGCATTTCAAAAGGATTTTTTAATAGATCTTGTGGGTTATCGCCGTTATGGACATAACGAAATGGACGAACCTATGACCACAAGCCCATTAATGTATAACAAAGTAAATCAGCATCCCACCATAAAAGAAATTTATTCAAAAAAATTAATTGCTGATAAGATTTTATCCGAGTCCCAATACGCGGAATTGGTGAAGCAAGTTTCGAAGAAATTAGAGGACGCCTATGAAAAAGTGCCTCCAAAGGAAGAGAAAGCCGTAAAGATTCCTGAACCTCCTGAACTGGTTGAAAAAGGGTTTCCTGAAATCAATACCGCTGTTCCAGTTAAAAGATTGAAATCAATAAATGATGAATTGTTAAACTGGCCAACGCAGTTCAGAGTTTTTACTAAACTGGAAAGGATCTTGAGAAGAAGAGCTGAGACCTTTAGTGATAACGGAACGGTAGAATGGGGGTTGGCCGAAGCACTCGCATTTGCGTCTATTTTGGAAGATGGGACGCCTATCCGCCTCTCAGGGCAGGATTCGGAAAGAGGGACCTTTGCCCAGCGCAATCTTGTCCTTCATGACAGTGAAACGGGTGAGATATTTTCGCCTCTGCAGCACCTTTCTCAGGCTAAGGCTTCATTTGCAGTTTATAATAGCCCTTTGACTGAAGCCGCAGTTGTGGGTTTTGAATATGGATATAACATTTATGCCCCTGAGACACTTGTCATTTGGGAGGCACAGTATGGAGATTTCGCCAACGCTGCTCAGGTCATCTTTGATCAATTTATTGCAGCAGGCCGAGCAAAATGGGCCAGAAGTCAGGTCTCGTTATCCTGCTTCCCCATGGGTACGAAGGCCAGGGACCTGAACATTCAAGTGGCAGAGTTGAACGCTTCCTTCAATCGGCAGCTGAAAACAACTGGACAGTAGCCAATCTGACCTCCTCGGCACAATATTTTCACATCCTAAGGCGCCAGGCAGGTATTCTAATGAAAGAAGAAGTGAGACCACTGGTAATCATGTCACCTAAGAGTCTGCTCCGCAACCAGATTGTTGCATCCAAAATCAAAGATTTTGCAGAAGGTGAATTTTTGCCGGTTATTGAGCAGCCAGGTCTTGGTCTTGAGCATGAAAAAGTAGAAAGAATTATTTTATGCTCCGGTAAAATCGCTATTGACCTGACTGAGAAATTAAAGACATCCGATGGTTTTGATTGGCTGCATCTTTTGCGGATTGAGCAGATCTATCCCTTTCCAATGGAGATGCTCAATAGCATTTTTAATAGATACCCGAACCTCAAGGAAATTTATTGGATGCAAGAAGAGCCCAAAAATATGGGGGCATGGAACTTTGTGGAACCTCGTATTCAGGAAATCGCTCCACACGGAATAAAAGTTAAATATATTCGCCGCAGGCGCAGGTCAAGTCCAGCGGAAGGTGATCCATATGTACACAAGCTCGAACAAAATACAATAATCCAGGCAGCACTAGAAAAAAGCAAAGAAGGGAGTCAGGATAATGGCTGAAATTAAAGTTCCCGAGTTAGCAGAGTCTATTACAGAAGGTACGATTGCCCAATGGCTAAAGAAAAAGGGTGACCAAGTACAAAAAGGTGAGTATCTGGTTGAATTAGAAACAGATAAAGTAAATGTTGAAATTATCTCTGACTTTTCTGGAACGCTGACGGAGTTAAAATTTAGTGAAGGCGATACCGTCAAGGTTGGCGACACGATAGCCATCGTAAGTGAGGAAGGGCAGGAAGGAACGAAGCCAAATACCTCAACTGAAGAATCTAAGCCAGAATCAAAAACAGAGCCGCCCCGACAAGAGGAACATAAAAGTGAAGAAAAAGCTGTCGAGCAAATTACATCTGAGAATACTTCTGAACATGCAAAACATCGTACAATTGCATCACCCGCTGCAAGAAAGCTTGCCAGAGAGAAAGGGATTGAATTAAGTGAGGTCTCTGTCAAGGACCCTTTAGGGAGGGTTCGCAAGCAGGATATAGAATCTTACCAAATAAATGGGGGTGCGGAATCGAAAAGTGTTCAGCCTCCAAAGCCGTCTTTTCAGACTGAAAATACAGAAACAAAAAATGTGGTCCGCGAACGGATGTCAAGAAGGCGCCAGACGATTGCTAAACGACTGGTAGAAGTCCAACAGACAGCAGCCATGCTTACCACTTTCAATGAAGTGGATATGACAGAAGTACTAAACCTCCGTAAAAAGAGGAAGGATAAATTTTTTGAAGAACATGATGTGCGGCTTGGATTTATGTCTTTTTTTACTAAAGCTGTGGTTGCTGCGTTGAAAAAATATCCATATTTAAATGCAGAAATTCAAGGTGAAGAACTTTTGGTGAAAAAATTCTATGATATTGGAATTGCGGTCGCGGCTGAAGAAGGACTTGTCGTTCCGGTGGTGAGAGAAGCAGACCGAAAGTCTTTTGCAGAAATTGAAAAGGATATTTCAGATTTGGCCGAGAAAGCTCGGACGAATAAGTTATCGTTAAAAGACCTACAGGGTGGAACCTTTACGATAACAAATGGCGGGGTTTTTGGCTCCCTGCTTTCAACTCCGATCTTAAATGGGCCGCAAGTAGGGATCCTAGGAATGCATAAAATCCAGCTTCGCCCGGTTGCAATAGACCAAGAGCGTATGGAAAACCGTCCTATGATGTATATAGCCCTTTCCTATGACCATCGAATCGTGGATGGTAAGGGAGCGGTCAGCTTTTTAGCAAAAGTTAAGGAGCTGCTTGAAGATCCGGACTCATTACTGCTAGAAGGATAATAGAAAAGAACCACAACCCGAAATGTGTTGTGGTTCTTTCATTTTATTCAAGCGGCTTTGAACAGAAAGGGCAGAGACTCTGGAGATTGTAATTTAAAAACCGCCGAAATTTTCGGCGGTTTTGTACTCACTTGGCGATAGCAAATTAACGATTTTTAAATGGCCTTAATCCTCGGCGCTGTATTTCATCCTTTAAAATTTTAATCCATTCCTTTTCATTTCCGGTCTTTAATGCATCTCGATACGATACGACTAACTGTTCGTTACTCATAATTCTCAACTTGCATTCCTCCTTAAGAAAAGTGGATTGAATATTCAGTTTTTACTAGTGTAATGGTTTTTTTACTATTTGAAAACCCTTTTTTAAAAACTTTTTTAAAAAAGGACTATTGTAGGACTTGTTCTTTAAAAATCTCCTTTAAAAAATAGTAGTAATCTTTTAAGATGGAAAATAAATTAAACCGAAATACCTCTATATGAAGGGAGCGACATAAATGGACGAACTTAAATTAGACCATATTGTAAATTTTGTCAAAAGTGATCCGTCAGAGATAATTGACTATTGGAGGAATTTCAATCTTAAAGGAATCAGGGGTGGCAGCCATGGAGATTGGGGAACGTATAACAGCCTCATCTATTTCGGACTTTCTTATATTGAATTCCTTTCAGTCCAATGTAATAAGACAGCCAAAAGAAGTGACAATCCCTTAATCAAACATTTGGTGGAAAATCTTCGAAAATATGAAGGACTTGGTCAAATCTGTTTTCGAACTACTGATATTCACTCATTAAAGAAAAACATAGAAATGAAAGGATACACAGCTTCGGAAATCTATAAAGGAGAAAGGATAAGAAGTGATGGACTGACAATTCGGTGGAAAATGCTCTTTGTTTTTTCACCAACAGGACTACCTTATCCTTTTTTTATTGAATGGGAGCAAAGTGATCATGACAGGCGGGAGGAGTTTAAGAAACAGGGGGTTTGGACTGATGAACAGGAAAAAGCCTCCATAAACGCTATTCACTATGTAGTACATGATTTTCTTAGAACGGCAGAGGATTGGGCAAATCTTTTAAATGTACAGGTTAATTTACCAAAGACTGAAAACCTAAACCAACCTGGACAGGCAGCCATCATGGTTGGGCGTACAGAAATAATTTTTTGTAATGCCAATGAAAACGCAACGTTGAAAAATATTTATAAACGTAAAGGAGAAAGGCCTTTTTTGATTAGCTTCAACCCTCCTTTAACTGAACCAATTACTTTTATGAGAGATACTTATGTATAAAATATAATATTGAAATCTAAAAATATTGAATATTCATATAAATGTGGTAACATTTGTGTGTAAGCGCTATATTTACCATTTGTGTATCAGTCTTAGGGAGGATTGAAAGGATGTCGTCAATATTGAAAATAACAATTGGAAAATTGTTGGAGGAAAAGGCTAAGCTTCATCCAGACCACGAAGCAGTTGTTTATGCTGACAGAAACTTAAGGCTGACCTATAGCGAGTTTGATGATTACTGTCGAAAGACCGCAAAAGGGCTGATCAAGCTCGGATTGGAAAAGGGAGAGCATATTGCAGCCTGGTCCACAAACACTCCGGAATGGCTTACCACGCAATTTGCCACAGGAAAGATGGGAGCAGTGCTTGTAACTGTCAATACAAACTACCGTACCTCTGAATTAGAATATCTATTAAGACAATCCGATTCAACAACGATTATTTTAATGGATCAGTGGAAGGATTCTTCCTACATTGAGATGCTTTATGAAATCGCACCGGAACTTAAGACGACAGAACCAGGAAAGCTTCAAAGCAGTCGCTTGCCATTTCTTAAAAATGTTATCGTTTTAGGAGAGAAAAAATATCCTGGTACATATTCGTGGGCTGATCTGATTCTTCTTGGGGAAGGAGTCTCGGATTTGGAACTCGATGAACGAATGGAGTCATTGGAACCTGAAGATGTAATAAATATGCAGTATACAAGCGGAACAACAGGATTTCCGAAGGGAGTCATGCTGACCCACCTTAATATTGTGAATAATGGATATAATATCGCCAGCTGCATGAAGCTGACAAAGGAAGACCGTTTATGTATCCCTGTTCCATTTTTCCATTGCTTTGGATGTGTACTTGGTACAATGGCATGTGTATCTGTTGGAGCCACAATGGTACCAGTCCAGGAGTTCAGCCCTAAAAAGGTATTAAAAACTGTACAGGATGAAAAATGTACAGCTGCACGGTGTTCCAACTATGTTTATTGCTGAACTAAATGATCCGGATTTCGATAAGTATGATTTATCTTCTTTAAGAACGGGCATTATGGCGGGCTCTAACTGTCCTATAGAGGTAATGAAAGCAGTTATTGAAAAAATGGGAGCTTCAGAGATTACGATTGCCTATGGACAAACTGAAGCATCTCCCGTTATTACACAAACCAGGACCGATGATCCAATTGAACTGCGGGTTGAATCAGTAGGGAAAGCACTGCCAAATGTTGAAGTGAAAATTGTTGAACCAGGAAGCAATCGTGAGGTTCCCCGTGGAGTCCAGGGTGAGCTTTGTACAAGAGGGTACCATGTGATGAAGGGCTATTATAAAAACGAGGATGCGACGCGTGAGCCCTTGATAGAGATGGGTGGCTGCACACAGGCGATCTTGCAGTGATGGATGAAGATGGCTACTGCAAAGTTACAGGCAGATTAAAGGATATGATCATCAGGGGAGGAGAGAATATTTATCCCCGCGAGATTGAGGAGTTTCTTTATACGCATTCAAAAGTTCTGGATGTCCAGGTTGTCGGCGTGCCAGATGCTGTTTATGGTGAAGAAGTGATGGCGTGGATCATTCCGAAAGAGAGTGAGAGCATCACAGAAGAAGAAATTCGTGCCTATTGTCATGGGAAAATATCTAAGCATAAAATACCAAGATATATAGAATTCACTACTGCTTATCCAATGACAGCATCAGGTAAAATACAAAAGTTCCTTCTTCGGGAGCAAGCCAAAGGAATTGCTAATGGTATAAAGACAACTTGATAAGCTTCAGACCTTTTTCGGTCTTAAGAAGGATATGAAATCCAACTTTCCGATAATGTTTACGATTCCTGCTTTTTATAAAATAAAGAGGAAGATAAAACAGTAACGGAAGGAGAGGTTCATATGTTCGAACAAATATATATATTGAGCAAATGATCCAAAAACATAGGGAGGAAATGTTTAAAGAAATAGAAAAATATTCCTGGTATGAGAAGGCTAGAAAAAAATCAGCATATTGCAGGATTCCTCTATTTTCCCATTTTTCTCACTGCAAGTGCCAGTAAAAGACAGAGACGCTCTGTCTTTTTTTCTTTGTTATTTTGGAGACATATCCATTTTTCTTATAAAGGCAATAAGAGATGTTTGAAACAAGCAGACATCGTGGTAAATACATATTGCCATCATCTTAGAAAGAAGGTATGCAAAATGAAAATATCATTGGATAATGGCTTTTACGAACTAGCCTATAATCAGGAACGATATGAAAACCTGCAGTTTATCCGATTAGACACAATTTGTGATAAAACATATGTTACTCTTAAAAATGTGCTTACAGGTGCAATGCTAACCTTTGAACAGGAAAAAATAAATTGGATTAAGAAGAAAACAAAACTGCCGTTTTTTAAAAAACCCAAATTGAATTTAGTTGCGGAGGAACAGCTTCATTCCTTATACTAAAGATTGATATTAGTGAAAGGTGGAAGCACATGATTCATTTAAACTGGCATGATCGTGAAACCATAAAAAAAGTAAAATGTATTCATACCGATGCTGAAAAGTATATTGTGAACCAAGCTTTAACAGCAGGAACTGTATACGATGTGAAAAATGAAACAGAAGAATTTTATTTTATCATCGACAATTCTGGAAAAGTAGGCGGCTTTTATAAGGATTACTTCCAGGACGCGTAACCGAAGACTGTCAGCACAGAGCTGGCAGTCTTTTTTGGCTAATGAACGATCAATACAAATGTTTTTGGAGGGATCAGTGTGAAGGTATGGGACCAATTATTCAATCTAGAAGGAGAAACAGTTTACCTAAGAGCAATGGAAATCGGACATCTGGACGGTCTGTGGCAGGCGGCGGAACCAGAAGCAATTTGGTCCTATATGGCCAGTAAAATACGGTCAAAGGCAGAGATGGAAAAAGCCATAATCATGGCAGTGGAAGAAAGGAAAAAAGGAAATCAGTATCCATTTGTTGTTTTTGACAAAAAAAATCATCGTATTTTGGGCAGTACAAGGTATTTGGACATTTCTCAAGCAAATAAAAACCTTGAAATAGGCTGGACATGGTATCACCCCGATGTTTGGAGAACAAGGGTGAATACGGAATGTAAGTTTTTAATGTTAAAGCATGCATTTGAAAAATTCCAATTTAATCGTGTCCACTTAAAAACAGACTCAAGAAATATAAGATCTCAGCAGGCAATCTCCCGACTGGGAGCGATCAAAGAGGGAATACTCCGTCAAGACCGTGTCCTTGCAGATGGTTATATTCGCAATACTGTGGTTTATAGCATCATCAAAGAAGAATGGCCGAGGTGAAAAAGGCTTTAATAGAAAAATTAAAATAGAAAAAAGGGAAGAGGCTGCTTTAAATGATCGTTATCAACGACTTTTAATGGCAGCCTTTCAGATAAAGTTATTTAACGTCAGGGAACATTCTTTGGATCATTTGAGAAAATTCTTCGAAAAACCCTGAAACAGGACGTCCCGATCTTATATCATCTGCATATTCGTTCATATGATCATAAAAATCAGGATTGACTGAAACGAAAACTCGGTCAATATCAGGGTCAACCAATTTTACTTGATCGGAAATTTTGCTTTCCGTTTTATTTGTTAGGTGCTTTGTGGAAGGATCCAATTTTGCTGCAACATACGCATTATTATCAGTTACAATCACGTTTGCGCGATCAATTTCTGGCATGGATGAAATTTTTTCAGCAGCACGATCGGCCACTTCCATTCTTGTTGTCGTATTATTTGTACGGTTGTTATTTCTGACATCTGTAACGCGAGGAACCGCATCTCTTGTATTGTAATTTACCTTGGTTGGTTCCATTCCGTTTCGATTGCGATTGCCTGCTTCATCACTTGCATTATTTCTTGCACATCCCGTTAAATAAACACTAAACAAAAGGATGGCAAACAGAAATATCTTAAGTTTCATTCGAAATTCACTCCTTATCGTTTATCATCATGGATAGCTTTCCATTTTCGTGAAAAACTATACATGAATCTTTAAGGATGAATTAACTGCATGTGGATTTAATAACAAAAAAGCATCTGATTAAGATGCTTCAGATTGTCGACAAAAGCAGCGAGACAACTCTCGCTGCCTTTGATTTTTTCAAAAAATTCATTTGGATGGTGTGATTTGCACTCCAGGTGCTTGCTTTCCGGGGGCGTTCGTCGAGCCTCCTCGGCGCAAGGGAGCGCCTGCGGGGTCTCGCCTGGAACGCTGATCCCCCAGGAGTCAAGCACCTTCCGCTCCAATCTACTAGTACCGTTACCATCAGAACGATAAACCTGATCATTGGTGCTTTAGTGCTTTGGTGCGCCTTTTTAGGCACCTGCCATATCCAAGTTGCCAGTTTCTTCAGATTCATGGCAGCAAACGTAAGCATCGCCTGCATGGATAATTTTTTTAGCCCACTAAGGGTTGTCCATCGCATGCCATGCTTTTCCTTCGCATCCGTAAAGACACGTTCGATCGTTTCCTTGCGTTTGGCATATATTTGTTTTACTCATGCGTGTGCCGTGCATGTACCGCATCTTCCAAGTATGCCTCCCAGATATGGCGCTGTATGAGCTTCTGATGATTCTTACTCTCCGTACATTGGCTAATAAACGGGCAGGCTGCACAGACAGACGGGTGCGATTTATACTATCGATATCCTTTATCCTTCCTTCGTGGTAGTCGAGTAATTCAATGTCTGCCCTTCTGGCCAAATGTAGCAGTTGTAATGCTCATCATATACATAGTCACTCTTGCGGAAGAAACCGTCCTTTGTTTTGGGGCGTGTGTACGGGAGGACAGGAAGCATCTGGTTCTCGAAGAGATAGTTTGTGATTGCAGGTGTCTTGTAGGCTGCATCGGCTGCGACAGCGAGTGGCTTCCCAATCTTTTCTATAATCTTCTCAACAAGCGGCTGAAAGAGATGGCTGTCATGGACATTCCCCGGTGTCACCACGCTGCCCAATACAAACCCCTTTTCATCCTTGGCAGCGTGAAAGGAATAGGCAAAACTGTTTGGTGCGTTCATCCTTTACATAATAGCCGCTCTCAGGGCCGTCGTGTTCTCCTTGATTTCCTTCCATTCTACCTTCTTGAACTTCTCGGGAGGGAAGGGCTTTTTCCCGTGTTCCTCCCGGTCCAGGTTCAATTCTAACTGAAGCTTCTCTTCATAAGCTCGCGCTTCCATGAGGACGACTTTCTTATCAAACTTGCGTTTGTTGGCACTCGCCTATACATGGGTGGAGTCCACAAATACATGGTCAGCAGACAACAACCTATTTTCCATGATTTCATCCAGGATGCGGTAGAAGATCTGTTCAAACACCTCGGAATCCTGATAACGGCGTTCATAATTCTTACCGAAGGTTGAGAAATGAGGGACATCTGTGTAGAAGCCAAACCCAAGGAACCAACGGTAGGACACGTTCGTTTCATTTTCTTTAATAGTCTGGCTCATGGACCGGATGCCAAATATGTATTGGATGAAGACCATCTTGAACAAAACGACTGGATCGATACTTGGACGGCCAACCCCCGAATAGAGGTGCTCCACCAATGGATAAATAAAAGAGAAGTCAATGGTCGGCTCGAGATTAAGGACCAGATGGTCTTCAGGGATCAGGTGATCAATCGTCAGCATCTCTATTTGATTACGTTCGTTGGGTTGGTTCTTAGTCATCATCGTAGTTTCCCTCATAGGCGTTTTAAAAAGAAGTGCCTGAAACCCAGTTGATTGGAGCGGAGGGTGGCGACTCCTGCGGGATCAGCGGGACAGGTGAGACCCCACAGCCGCTTTTAGCGGCGAGGAGGCTCACCGCCCGCCCCGCGGAAAGCGTCCACCCGCAGCGGAAATCAACGAGTCTTTTACTTAATAACATTTTAAAAGAAAAAAGACTGCAGGCAACTCGAAAGAGTTTGTCTACAGTCTGAAGCATCTGATTAAGATGCTTTTTTGTTGGTCATATATAATTATTTTTTACTAGTCTGCACTTCTGGTACTTTTTTGCTCTGATAAAGTCTTCTGCTGACTAAAGTTTGAATTGTCAGGAATGTTCCCCCAACTGCCCAATATAGCGGCAATGCTGCAGGTGCTTTTAAAGAGAACATCACAATCATTATAGGAGATAATAGTCCCATGTATTTCATCTGTTCCTGCTGCTGGGCGGGCATGCTGGATTGAGATACTTTAAATTGAAGGTAATAAATTAGACCGGCAATAATCGTAATCACAATGTCGGGTTTTCCAAGGCTGAACCATAAAAAAGAATGAGAAGCGATTTCTGCGTTACCGCGAATGGCATAATAAAATCCAGTTAAGATTGGCATTTGAATAAGGATTGGCAGACAGCCCATATTCAGAGGATTAACACCATGCTTTTGATACAGCCCCATCATTTCCTGCTGTAGTTCCTGCTTTTTCTTAGGATCTTTTTCAGCCTTCATCTTTTTCTGGATGGCATCCATTTCAGGCTTCAGAACATCCATTTTTTCTTTCATCGCCATTTGGTTTTTATATTGTCTAAGCATCAGTGGCATCAATACCAGCCTGATGAGCAGTGTTATCACGATAATAGAAAGACCATAATTTCCTCCCATTAATCCCGCAAGCCCGTGGATTGCTGAAATAAATGGCTCTACAAGGTAGTGGTGGAAGAAGCCTCCTCCGCCTTTACCATTAGAAGACTGGCAGGCTGAAAGAAGAACGGTAGTGAGTGTTAATAATGATATTAAAGTAAGTGAACGTTTGATTTTCATATTTCCTCCTGAATTGTGTAAAGTATATATTAAAAATAAAAGTAAGGAGGGCTGTGTTCCGGATCATCCTGAGAACTCTTTTTTCTACGAATATACTTTATTATCCACATTAAAATAGTATTAACATGATAATGACTTTTTTTCGTATAAAAAAATGAGGGATGAATGATTTTTGTGCTTCCGGTATCAGAGATATTCACAAAAAAGGAACATTCAACATTCCATGCCCATAAAAGCTTTATGGTCATCCCGATATATATGCTTATATAAACTGCAGTCAATGCATTAATATCTGCCAAATCAATTAATACTTGAAACAAAAAATCATTCACCTCGCTTTTTTGCCGATGATTTGAGTATAAAGGAGAAGAGGTTAAGAATCAATTTAATATAATAGGAAATAAAAGAAATAGATTCGTGAATTATCATAGGAACTCTAAAAAACCGATTCTATCTCGAATCGGCATGAAAGCAGTATATTTTTTGTTTCAATTGCTGGCTAAAAGCATGTGGATCATCGACGGACAAAATAATTCGGTCAACTTTGCGTTGAAAACCGTACATGAAATATATTGGATGCGGTTTTGTTAATTTGATTTCAAATTGCGGTTTTTCCTGGATAAAATCGATCGCCCTAGCATCGAACAACATATTGTATTCCTTGCTGCTAATTTTCTCTGGACCTGTATAAGAGAATATGTCCTGAATATCATGAATAGGAACTTCCATACCCTTCGAAGCTGCCTGCAATATTAATAAATCCTCTGTAATCCAGAAGGGAGAAAGACGGAGCGTCTGAATCTCTGCCAGAAAATATAGGAAGCCATATATATTTAGGAACAACAAAATATAGGAAGCAAGAGGATTCCATTGATGTAAAAAATAATGAAGGCCAATCGTTTCAATGGCAGTTGCATGAATTAGCATGATGTAGAGGGCTATGCCACTCGTTTTTTTGTGAAAGGAAAATACCTGGCCAGTATGAATTTTAATCTTTTTTCTCCAGGAAAAAAGAGCATAATAGAACAAGGAAAAATCAGTCACAGAAATTTCCCCCATTTTACTGCCTGGAAAAAAACGGGCTGCAGTGTTTCTATAATTATAGATTAAATAGGAACTCTGCTTATTTAAGGTTCGAAGTGAACTTATAAAAGCTGGCAGTTTTCTTAAAAGACGGGAGAGAAAGTAAATTTCAATAATGAGTAGGGAGCTTTCACAAACACCAATAAAATAGGGAACAACATGATCCTCATGTAAGAGCTTCTGAGGAATAATGAGATACGCTGCCGAGTATGCGAGCAGCATTAGAAATCCAATTTTTTGAAGTGAAAACCGATTTTTAAAATATAAAATATAGATCATTCCAGGTATAATTATAAAAAAATCGATCAAAGATCCCCAGATTATCTTTTCAGGTAGAGGCTTAAGGAAAGAAACACGATATAAGCTGAAATTCGAAAGTAATATGAGAATGGTTATTATAGCGAACAGCAAAAGTTTATATTTTTTTTGAGGAAAAGACATTTTAATCACCACCTCTTTCCATTATATCTATATTAGTAATTTCGAAAATGAAAAAATGCCAGAAATTATTCGTTCTGGCATTTTTTTGTTATAAGGATTTTCTCCAATGCTGTGTGAGCATTTTATATGCAAACTCTGTTTTTTCGTCGGAAGGAGGCTCTATATTTTTTAAAGGATATTCAAGTCCGAGCGCTTCCCATTTGTATACTCCGAGTTTATGGTACGGAAGGATTTCAATTTTTTGAACATTTTCCAGAGTCCCGATAAATTCTCCAAGCTCTTTAAGGTCACTGATATCGTCGGTAACCGTCGGAACCAAAACATGCCGGATCCAAACAGGGAGGTTCCGTGCGGATAAATATTTAGCGAATTCCAGGATGTGGTCATTAGCCATCCCTGTAAGACTAATATGTTTTTTTCGATTAATGTGCTTCAAATCCAGCAATATCAAATCTGTATAGAGAAGTAATTCATCGAGCTGGCTTAAAAAATGTGCAGAATGTGAAAAACAGCCTCCTGAAGAGTCAATCGTTGTATGAATGCCTTTCTTTTTACATTCCTTAAATAATTCAAGAAGAAATGGTATTTGCAGCAAAGGTTCTCCTCCGCTTACCGTAATTCCGCCTCCGGAAGCTTGCATAAAGGGCATATATGAGGTCAGATCATCCATGATTTCGGAAACGGTTATCTGCCTTCCTGTACCTATTTCCCAAGTGTCAGCATTATGGCAAAACTGGCAGCGAAGAAGGCACCCCTGTGTAAAGACAACATAGCGGATTCCGGGTCCGTCAACCGTGCCCAATGTTTCAATGGAGTGAATGTTTCCGTTCATGATGATAAAACCCCTTTCAATTTGTGAAGGGGTTTAAATGTTGGAAAACCCCTTCACTTTACCTAAATATCGCAAATTGAATTCCAAGCTGCCCTACATTGTTTCGTGGAAAGTACGGTTAATTACATCCAGCTGTTGTTCTTTTGTTAATTTTATAAAATTGACTGCATAACCTGACACACGAATCGTTAACTGAGGATAAAGTTCAGGATGCTCCATTGCATCAAGAAGGGTTTCTCGGTTAAAAACATTGACGTTTAAATGGTGTCCGGATTTAATGGCATAACCATCCAGAATGGATACAAGATTTCGTACCTGGGTTTCTTCATCCTTGCCAAGAGCTTTTGGAACGATGGAGAAGGTGTTTGATATTCCGTCCATTGCATAGCTGTAAGGAAGCTTTGCGACAGAAGACAGGGATGCAAGCGTACCTTTTGTATCACGCCCATGCATAGGATTGGCACCAGGAGCGAAAGGTTCGCCAGCTCTGCGCCCATCTGGTGTATTGCCAGTTTTCTTGCCGTAAACTACATTGGAAGTAATCGTTAAAATCGACATTGTATGGAGGGAATTACGATAAGTTGGGTGCTTTCGCAGCTTTTTCATAAAAATCTTTACAATTTCAACTGCAATGCTATCCACACGGTCATCGTTATTTCCGTATTTAGGGTATTCTCCACTGATTTCAAAATCAACCGCAATTCCGTTTTCATCACGGATGACCTTAACTTTTCCATATTTGATGGCACTAAGAGAATCTGCTACAACGCTAAGCCCGGCAATTCCTGTCGCCATCGTCCTAAGAATATGCGTGTCATGCAGAGCCATTTCAATTCTTTCATAGCTGTATTTATCATGCATGTAATGGATGATATTTAAGGTATTGATGTAGAGACCTGCCAGCCATTCCATCATTTGGTCGAACTTTTGCATCACTTCTTCATAGTTCAGAATGTCAGAAGTTATCGGCTGGTATTGGGGGCCAACCTGGATTTTTAGTTTTTCATCAATCCCGCCATTAATAGAATAGAGAAGGGCTTTTGCAAGGTTAGCTCTCGCACCGAAGAATTGCATTTGCTTTCCAATTTCCATCGCGGAAACACAGCATGCGATTCCATAATCATCACCATATTCAGGACGCATAATATCATCGTTTTCATATTGGATGGAACTGGTTTTGATCGACATTTTCGCACAATATTTCTTGAAGTTTTCTGGAAGCTTGGCTGACCAAAGGACTGTTAAGTTAGGCTCTGGTGCTGGTCCAAGATTATCAAGAGTATGAAGGAACCGGAAAGAGCTCTTTGTAACGAGAGAGCTGCCATCCGTACTCATGCCACCGATTGATTCAGTCACCCAAGTTGGGTCCCCGCTAAATAATTCATTATAATCAGGTGTACGGGCAAACTTCACGAGCCGAAGTTTCATGATAAAATGGTCGACAATTTCTTGTGCTTCTTTTTCTGTTATTGTTCCTGCATTAATATCACGTTCAATGAAAATATCCAGGAAGGTTGATACTCTTCCAAGGCTCATTGCCGCCCCATTCTGTTCCTTGATTGCGGCAAGATAACCGAAATAAAGCCATTGAAAAGCCTCAAACGTATTAGCTGCGGGCTCTGAAATATCGTAGCCGTAACTCAAGGCAAGTTCTTTTAATTCCTTAAGTGCACGAATCTGTTCGGATATTTCCTCGCGAAGGCGCATGTTGTCCTCGCTCATTACATTGCTGGTCCCTTTAAGGTCGTTTCGTTTTTCATTAATTAAGAAATCAACTCCGTAAAGAGCCACTCGGCGATAATCCCCAATAATGCGGCCACGGCCGTACGCATCAGGAAGGCCTGTTATGATTGCAGCCTTGCGAGCAAGCACCATTTCGTCTGTATAAGCATCAAATACGCCCTGATTATGAGTCTTGCGGAAATCGGTGAAAATTTTCTCTATTTCAGGACTTAACGTATACCCGTATGCTTCACAAGCCAATTTTGCCATTCGGATGCCTCCGAAGGGCTGTAAAGAACGATTAAACGGCTTGTCGGTTTGGACACCTACTATTTTTTCAAGATCTTCATCCAGATAACCAGGACCATGGGATGTTATGGTAGAAACAGTTTCTGTATCCATATCGAAAACGCCGCCATTTTCGCGTTCTTTGCTGGTCAGCTCCATGACCTGTTCCCATAATTTATCGGTAGCTACCGTAGCACTCTCCAAGAAAGAGTCATCACCTTCATATGGAGTGTAGTTGCTTAAAATAAAATCCCGTACATTTACTTCCTTCTCCCATGTTCCTTTTGTAAATCCTTTCCATTCTTCCATGGTGATTCACCTCAAATGAATTTTTGATAAAATATATAACAGTTCTGACATGTTTATCTTACATCGGGTATAACAGTTTAAAAGTGACAAAAGTCACTCGAATTAGGGGGGATTGTTAACATATTGTGAAATCTACATTATTGGGGGTTTTTATTTATGAGGAAGGAATTTAAATAGAAAGGTAATTCGAGGAAAGTAAAACTGTACTACAAATATTTTTAAAAATTTTTAATCTGTTATATAAGAAATATCCAACAATAACAACATACTTACATTAAAAAACTATAAACACAGTACGAGAATGCCGGAACAGATGTAAAGAAAAAACACGAGACGAAAAAACGCCCGTGTTTAATCAACGATAATATAAGCAATCATTGGGCCGCTATGTTCCTTATCCTGATGCATATGGCAAATCAGCCGGTATGTGCCCTCTTTTTCAAAATCAAGTGGCACAATTGCTTCTTCACCCTTTGTTACTATTCCTTTTATATTCGTTCCTTCAATATAAAAGGGATGTTTGGCTCCGTTAATTCCTAAGATTTTCAGAGTGACTTTTTCTCCTTTTTCCATAAAAATAGTTCCAGGATCCCACCGATAGGATTCTATTACCTTGCCATTTTTCCCAGTTGTTTTATATTCTCCTGTAACCATATGGATTTCTCTTACACTGCCATCCTTCTGCTGGTTAAACACAACCGTGTCACCCGCTTTTAAAAGATACCAGACGAAAAACGAAGCAGCTGTTAATCCTGCAGCCAATATAAGTAGAGCGGTTTGTTTTTTTAATACTAAAAAGTTCATATTTTCCCCTCCAAAGATTGTCCTATTAAAATCTATGCTTGTTTGTAATGGAAACTTGTCAGTTTTGTAAAATTCTTTTCGAGTTTGTTTACAAATTTTCTGAAAAACAGAATAATAGATAAAAAGGAGGGTTTTTATGAAAGCGGATTCAAAAAGAAAAATTAAAAATTATCATGGAACTGAGCTTCATACAAAGGGCTGGATTCAGGAAGCGGCATTAAGAATGTTAATGAATAATCTAGATGAGGAAGTGGCGGAAAAACCAGAGGAACTGGTAGTTTACGGAGGCATTGGCAAAGCGGCAAGAAACTGGGATTGCTTTGATGCCATTGTCAAAACGCTAAAGGAATTAGAATCGGATGAAACACTTCTCGTCCAATCAGGGAAACCTGTGGCTGTTTTTAAAACACATCAGGATGCACCAAGAGTCCTTATAGCCAATTCGAATCTGGTTCCGGCGTGGGCAAATTGGGAAACCTTCCATGAGCTTGATCGAAAAGGACTTATGATGTATGGGCAGATGACAGCAGGAAGCTGGATTTATATAGGGAGCCAGGGAATTGTCCAGGGTACATATGAAACGTTTGCCGAACTGGCAAGACAGCATTACTCAGGCACATTACTCCATACGATCACATTGACTGCAGGGCTTGGTGGAATGGGGGGCGCACAGCCTCTGGCTGTTACAATGAACTATGGAGTGTGCATTGCTATTGAGCCTGATGAAACCAGGATTCAAAAGCGCTTAGATACAAAATACCTGGATGTAAAAGTAAATTCTTTAGATGAAGCCATTCTTCTTGCAAAAAAAGCAAAAGCAGAAGGAAAGGCTCTTTCGATTGGATTGCCAGGAAACGCTGCGGAGTTGTTGCCGCAAATGCTAAAAATGGGTTTCATTCCTGACATACTAACAGATCAAACTTCAGCTCACGACCCGCTTAATGGCTATATACCTGTGGGATATTCTCTTGAAGAGGCAGCTGTACTGAGAACCAATAACCCCAATGAATATATACAAAAAGCAAAGGAAAGTATGGCAATCCATGTTAAGGCGATGCTGGAAATGCAGGATAGCGGAGCAATTACATTTGATTACGGAAATAACATCCGCCAGGTCGCAAAGGATCAGGGCGTAGAGAATGCGTTTGAATTTCCAGGCTTTGTACCAGCCTATATACGCCCTCTTTTTTGCGAAGGGAAAGGACCTTTCAGATGGGTGGCTTTGTCTGGAGATCCGGAAGATATCTACAAAACAGATGAGGTCATTTTGCGTGAATTCAAAGATAATGAATATTTATGCAAGTGGATTAAGATGGCACAGGAAAAAATTCAGTTCCAGGGTCTTCCATCAAGGATTTGCTGGCTTGGTTACGGTGAACGTGCAAGGTTTGGAAAAATCATCAATGATATGGTAGCAAGCGGTGAACTAGAGGCCCCGATTGTCATAGGAAGAGATCACCTTGATTCCGGTTCTGTTGCCTCACCTAATAGAGAAACAGAGGGAATGAAGGACGGCAGTGATGCGGTTGCCGATTGGCCAATCCTGAATGCATTAGTGAATGCTGTTGGCGGAGCAAGCTGGATTTCTGTCCATCATGGCGGGGGCGTAGGAATGGGATATTCCCTTCATGCAGGCATGGTGATTGTCGCTGATGGCACAAAAGAAGCTGAAAAGAGACTTGAGCGTGTTTTGACTACGGACCCTGGAATGGGAATTGTCCGGCATGTGGATGCAGGTTATGACCTTGCGAAAAAAACGGCGAAAGAAAAAGGTGTCAATATTCCGATGATGGAATAACAACATTAGGGAGTACCTCGACCCAACCCAATATTGAAAACAACTATACTATTTATGTTTTAAGGAGACCCATTTTATGAAAAGACCTCTTTTTATAAAAAATGCTGCACAGCTGCTAACTTTAAAAGGATTTTCTCGAAAGGTACAGTAAAGCAAGAGATGGGCCAATTGTCCATAATCGAGAATGGAGCGGTATGGATTAAGGATGGCCTAATTGTAAAAGCAGGTACAACAAACGAAATCGAAAGTATATTTTATCATGATCTTCCTTCAGCAGAAGTGATTGATGCTTCAGGAAAAATTGTTCTTCCTGGCCTAGTAGACCCGCATACACATGTCGTTTTTGCGGGAAGCAGGGAAGAGGAATTCGATATGCGCCTCAAAGGGGCAACCTATATGGAAATCATGAATAAAGGTGGGGGAATCCATTCCACCACCTCTAAAACCAGGGCCGCCTCTGAAGAAATGCTTTATAAGGAAACAAGCAAAAGACTCGATCAATTTCTTTTGCATGGCGTAACGACGATTGAGGCAAAAAGTGGTTATGGACTAGACTGGCAGACAGAATTGAGACAGCTTAAGGTGGCAGGGAGCCTGAATGAGGACCATCCTGTCGATATAATAAGAACTTTTATGGGGGCGCATGCGGTACCTGCCGAATATAAATCAAATCCAGATGCTTTTATTGACTTGATCATTAATGAAATGCTCCCTATAGTTGCCGAAGAAAATCTAGCAGAATTCAATGATGTCTTCTGTGAACGTGGGGTTTTTACGCCAGAACAATCGAAGCGCCTTCTGGAGGCAGGAATGAAGCTGGCCTAAAAGCGAAGCTACATGCAGATGAAATAGAACCATATCAAGGGGCAGAACTTGCGGCACAATTAAAAGCTATTTCTGCAGATCACCTGCTGCGAGCATCTGATGAAGGAATAGTAAAAATGGCCGAAAATGGCGTAATAGGGGTTTTGCTTCCCGGAACGGCATTCTTCTTAATGGCGGAGGCAGCAAATGGAAGAAAGATGATTGACAAAGGTCTTCCAGTAGCAATTTCTACTGATTGCAATCCAGGTTCGTCTCCTACTGTCTCTATGCCGTTTATGATGAATCTTGCATGTATGCATATGGGGCTGACGCCAGCAGAAGTGATTACGGCAGCAACCATCAATGCTGCTCATGCAATCGACCGAGGTGCTGAAATTGGCAGTATTGAGGAGGGGAAGATAGCTGATTTAGTTATTATGGATGTGCCCAACTTTATGAAACTGCAGTACCATTATGGAATGAACCATACTGATACGGTTATTAAAAAAGGAAAGATTGTAGTTAATGGAGGAAGGCGATGCTGAAATACCCAATTGAACCGCCAGCATTTTTTTGGCAGAGGAGCAAGCAAGTTGAAGATCCGAAGGTTAAGGACTGGATTAATCAATTTAATCACCGGGATGAAGAAGTATTGAAAGAAAAATGGGATGTTGTTCTGGTTGGTGTACCTCTTTCCAGATCATCCATTAGTGTTTCCGGCGCATCGGAATTTCCAGAATATTTCAGAAGATCATGGAAGGGATTCTCCACCTATAATCTTGATTATGAAAGAGATTTAATGGATCTTTCGGTACTGGATTTAGGCGATGTGAAAATGCATGTGACTGATATTCAAAAGTGCCATTCCAATATAAAGGAAGTAATGGTGGGAATTAAAAAGGAATTCCCGTATTCATTTCCAGTTTCAATCGGAGGAGATCATTCGATTACAGCCATGACGATTTCTGGATTGAAAGAGGTCAGTCCTGAAAAGGAAATTGGTATTTTACAGTTAGATACCCATCTTGATTTAAGGGATTTGTCCGAAAATGGTCCGTCTAATGGAACTCCTATAAGGAATCTGATAGAGCAGGGGATTGTAGACGGAAAAAATGTATACAATATTGGCCTTCATGGTTTTTTTAACGGCGAATCGTTACTTACATTCGCCAAAGAAAAAGGCGTAAATTATATTACCCTAAAAGCAGCGAGGAAAAAAGGCATTACAGAGACAATTCTCGAAGCGTTACATGAACTGGAAGGAAAAGTGGATATTATTTATTTAACGGTCGATATGGATGTTTTGGATGTTGTATTTGCGCCGGGTGTCCCAGCTTCAACACCGGGCGGTATGAGAACGGATGAATTATTTGATGCCGTGTATTTGGCTGGAAAATCAGCTAAAGTAATGGCCATGGATATTGTTTGTCTTGATCCTACCCGGGATCCATCAGCCCAGCCAACCGTTAAGGCCGGTGTTTATACCTTTTTATCCTTTTTAACCGGATATATGGAACGGAAGCATTCTTGATCTTCTAAATAGCCACAGCGGTTGCTGTGGCCGATTTTTCTTTACACTAGTCGTTAATCTTTTCATAGCGGTCGATAAATAAATGTCCGTTTGTAGAGAGGACTGCATAAAAGATTTCTGCAGCATTTAATTTTCTATTCCTGAGTTCAATATCAAGCCAGGACTGATTATAAGGAAACTTAAAGTTGTCTGTTAAAATATTTCCTTCAATAATTATTTCTATTGGAAATTTTAAAATAGAGATGTTATTTATTGATAAGTCTTTCTTGAGAATAGTTAAATATGGTTCTTTTTTTAGAACAGATAGTTTTCCACTCACCTCTAAAATTGCTTTTTCAACCTCTTCGATATTAAAGATTCCTAGTTCCCTCAGTTGTTGATTTAAATTATCAAGAGTGTATTTTGACTTTTTCATATTCTGTTCGAGAATTTCCCCGTTTTCAATAAAAACAGCAGGCAATCCCGAGAACCATTTTCGGACCCATAGAAATTGAAAGGATAAAATACGCATGAAAAAATAAATTAGCGTTAATGTTGTAAAGGATAGGACCAAAGGCAGAAATTTTAAGTTTGTATCAAATCCCATATTCGCTATGTACGAACCAATGGTAATCGAGAGTGCATAATTAAAATAATTGTTTTGAGAGTTGATTTGTTTACCGAAGAAAATGGTTAACATCATTAAAAAGACAAATGATACAATTGTCCTTAAAATAGCATTTAATATTTCATCCATAATATAACTTCCTGTTGGGAGAATTTAAGCTTGATACTATAATCCTTCAAAAAGGTAAATATATACCTAAAAATTAATGGGTAGAGCAGAGTTACAAAAGGCATATTTCTTTTAATCCGTGGCTAATCTGATTAATGGAATACTTCATAATTGTTTGAGATAAAATAATAAATTCCTTTGTTTTTTTTGCTGAAAAGATTATAGTAATTACAGGAAACAGAGAAAATTGGGTGATCAGCATGATTGCAGTTAAGAAAGAAAAAATATTTACTGTGGTGAAATTAATTTTCCCGCTTTTTTTGTTAGTGTTAGCGGTTTATGAAATAAACAAATTTGCAAGGGATTTAAATTTTCATCTGCTTCGGCATGAGGTGAGCCAGCTTCATCTTGGAAAACTGATACTAATATTAGTCATCACATTGGCAGCCGTTACCCCTATGTTTTTTTATGACTTTATTTTAGTAAGAATCCTTAACTTTAAAGTTCCATACAAGAAGCTTGCCGAACAATCCTTCATTGCCAATTCTTTTTCTAATTTAATAGGTTTCGGCGGAATAGTAGGAGCTATGCTAAGAACATATTTTTATAACAAGTATGAGCATGATAAACGAAAGCTTCTTGGCGGAATAGCATCCGTTTCACTGTTTTATCTTACTGGAATTTCACTTATATCGTGGTCGGTTTCTATATGGTTTCGGCATTTCCCTCTTTTTACTGACACTCCGTGGCTTTATTTTGCCGTTTTGGGAGTGGGGCTTTATCTGCCAGTCTTTTTGGGGATCCATTACATAAAGCATAAAAAGGATGAGAAGGTTCTCATTACACCTATAATAAGTTTAAAGCTAGTACTTGTTTCATTATTAGAATGGGCAGCTATTTTTGTAGCCATTTGGATTTTATGTGGCCTTTTAGATATAAGGATTTCTTTTCAGGATCTTTTACCCGTTTTTGTTATAGCATCTTGTGCCGGGATTATCAGTATGATTCCTGGTGGCCTTGGGTCATTTGATCTCGTGTTTATCTGGGGTATGCACGATTTGCAAATTGCAGACGAAAAAGTACTGGTACTTCTGCTGTTTTACCGTGTTGGATACTACGTTCTCCCATTTTTTATTGGCATGATTTTATTTGTTAAAGAATTCTGGGAAAGGTGGAATACTTCATGGAATAACCTGCCAAATGCAATCGTGCAGAACGTCAGCCACATTGTTTTGACGGGCCTTGTTTTTATTTCAGGTCTGGTTTTGCTTTTGTCGGCTTCTGTTCCTGGAATCATGTCAAGATTGAAAATTATCCAGGAGTTTTTGGCATTTCCGATTGTAGACCTATCTCATCAGCTCTCAGTTGCAGCAGGATTTTTACTGTTGGGTTTATCCAGGGGGATTGAATATAGCGTAAAGCGTGCTTATCAATTAACGATGATAGCCCTTTCATTTGCAGCTCTTTTTTCCATTTTTAAAGGTATTGATTACGAGGAAGCAGTATTTTTGATGATTGTCGCTCTCTTATTGAGACTTTCGAAGGATAAATTTTATAGAGAAAGCTATGTTATGACATGGGGGAAAACTATTTTTGATATAACGCTTATCTTAATTATTACCTCAATGTATTTAATAACGGGCTATCTTAATCTACCTTCGTCTAAAATCAATATTCCGGCAAAAATATCTCCATATATTATTCAGGATTACCGGGATTTATTTAATAGCGCCCTGATCGGACTGACAATTGCCTTCTTAGTGCTAATGTTTGGATATTTGATCAGCAAGCCAAAAAAGTGGACAATGCAGAAATCTCTTCTTCAGGAAAAGGAAATTTTGGAACACTTGTCCCGATATCAAGGGAAGGCTATGACACATTTAATCTTCCTTCATGACAAGTTTATTTTTTGGAACAGTAAAAAAAATGTTTTATTTTCATTTTCTCAATATGCGGATAAACTGGTCATTCTGGGTGATCCTATAGGAGAAAAAAACGAAATGGCCAATGCGATAGAGGAATTTCAGGAGATATCTGACTTGCACGGATATACCCCCGTCTTTTACCAGGTAAGCAATGATATGCTCCCTTTATTACATGGCAATGGCTATGATTTCTTCAAGCTTGGTGAAGAAGCATTTGTCGAATTGGGGAATTTCAGTTCGGCGGGAGATAATGTAACTGGTTTGCGGGCGATTGGCAATAAGTTTAAAAGAGAAAAATTTTCATTCCAAATATTAAAACCTCCTCACTCCGGCACGCTAATTGCCGAATTAAGGGAAATTTCAAATGATTGGCTTGAAGGTCGGAGAGAAAAGGGGTTTTCACTAGGTTTTTTTGATGAGAGATATCTTAATAAATCTGAAATTGCAATAATAAAAAATGAGAAGAATCATATTATTGGCTTCGCCAGCACCATGCCAATTTATGATAAATACAAGACAATTTCTGTTGATTTAATGAGATTCAGGCCGGATGCTCCAACTGAAACAATGGATTTCTTGTTTCTTTCTTTGCTTGAGTGGGCGAAAGCAAAGGGTTACGCGAGATTCAACATGGGGATGGCTCCCTTGGCGAATGTGGGATTATCAAGGTTTTCCTTTTTAAGTGAAAGGGTGGCAGCTCAAATCTTTTTGCATGGCCATTTTATTTACCATTTTCAGGGCGAGAAAATTCAAAGAGAAATTTACTAATGTATGGGAGCCCAAGTACCTTGCTTACCGAAAAAAATCTTCACTTCCATTTACAATGGCGCAAATTACACTGCTGATTTCCAAGAAAAGAATAAAATAATCCAGAACCGGTTTGTTCTTTTACAGGCCGGTTTTCATAATTTTAATTCGAAATCTGCTCTTGCAGGGCAATTATCTGTTAAAATCATAAAGGACAAAAGAAGAAAGTAAGGGTGTGGAAAATTGCCGAAATTTATTGCCATCATCATTGTTGTTATCCTATTCTGCTCATCCGGACTATTCACCTATGCCCAAAAGAGAACAGAATTGCCTATAAAAAGTGAAGCAGCAGTGATGCTCGATGCCGATACCGGAGCTGTATTATATGCCAAAAATCCAGATGAAAGGCTCTATCCTGCAAGCCTTACGAAAATTGCCACAGCTATTTATGCAATAGAAAAGGGAGACCTGAATGACATTGTTACGGTAAGCAGGAATGCAGCCTGGACTGAGGGGGCAAGCGTCCACTTAAATGAGGGCGAAAGAGTGCCAATGAAAACATTGATTCAGGGAATGATAATCAATTCAGGAAATGATGCAGCGGTTGCAATTGCTGAACACCTTGACGGCAGTGTCGATCTTTTCTCAAAGAATTTAAATGAATATCTAATAAAAAACATTGGTGTGACAGAAACACACTTTGTCAATCCAAATGGTCTCTTCGATCCCAATCATTATACAACGGCATGGGATTTAGCCAAAATAACAAATTATGCACAAAAGAATCCAGTATTTGCTGAGATTTTTGGGATGAAAGAGATGAAATGGACTGGGCAAACCTGGAATGCTACATTGGTATCACATCATCTGATGCTTAACGGAGAAATTTTATATTCTGGTATAACCGGAGGTAAAACAGGTTATCTTGATGAGTCCAGACACACGTTAGCGACATCGGCCAATAACGGTAAAATGAGGCTGATTGTAATTGAAATGATGGCTGATAGAAAAAAGGACGGTTATAAAGATACTGCTCGGCTCCTTGATTATGGCTTCTCTCATTTTAAGCATGAGGAGTTAAAAGAGGGTGAGTCATTCAAAAAAGGCAAAAAAGAGTTTTCTACTTCTGCACACACTATGATAACTCTGCCTCTAAATGGCAAGTCCAAGGAAGTAAGTAATAAAGGCCTATTATCAGTAAAGGATGAAAATGGAAATACACTTCAATCTATCCAGCTAAATCCTGTAAAGGCTCATATAAAAAAAGAAGCTGCTAAACCTGGGCTTAAATTTTATAAAAATATGCACTTGAATGCCTTTTATGGTGTTTTCGGACTGCTTATTGCAGGGGCATTTATTGGGAAAAGAAGAACGAAAAATGATTAATAGAAAAAAGCAGGCGAGATGCCTGCTTTTTCTTCATACTTTAATCTTTGATGAAATTAGCCACTAAGAGCATTAATGAAGACATAACAATCATTGAAATCACTAATATCCAGGCCGTTTCCATATTGCCAGAATCCATGGCAATATAAATTGCTGTTGGAACAGTTTGTGTTTTTTCCGGAATGTTTCCCGCAAACATAAGGGTAGCACCAAATTCTCCTAATGCCCTTGCAAAGCTTAAAATTAAACCGGTTAGGACAGCTCTCGCAGATAATGGCAGTGTAACGTATAAAAATACCTTTTTTTCATTTGCTCCATCAACCCTCGCTGCATCCTCGATATCCATGTCAACAGATTGAAATCCATTTTTTACTGTTTGATACATAAGCGGGAACGAAACAACTGCGGATGCCAATATGGCAGCCCAAGAAGTAAACATGATCGATTGATGAAATAATTTCTCAATAAAGGAACCAATTGTGCTGCGCGGACCCAGAAAAATGATCAATAAAAATCCAATTACTGTGGGTGGCAATACAAGTGGAAGCAATAGAGCAGTTTCAAGCAAGTTTTTTCCTTTAAATTGTACCTTCGTCATAAATTTTGCGATTATGATCCCAGAGAACAAAACGAAAACTATTGAAATTGTTGCTACTTCAATTGAAAGTTTTATTGGGAACCAAATTTCATTATGTAACAATTTCATCATTCCAATACATTGAAACCATATTTTTCGAAGATCTTCTTCGCCGTTTTACTTTGAAGGAATTCGAAGAAAATGGCAGCTTCTTTTTTATGTTTAGATTCATTTATAATTCCTGCCGGATAAATGATGGGGTCATGCGAACCACTTGGTGCAACGGCAACCGTTTTTACTTTTGTGGATATTTTTGCATCAGTTGTATACACAAGTCCAGCATCAACACTACCCGTTTCAACATAAGTTAATACCTGTCTTACGTCCTTTGTCTGGACTATTTTAGGCTGAATTTTTTCTGAAATCCTGATTTTTCTTAACGTTTGCATGGCATACTGCCCGGCGGGAACTGACTCTGGAATGCCAATTGCAATTTTTTTAACACGGCTATCAGCTAAATCCTCTAAGGAATGTATAGGAGCAGGATTTTGTTTATTTGTTATCAGAACAAGTTCATTCCCCAATAAATCCTTACTTTTATCCTTTGAAATCAGGCCTTTATTTATCAATGTGACGAATTTATCTTTTGCTGCGGAAATGAAGATGTCAACCGGAGCACCCTGAATAATTTGCTGCTGAAGTGCACCAGTTCCTCCTAAATTTGTGGAGATATGGATGTTTTTATTGTTCTTTTCAAACTCCGTTTTTATTTCTTTTAATGCGTTGTTGAGACTTGCTGCAGCCGATACAGTAATATCAACCCCAGTGTTTTTTTTCTGGCCTTCAGAACTATCCTGCTGAGAACAGGCGGTTAAATAAAACATAAACAGCATTGCTATTAGTATTTTGATGTATTTATTCAAATGAAATCCTCCCGGAACCCCAACCTTCCATACATTATGGAGACATATAAAATTATAGCGGAATGCAAATGGACTTAAAAGTAAAGTTTACCAGAATTAAAGAAAACTCGCCGGATTGCAAGCATTTATTAGGACAAGGCATTGATGAAATTGTCATGATAAGCAAAAAAACCCGCCTATGGCGGGCAGTTACTTTGATTATTGGAGCTTGCTTTCGACCTGCTGACATACTTCGTCTGCTGAGAGGCCATTTGCTTCTATTACAGTAGCTTGGGTAGTCGTATCCTGCATACCCATTACGTTTGAATCAATGCCGGTAATTACACAGAATGCACAATCCTGTGCATCCGACTCCTGCTTTAATTCGACAACATCATGCCCTTTTTCCCTTAGAGCCTGTTGAATATTGGTTAGTGATTGTTCCACTCCTATTTTCGCCATTCCAAACACCTCCTCATATCTTATCTTGCGTAAGTACATTTTCAATTATTCTCCGCTCGGTGAGTATAAGTAGAATGATTCTTCCAGAAGCTATTATGGGAGGTGCAAAAATGGGAAAAATAAAGAGGGATCCATCGACAATTGGACTTGATTCCGCACAGGTTGAAGGCCAGGGAACTACACAGACAGAAACAGGTAATAAAACAGTTTCTTCTTCAAGAAAAAGCAAAAAAAGAGGTTAAAAAAAGTGCAATAAGACCGGGGGTCTTATTGCACTTTTTGATATTACTCATACATTGAAGCAATTTGCTTTTGCAGATCAGAGTTTTCCAGGTATTCATCATATGTCATTTGCTTGTCTACTAATCCCTGTGGTGTAAATTCAAAAATTCGGTTGGCTATTGTTTGAATAAACTGATGGTCATGGGTAGCAAATAATAGTGATCCCTTAAAGTTAATTAAACCATTATTCAAGGCAGTGATTGATTCCAAATCAAGATGGTTAGTAGGTTCATCAAGAAGCAGAACGTTGGAGCCGCTTAACATCATTTTTGAAAGCATGCAGCGAACCTTTTCTCCTCCAGAGAGTACACTTGATTTCTTCAATACTTCTTCACCAGAGAAGAGCATGCGTCCCAAGAACCCTCTTAGGAAGCTTTCACTGTCATCCTTTGGAGAAAACTGGCGCAGCCAGTCCACCAAATTCAATTCACTGTTTTCAAAGTACCTGGAATTGTCGTTTGGAAAATAGGACTGTGATGTGGTAACGCCCCATTTAAACGTACCGCTGTCAGCTTCAAGCTCTCCCATCAAAATTTTAAATAGGGTTGTTTTTGCGAGCTCGTTAGTTCCTACAAGTGCAATTTTATCATCCTTGTTCATGACAAAGCTGACATTATCAAGAACTTTTACACCATCAATTTCCTTGGTCAAGCCCTCGACTCTTAATAAATCGTTCCCGATTTCACGATCAGGTGTAAATCCTACATAAGGATAACGTCGGGAAGAAGGCTTTATATCGTCCAATGAAATTTTATCCAAAAGCTTTTTACGAGAGGTAGCTTGTTTGGATTTAGAAGCATTGGCACTGAACCTGGCAATAAAGGCTTGGAGTTCCTTGATTTTTTCTTCCTTCTTCTTATTGGCATCCTGTGACATTCTCGACGCCAGCTGGCTGGATTCATACCAGAAATCATAGTTTCCAACATAAATCTGGATTTTTCCAAAGTCCAAATCAGCAATATGGGTACAAACTTTATTTAGGAAGTGCCTGTCATGGGAAACTACGATGACAGTATTCTCGAAATTGATTAAGAATTCTTCAAGCCATTGAATCGCTTTAATATCAAGATGGTTGGTAGGCTCATCCAATAAAAGTACATCAGGCTTGCCAAAAAGTGCTTGGGCAAGAAGTACCTTAACCTTTTCGGAACCAGTTAGTTCATTCATTTTTTTACCATGAAGTTCCTCTTCGACACCAAGACCCTTCAAAAGAATTGCAGCTTCAGATTCAGCTTCCCAGCCATTTAAGTCAGCGAATTCACCTTCAAGCTCGGCTGCCTTCATTCCATCTTCATCTGTGAAGTTTTCCTTCATATAAATAGCGTCTTTTTCCTGCATAACCTCATAAAGCCTTGTGTGTCCCATAATAACTACCTTTAAAACTTCCACCTCTTCGTACTCGAAGTGATTTTGTTTCAAGACAGCCATTCTTTCATTTGGACCAAGATGAACGCTGCCGCTTTGTGCTTCGATTTCACCTGATAAGATCTTTAGAAAAGTAGATTTACCGGCACCATTGGCACCAATAAGACCATAACAATTGCCCGGAGTAAATTTTATATTCACATCTTCAAATAATTTTCGTTCACCATATCTTAAACCTACGTTACTAACGGTAATCATGTTTAAATCCTCCATAAATAAATATCTACGAAATTATATCATTAATGACGGTCAAGAGCGAATTTTTTTAAAATGAAAACCGATGAGAAAAAGAATTTTTTGGAAAAAGAGTTTTTATTTGATTTCTAGAGGGAATAGCACAATTAGAACTACTAATAGCGTAAAAATTGGCACGATTTCTTTTAGCTTTAGGCTGTTTTCTAAAAGATTGTTGTTTTGTTAATAGGTTTTTAAAAGCAAATTGTTGAAAAAGAAGTTGATTGGAACGGAAGGTGCGAGACTCCTGCGGGAGCAGCGGGACAGGTGAGACCCCACAGGCGCTGTGCCCCGAGGAGGCTCACCGCCCGCCCCGCGGAAAGCGAGCATCCTTGAGTGAAAATCAACTACTCCTTAAATAGCAACAAAGTATACGAAAACAGCCTAGCTTTATTTTTAAAAAAATCATTAAATTTTTCAGAATTTCACACTTTATTCATAATTTTGGTGTAAAATTATTTTAGAGACAAGCAAATAAAGAAGGTGAGTAAATGGCTAAAAAGCAGATTTCCGAACTTGTTAATAAATTAAAAAAGGCAGGAATTAAGGCCAGTTTAACGAAACCGAAATCAGATTACCTCTTATCTTTGCAAAAGCTCAAAAACTATAGCACCCCAGTTTAAACAGCATGGATTAAGAAAATCATCATGAAAAAAGCGGTTAATCATAAGAGATTAGCCGCTTTTTGCTCATTTTTCAAGTTCGCTGTTTATAAAATTGAATACTTCCTTTTCATTAAATTCTTCTCCCATGGGAAATTTTTTAATGAATGTATTATTTTCATCAACCAGATAAGTAAATGTGCTGTGGACAAAGAAACCATTACCAGGGTCTTTATATTGAAATTGGAGGGAGCTTGCTACTTTTCCGATACTTTTTTGGTCCTTTATTATACGATCCTTATTCCCTGTTAGGAAAATCCAATTTCCGTCATTTGGTATTTCGAATGAATCCATATATTTTTTTAATGTTTCAGGAGTGTCTCTGTACGGATCAATAGTAATGGTAATAAACTCAATTTTCTTTCCGTAGAGTTTGTTTTTTTCTAATTCCTCTTTTAGCTTATTCATCTTTTGGGTGGTTGTTGGACAAATATCAGGGCAATGAGTATAAATAAACTCAACTAATTTTAGTTCTTTATGGTCATTACCGAAACGATATAATTCATTGTTTTGAGTGGTTAATGTAATATTATCTGGAATCTTAGCATTAGCATCTCGGATAAGGAAAAAGGATATTCCTGCCATTATACCTATAATTATCAAACTGCTGCTTATCAAGTAAATTTTTTTCATTTTTTCTCCTCCCATTATTAAGATAAAGAAGTTTTCTGAAAAAAGATATGGATATTTTGTGAACTTAGCTAATGAAAGGTAAGGTTAATATTTATCGAATATAAATTTGTGGTAAATTAAATTATTAACAAAAGTGATAGTTTAACATTATAGTAAAACAAAAAGAATCTTAAATAAAGGAATGGGGAGTGGGGGTTGAAAAGAGCATTTGCCATTTGTTTGCAGTTAGGAATATTGTATGCTGTTTATGAATCAGGAAATATTCTGGTTCACTTTCTTCATTTAATCATTCCTGGAAATGTAGCAGGGATGATGATCCTTTTTTTGCTATTATCGTTTAAAATTATCAAAATAAAATGGATTGAAGCTGTGTCATCCTGGCTTCTAAAACATCTAGCTTTCTTTTTTGTTCCAATTGCAGCAGGCTTAATGAACATGGCGGGCTTATTTGTACATAAAGGCCTTCCTATTTTATTAATATTGTCTGTTAGTGCTTTTGCTGGAATAATTACGGCAGGGAAGACTGCGCAAGTTTTTATAACAAAAAAAGAAGAGGATACGGCAAATTAATATGATTACAATATTTAATATTGCATTAACTATAGGAGTTTACAATCTATCGAGGGTGATAAGTAAGCGCTTTTCATCACCGATTACGACTCCAGTTTTTTTAAGCACAGTCCTTGTGATTACAATCCTGCTTTTATTGAACATCACTTATACGGATTATAAGCCCGCATTGCAAATAATGACGCTATTGCTAGGGCGCTACTGTAGCTTTAGCTGTGCCATTATATAAAAATAGAAATCTTTTCTCCCTTTACTTTACTCCAGCTTTCTGGGGATTGATTACAGGAACCTTTGCGACTGTATTTTCAGCGGTCCTTATGGCTAAATTGCTGCATTTGGGCAGAGTAGTAATGGTCTCTTTAAGTATAAAATCGATTACTGTTCCAGTAGCAATTGAAGTGGCAAAAACGATTTCTGGGAGCATTCCGATGTCCGCTGCATTTGTCATAATTACCGGAATGTTTGGGGCAATGTTTGGCCCATTTATTCTAACTATAATGAAAGTCGACCATCCCTTTGCACGTGGGTTATCCATTGGGACCATTTCTCATGGAATTGGCACTGCTGCTGCTTTTAAAGAAGGAGAAATGCAGGGTGCAGTTGCAGGGGCGGCAATGTGCCTTTCAGCAGTGCTGACATCCTGCACTATTCCCTATATTTTACCTTTTTTTATTTGACATTTAATCGAAATTTTTATATGATTTTTAAGAATCAAATTTTATCTGCGAAGGGGTATGTTTTATGTTAGGTGTTGTTCTTAACTAATCCAAACAATTGGATAAGGTCATTCCGATTTGTGCTCATCAGCTTAAGGGCTGAGGCTTATTTTTCTATGGATTGGAATGGAGTTAAGAACAATGGTCATAGCAAAGCATACTGCTTAAACATTTAAATATCACTATACAATTTGTATAGATTTTATTTATTGTATTTTTAAGTATGTTCATATGGGAATGAAAAAGCCTTTTCAATCCCTTTATGCAGGCCGTAATGATATTGTTCATTACGGCTTTTTATTTGCCTTTTTATGCCCTCTGATTCTTTACCTTCATTTATAATTCTTCACCTCTAAAATATGAGGTTTCTGTAAAATATTCCTTTCAGCCTTTGATTATTAGCCCGATGCTGCATAATCACCTTTTAATAAAAATTAGCTTAGTTCTCAAACACAAGGAGGAAAGAAAATTGAATCAACATACTTTTCAAGTGTTGGATTATCATAAAGTCAAAGAAGAAGCGGCACAGTTCGCTTTAACGGCTGAAGGTAAAGAAAAGATTATCCATCTAGTCCCTTCAACAAACCTTAAACAAATTGAGGCATGGTTAGGGGAAGTGTCAGAGGCGGTAGAAATAATAAAGAAAAGCTCCAGTGTCCCAGTACATGGGTTAGAGGGGATGGAACAGCTTTTAGGAGGTTTGAATAAGGGGACGGCTCTCCGTCCTGACCAATTATCTAAACTTCTTGAATTTCTTGATTGCTGCGGAAAAATGCGCAGATTTATGAAGGATAAGGAGTATATTGCTCCAAGAGTCTCATCTTACGTAGAAGCAATTGAGGAATTGCCGGAGCTGGCGGCAGAGATCATTCGATGTATTCGTAATGGAAGGGTGGATGATTATGCGAGCAAGGATCTTCTAAGAATCAGAAAACAAATTGAAATACAAAACGATCGATTAAAAGAAAAAGTGCAGCAAATGGTCCGTTCTAATAAATATAAGATGTACTTACAGGAAAACGTGGTAAGCCAGCGCGATGGACGTTTTGTAATCCCGATTAAAAAAGAGTATCGAAATAAAATAAAGGGTACTGTTTTGGATACTTCAGCATCCGGTTCCACCCTTTTTATTGAACCAGAAGAAATTTCGAATTTTCAGGAACAACTGCTGTGGCTATTTTCCGATGAAGAGGCTGAGGTTCAGAAAGTCCTTTTCTACTTAACTGGCCTGGTTGAAAACAAGGAACAACAGCTTCGTTTAGCTGCAGAGACCATGATCCATTATGACTTTTTATTTGCAAAAGCCAAATATAGCAGAGCAATAGATGGAAGGGCTGTTATGATCAATGAATCCCAATATATAAATCTAAAAGAAGCAAGGCATCCTCTGTTAGGGAAACAAGCAGCACCGCTTAATTTAGAATTAGGCCAGCAGGAGCATGCATTGGTTATTACTGGACCAAACACGGGTGGAAAAACGGTTAGCATAAAAACGGCTGGTCTTTTAACAATAATGGCTCAATCCGGGTTTCATCTGCCAGTGGGAGAGGGAAGCTCTGTTAGTATTTTTCAAAAAGTATTGGTGGATATCGGAGATGGGCAAAGCATTGTAGATAATTTAAGTACATTTAGTTCCCGAATTATAAATATTATTGATATTTTAAAGGAGACACATGATCAATCACTTGTCCTTTTGGATGAACTGGGTTCTGGAACAGATCCAAAAGAAGGAATGGCCTTGCAACGGCAATTTTAGAAATGCTGTATGAAAAAGGGGCAACCATACTTGCGACTACCCATTATAGTGAAATAAAAGATTTTGCAGATTATCATCCTGGTTTTTTGAACGGTTCAATGGAGTTTGATTTAGAAACATTAAGACCTACGTACCGGCTTATAATTGGAAAGGGAGGAGAAAGCCAGGCTTTTGCTATTGCTTTAAAGCTGGGCATACACCCTAAAATCATCGAAAGCTGCCCATTCCATAACTTATAAGGAAGCGAAGAAATATCTTGTTGATCCAATGGATCATATTACTCTTAAAGATCTTGAAAAACAAATTATAATTAATAAGCACCAAAAAAGGTCAAGAAAGGATTCAGTTCAAACGAAAATGGACCATTTTGTACAAGGAGATAATGTACAGATTATACAGACCAATGAGTTCGGAATTGTTTATAAAGGACCTGATGGACTTGGCAATTACATTGTACAGGTAAAAGGCGAAAAGGTGAGTATTAATCAAAAAAGAATGAAGCTTTATATTGCAGCGAAGGAACTATATCCTGACGATTATGATTTCGATATCATCTTTCAATCTAAAGAAAACAGAAAGAAAAGCACTATGTTATCTAAAAAACATGTAGAGGATATAGTTATTGACCATCAGGAATAGCAAGGCCAGCCGGGGAGTTTTTACTTTCCAGCCTGTTTTTGGTGTGTATTTATTTCTTCTTTGATTGAAGGGAGCCGAAGTGATGATTTTTAACACATTTTCCCTTATGTCATGGTACAATGGGAAATGCAAAACAGCAGAGTGCTTTCTACAAAGGAGATTTTTAAATGGAAAAAAACGAAAAGAAAAATATTTTATCATTACAAGGCTTTTATTTACTTTCCTTTTTTGGAGTAGGCAGTCTGTTCCCTTTATTGAGTGTCTACTTATCTGAGGTAGAAAAGTTAAATGGATACCAGATTGGAACAATTTTATCTATTGGACCCATCATCACAATCTTTTTTCAGCCACTATGGGGAATGGTATCAGATGTTACAAACTCTCCAACAAAGGTTTTGACGTTTACCACCTTTATGGCTGGTATTTTTGGATTTGGATATTATTTTTTTGGATCATATATTATGTTTGTTTTAACGGCCATTTTAATCTCTGTATTTCAAAGCGCAATTATCCCGGTTTCCGACAGCATATCCTTAAAATATTCAAGCAGGATAAAAATAAACTATGGAAATATCCGTTTGTTTGGTTCTCTTGGTTTCGGTATTGCTGTGTTTGTAATGGGAAGGCTATCAGAACTGTCACCATCAGTTATTTTTTACTCCTTCTTTGTTTCACTTACGCTTGCTTCAATACTTGCAGTCAGGCTGCCAAAAGAGAAAGCAGAGCATCGTGCTAAATTATTATCAGGAGTAAAAGATCTGTTTAAATTAAAGAAATTTCTTGTCTTTATGTTCGTCACTTTCTTAATATTTGGCCTAATTTAGCAAACAACTTTTACTTTGGATTATTTGTTGATAATCTTGGAGGTACGTATACAGGAATAGGTATTGCTTTTTTAATTGCTGTTTTATCTGAAATCCCCTTTATGAGAGTAGCCGGAAGGGGAATCCAAAGGTTCGGGCTGCTTCCAATCGCTGCTATCGCTGGCTGTGTATCCATGATTAGATGGTTCTTTTACTTCCTTGAGCCAAGTCTTGCTCTGGTATATGCATCAGCGGTTATTCAGGGTTTTTCAATCGGATTGTTTATTCCAGCAGGTCTGCAGTATATACGCGATATTACCCCGGCTCATATTACTACAACTGCTGTTACAATTTACTCCGCAATTGGAAATGGACTAGGAAACTGGTTTAGTACCTTCTTTGGGGGAATCATTTACGACAAATTTTCTATTTATGGAGTTTATTTATTTTTTGGTGTTATGGCCTTTCTCGGAGTTATGTTAACGTTATGGTTAATAAAAGAAGAAAAAGCCAGCCTGCCTGTATCTAAAATGGTTATAAAGACACCCTCATAATAAGAAAAGCCTGCCCAAATGGACAGGTCTTTTACTTTAAATGGACTTCTTTAGGTTTCTATAATATTTGTTATGGGTAAAATCGAATACAGCTATTGGAAGAGGGAGGTCAGGATATGCCACATACAGGAGAGAGCCCGGGAAAAGGGGACTACAAATGCAAGAATTGTGGAAAGATCCTTTGGCTTGAAGAAGACAAGGACAGGCTGCCGCCATGTCCTGAATGCCATAAAACCGAATTTGATGAAGAATGAGAATGGTGCTGGCCCCATTTTTATTTCACAAAAATAATGTTCATTTTTCACCAATGAAAATTCCATTTTTTGAACATACTATAGGAAAAGGAGGCGATTCCTATTTTTTATGGCAAAAAGAACCAGGAAGATATGATCGAGACCATTTTAGAAAGCACAGAAATCTATTCCTGTTCAGATGATGCATGCATTGGCTGGATGAGAAAGGATTTTGCTACGGATGATTTATTATGTCCGATGTGCGGCAAAGAAACCATAAGTGAAATGCGGGAACTGCCCAAAATATAAGAATTTACGATTAAAGCATAAGAAAACGGCAGCTAAAATGGTTTTTCTCAGGGTTAGTTATAAATTTTCATTTTGCTGCCTGATTTCTTTACCGCCCAAAAGGCTGTTTGCTGTTTCCAGATACTTATGCTCCTCAACAGAATCTCCAGGAACAATTTTTTGTTCACGGAAACGGCCGCTACTATCAACCGTCATTTGTGGCCTATCAGGAACGGCCTCTTGGAAACCTTCATTTTTTTTCATAAAATCAACTCCTCCTTTTATTAAAGGATTTGTTAACACTAGCAGGTTTATTCGAAATATCTTTACCAGTTTTGGGGAAGATCCAAAGATTCATTATGGAGATTCTTTCTTTGGAGATAAAAATCAATTGTTCCAAGCTCTTCATTAAGAAGCAGTTCCATTTGTTCCAAATCTGACCTTCCAACTGGAGGGTCATTTGCATCCCAATGGACCCTGTAGACAAAATAGTAATCTTTAATTTGTCTAAAAATAACTGGTGAGCTAGGGAAATTGTCGAATATTCCTTTTATATTATATTTCTTTGTATAGCTCCATCTAAGTAGAAGCATCTGCAGACACCCCTTTGGTTGTTAATTCCATTATTTCTTAAAGGGGAGGAAAGTTCAACTAAAAATACCCCGGTGAGCTTAATGCTGCACCGGGGTATTTTTATTCTTCTCTTTTCGATAGGCAGCGGTCGCATTCCATTAAATAAGATTCAGCCTGCTCGTGCATATGTTGGCCGCATTCGGCGCACACCTTTTTAGGCAGATTACGAAAAAATTCAACCGGATTTTTCAACATAATAAATTTCCCTCCTTTTATAATACAATTATTCGTTATATAACCTGTTATAGTACAGTATAAACAAAAAAATAAAAAAAGTGTAGACTTTTAACCAAAAAATTTTAGTTTTTATTATAGCCTTGAGATTAACTGATAAGTTTCTTAGTCTTTAATTAGTTTTACTCAAATATATAGTAAAATATAGTTATTATCTTAGTTTGGTACTTCCCTACCAAACTACTTTCCATTACAATCATATTAGAATCCTATTACAAAAGGAGCGATGCTCTGGAATGACTGAATCCTTTAACCCTTTATTAATCCTTCTAGCCATCGGATTGACAATAATGGCTTCCTATACAGCATTAGACATGTTTACTCTTTTGAATACCTCCGATAAAAACAAACGTTCATTATTTCTTGGAGGTTCACTTTCATTGGGTATTGGAATATGGGTAATGAATTTTATGGGTTACTTAGCAGCCGATATTAACAGTTTTTCGGATATTCGATTGTCATTAACTTTCCTCTCAATATTAATTGGGACTTCTTTTACAGGGATGGCCTTTTCACTCTCTTTAGGAAAGTCTTAACAGCTAAACACCTTTTAATATCAAGTTTCTTCTTAACATTGGCTGTATTTTCTATACACATTATCAGCATATTTTCAATGAATAAGGGTGCGACATATAACCCTGCTCTTATTTCCATTTCAGGAATTTTGGTGTTTAGTGCATTTTTATTTTCATTATGGATGCTCTTTTTTACGAAAAATTTCGGACAGGAAAATCAAGCCTGGCTAAAACCTATTAGCGCAGTTATCATAACGGGAGCAATAACAGAGGGGCATTTTCTCCTGAAAAGGGCATCTTTAGTATCGGATAATCTTCATATTACGAACGCAACAGGGTCAGAAGAACAATTTATTATTTACCTGGTGCTGTTCGTATCAGTATTGATTCTTGGAGGCTTGATCGGCTCAAGTGCATTGATTAATAAAAGACTGGCAGAGTCAGATTCGAATTTGAAAGATATTAAGTCAGCTTTGGATGAATCTGCAATTGTAGGCATTACAGACCCAAAAGGGAATATAACATATGTCAATGATAAATTCGTAGAGATAACTAAGTATCAAAAAGAAGAGATACTTGGACAAAATCACCGGATATTAAATTCAGGTTACCATTCAAAAGAATTCTTTATCGACCTTTGGCAAACGATCCGTAGCGGAAATGTTTGGAGGGGCGAAATAAGGAACAAAGCTAAGGACGATTCATTTTATTGGGTTGACACCACCATTGTTCCCTTTCTCGATAAAAAGGGGAAACCTACACAATATGTATCAATCAGGTCAGATATATCCAGTCGAAAAATCGCAGAAGAGAAACTGCTCGATTCACTGAAGGAAGTCAAGGATGTCAATTTTGCCCTTGACCAGTCCTCTATTGTGGCTATAACAAATGCCAAAGGAATCATAACAAATGTTAACGAAAAATTCTGTGAAATATCAGGATATGATCGTTCTGAACTAATTGGGCAGGACCATCGAATATTAAATTCCGGTCACCATTCACGAGAATTTTTTAAGGAATTGTGGCAAACCATCGGGCAAGGAAAAGTGTGGAAGGGTGAAATTTGTAACAGGGCCAAAGATGGATTACTTTACTGGGTCGACACCACCATTGTTCCTTTCCTAAAAGAGAACGGTAAACCATATCAATATGTAGCAATTAGAACGGATATAACAGACCGAAAAACATCAGAAGTACATTTAAGAGATACATTAAAGGAATTAAGTGATTTTAAATTTGCTCTGGATGAGTCTTCAATTGTTGCCTTTACTGATTCGCAAGGTCACATCACCAGTGTAAATGATAATTTTTGTGAGATTTCTAAGTATTCAAGGGAAGAATTACTTGGTAAAGACCATCGTATTCTCAATTCTGGATTCCATTCTAAGGAATTCTTTAAAGAGTTATGGAGAACAATCGGCAGTGGCAAGGTTTGGAAAGGAGAGCTCAGAAATAAAGCAAAGGATGGCACCTTTTATTGGGTCGATACCACCATTGTTCCTTTTTTAAATGACCAGGGTAAGCCGTATCAGTATTTGGCAATTCGTAACGATATTACTGAGCGCAAGAAAACCGAGGAGGTTCTGCATCGCCAGGATAAACTTGCTGCAGTAGGCCAACTAGCTGCTGGAGTCGCACATGAAATCCGCAATCCGTTAACTTCGATGAAAGGGTATGCGGAATTCCTTCAGCTCGACGAACAAGATCCAGAACGGCAAGAGTTCCTTAATATTATTCTTGATGAAATTGAACGAGTAAATACAATAGTAGAAGATTTTATGGTATTAGCTAAACCTAAAGCTGTCGAGCTAGAGGAAAAGAATATTGTCCCGGTTATAAAGAATGTTGTTTCCCTGCTTGAATTTGAAGCGAGAAAGAAAAATGTCCGTATCGATTTCGATTGCAATCATGAGATCATTCAGGTAGAGTGCGACGAAAACCGTTTAAAGCAAGTATTCCTGAACTTTATTAAAAATGGAATTGAAGCAATGCCTGAAGGTGGAGATATAATCGTCAGGACTATAATTGAAGAAAACAATGTCCAAATATCCATACAGGACACAGGCATAGGAATTTCTGCAGAAAAATTAAAAAAGCTAGGTGAACCATTTTTTACTACTAAGAAAAATGGAAACGGTCTTGGCTTAATGGTCAGCTTTAAAATAATTGAAGGCCATAATGGTAGAGTTTTTGTTGAAAGTGAACCAAACAAAGGTACTACTTTCAATATTGTCCTGCCTGCTAAAACTGCTTAATTACCACCACGAAGAAACGGGAGCACACATCTTTCGTTTCTTTTTTTATTACCAATAAAAATATGATAAAAATATTGCTAATTTTGCCATATTTTTTTTTAATTTGAAGGACAATAATTTATTCTGTAGATTAATATGATTATATAAGTATGTTTGTTTACTGGAGGGAATAGAATGGGAGAACCGAAACATGTTAAAACAGTTTGTGGATATTGCGGTACTGGCTGCGGCCTGATGGTCGAGGTTGAGGATAACCGGATTGTAAAAATACGTGGCGACAAAGAGGCACCTGTTAATAGGCGCAAACCTGCGTAAAAGGCGCCTTTGCCTATGAATATGTCCATGCAGATAAAAGGCTGCGATCGCCTTATTTGAGAAAAGCAGGCAAGCTGGTAGAGGCCACATGGGAAGAAGCGCTTAATTATATTGCTACAAAATTAAACGGTATTCTAACCGAATTGGGACCAAATGCCATCTCCATGTTTGCATGCTCCCGAACTACAAATGAATCCAATTATATTACACAAAAATTTATGAGGGCTGTAATTGGAAGCAATAATATTGATGGCTGCAACCGAACGTGACACGCCCCTAGTGTTGCCGGTCTGGCAACTATTTTTGGAAGCGGTTTCCCAACAAACACACTTGAGGATTTTGATGAAGCTGAAGTTCTTCTTTTATTCGGCTCCAATACTACGGAAGCACATCCTATCATTGCAAACCGTATAAAAAAAGCCGTAAAATCGGGCTTGAAAATGATTGTTATTGACCCAAGAAAAATAGATATGGCCAAGTCTGCACACCGTCATTTACAAATTAATGTAGGTTCAGATATTGCCCTTATTAATGCATTCATTAGAATCATTCTTGAGGAGAATCTGTATAACAAGGATTTCATCAAGAACTTTACAGAGGATATTGATGCACTTAAAGAAAGAGTAGATCGGTATACACCTGAATATGCATCTGAAATAACGGGTGTCAGCTCTGAGGATATCCTGATGTCAGCAAGAGAATATGCAAGTGCAGGGAGTGCTATGATCGCTTATACTTTAGGCATTACAGAGCACCATTGCGGAGTAAACAATGTGTTCGATATTGGAAATCTCGCTTTGCTGACTGGCAATATCGGAAAAAAAGGTACTGGAATAATGCCGCTTCGCGGTCAAAATAACGTTCAGGGAGCAGGGGATATGGGATGTCTGCCAAATCACCTTCCAGGGGCAATGAATCTTTCAAATCCAGATAATAGGCTCCGGTATGAAACGGAATGGAAAGTTACATTGAATAAGGAGGCAGGTGACACACAAACCAGGACATTTGACAGGCTTGAAGAAGGTGGTCTAAAAGCACTTTATGTTATTGGTGAAAATCCGCTTTTGGCAGATGTTCATATGAATCACACCAAAAAGCTGCTTGAAAAACTGGATTTATTAGTAGTACAAGATATCTTTATGACAGAAACTGCTGAGTTGGCTGATGTTGTATTGCCGGCACGTTCTTGGGGAGAAGTTGATGGTACCTATACGAATACTGACAGAAGAATCCAGAGAGCCCGTAAGGCAGTGGAGGCCTATCCGGAAACGAAAGAAGATTGGCAAATTCTTTGTGAATTATCCTCATTAATGGGTTATGAGATGAAGTATGAGAATAGTGAAGAAATCTGGGATGAAGTACGCAGGCTCGCATGGGAAATGTATGGAGGTATTTCTTATTCCCGTCTGGAAAAGGAATACGGCATCCATTATCCATGCCCTGATGAAACACATCAGGGAACATTTATTTTGCATCAAAGATTCCATCAGGAGGCAAGTGAAGAGACCAAAAAAGCACCATTTGTACCGGTGGAATATACAGCACCTTTAGAGCAGCCAGATGCTGAGTATCCTTTTATTTTAACAACAGGCAGAAGGTACGAATCTTATAATACCCATTCACAAACACGCTATTATGCTGTAGGGGTAAAACTGAAGCAAACAGAAGAAACAGTCGATATCCATCCGGAAGATGCAGCAAAACTTGGTGTACAGGACGGTGAAATTGTTTCTGTAAAATCCCGCCGTGGAGAATTAAAGGTAAAAACGAAAATTACTGACCAGGTTGTGCCGGGGCTTGTATTTATGAGCTTTCACTGGAGTGAAGTCCCAACAAATGTATTAACAATCAATGAGTATGATCCAATTTCAGGTACGGCTGAATTTAAAGCGTGTGCCGTTGCAATAGCTCCGCTAAAGAATCAATAAAAAGAAGGATAGTAAAAGAAAAGCGGCTGCAATGCAGCCGCTTTTTTACGCAAATCTATAGTAGATTAAGAGGAATGTTGAAAGAACAAACAAGAAGTTCAAAAATACAAATATCATTTGATCGATCTTTGTTTTATGAATTTTAATAGGGGGATTATAAAATGAAACCCCTTCTATTATAAAGATAATAAGGATGATGTGGATCATAAAATGCCCTGAAAGCTCCACACCTCCGAATAAGGTTGTGGTCATGATGAAAATGCCTGTAAGGACAATAGCAAGCAGTCTATTAAGCACTCCTACAACAAGCAAGTAACCAACAACAAATTCAATAAATGCACTTAAAACAATAAAAGTAGAAGGATCGTATCCAAAAGTCGGCACTCCATGATGGAGGATAATATCAACCGAAAGCCCAGGGTATACCCATTTTTCGACTGCTACCCAACAGAGAGATAATCCTGTTCCTAAATAAAGGAATGGAAAGCCCCATTCTTCAATTTTTGTACTCCCAATTAACAAGACGAAAATGATGGCCAGGTAAAATCCATAATCAAGCATATGAAAAGGACCGTAGTGTGAAGCCATATTAATAAAAATGATAAATAATATGAGAGCGCCAGCCTTGGTTGAATAATGGATGGGTATTAGTAGAAATATAATTGCTGCCCATGCCATGTAGGTAATTAAATCTGAATGAATGTGAATTTCAGGTGCAAAAATGGTTCCTGAACTTACTTGAATGATTAATGCTGCTGCCGTTCCATATTTTAGAATATAGCGGGAGTATTTTCTGAAACCCTCCAAAAACTTATCAGCCTTTTGAAGTGGCTTCCATCTCATTAGAACAGGCAAAAGCTGGGGAAGAATGGCTAGGCCAATCGCCACTCCGATCGCTATAACCATGAACAAGGGAGATAAAATTTGTTCAATCGGCACTTTAACAGGTTTAAGCTCGGTGAACCATTTTACATGCGCTTCAGTGAAAATAGGTGTATTTAAAATAGCTATAAAAATGAATAATGAAGCCATCTTTTTCTTCATAATAATTCTCCTTATATGTTTTAATGATTTTCAGGTGATGACTTGTGAATCACTTCACATTTATAATATACAATAATTTCATAGACTTGTTCTGCTTAAAATATGACTATTTAATGAATGTTATTACTATGTAAATAGGGAAAACCACTAATATTGATAAACAGTTGTATAGTTTTAAAAAAGCTGATTCTAAAAGATTGTTGTTTTGCAATAGGTTTTTAAAAGCAAATCGTTGAAAAAGAAGTTGATTGGAGCGGAAGGTGCCAGACTCCTGCGGGAGCAGCGGGACAGGTGAGACCCCACAGGCTCTTGCGCCGAGGAGGCTCACCGCCCGCCCCGCGGAAAGCGAGCATCCTGGAGTGGAAATCAACTACTCCTTAAATAGCAACAAAGTATACGAAAACAGCAAAAAAAAGAGAATGATTTGTTTTTGCTACAAACCCAAAACATGTTTAATTAAACACCTATTTTATTTAAATATTCTGTTAATAAGAAATGTTATCGTAATATAATTGCCACGCTTGTAACCTTTTTATAATACCCCTGTTCTTTGTATTTTTAAAATACATGTTAACATGGACATTGTTAGCTGCTAAAGAGCATGGGAGGTTATTTAAAATGAAAAAAACATTTAAAACATTAATTGCTGTTGCTGCACTCTCAGGAACTGTTGGTGCTAATGTACAGGCGGCAGAAATCACTGTAAAAAAAGGTGACACAATTTGGGATCTTTCTCAAGTACATAATGAGTCTGTAGAAAACATAAAAAGCTGGAATAACTTATCTTCTGACCTTATTTACCCTGGCGATGTCATCATTACTTCACCTGAAGCGAACTATTCAGTTAAAGACGGTGATTCATTATGGGAAATTGCAAGAAACTATAATGTACATGTTAATGAGTTAATGAAATGGAATCAGTTGGATAATGAATTAATTAAACCTGGTATGAAATTAATGATATTTAAGAGCGGCAAGGGACCTTTCAATATCGCTGCCCCAGTTACACATCGAGTTAAAACAGAGGAAAAAACACCTGAGAAGGTAGAGTCTGTTTCAACTACAACACCAGTTAAACAGCCTGCGAAGCCAGCTATGGCCAAACCTGAACCAGCCAAACATACTGCATCGGTACCGGCTGTTAGTACTCCAACTGTACCAAAACCGGCTGCACAGAAAGAGCAGAAGCCTGCTGAAGCTGCTCAACCTGTTCAGAAAACCACTAGTCCTTCAGATAATGCTGATAAAGAAATTTCCGTTTTAGCTACAGCATATACTGCTAACTGTGAAGGATGCTCAGGTGTGACGACAACGGGCATTAATTTAAAAGATAATCCAGATGCAAAAGTAATCTCTGTTGATCCTTCGATTATACCGCTTGGTTCTAAGGTATTTGTTGAAGGCTATGGTTATGCAACTGCGGGTGATACTGGCGGAAGCATTAAAGGAAATAGAATTGATGTATTTATCCCTACACAAGAAGCAGCTGAACAATGGGGATCTAAACAAGTAACGGTTAAAATCATTAAATAACAATAAAACTGCCTATTTGGGCAGTTTTTTGTATGTCTGCTATAAAAAAACAGCCGGATTACCCGACCTGTTTTGCCATTTCTCTGACTGAAGCAGATTCTTTTCTTTGATAGAAATACCAGTTTAATCCGAGAGCAATAACATAGAAACCGATAAAGAAGTAAAATGCTGTAACAGGAGTTCCAGTTGTTTTAACTGACCATCCAAATAATTTAGGGATGAAGAATGAACCGTAGGCTGCAAAAGCTGCTGCGAATCCAATGACAGGTGCCGCTTCTTTAGGGATAAATATGTTAGGAATCATTTGAAATGTAGACCCAGAGCCTATTCCTGAAGCAAGGAATAAGATAAGAAAGGAAATCAGGAATCCAGCAAAATGTTTATCATTTAAGAAGTAAATTACACCCGTTGCACCAATACCCATAACTACTAGAACATAAGCAGTAACTCTTGATCCGCCTAACTTATCTGAAATCCAACCTCCTACTGGCCTTGCAGCCGCTGCTACTAATGCGCCAAGGAATGCAAGGGAAAGATGTTCTGGAAATTGAGATTTTAATAATAATGGGAAAGCTGCAGAGTAACCAATGAAAGAACCGAAAGTTGCTACATAAAGCACTGTCATAATCCATGTATGTTTCCTTTTCACTATGACAAATTGATCTGTAACAGATTGCTTTGCATTAGGAAGGTTATCCATTTTAAATAAAGCCAGCAAGGTCATAATTACGATAGGTATTACCCAAATAAATGCAGCATTTTGCAGCCAAACATGCTGTCCGCTTGCCAAAACTTGTTTATCACCAACGAGTGCGAAAGTTCCTGAAGTAATAATTAACGGTGTGACAAATTGAACTACGGATACACCCATATTGCCTAAACCACCGTTTATGCCGAGTGCAGTTCCCTTTTCCTTTTTAGGAAAGAAGAAGCTGATATTGGCTGAAGATGATGAAAAGCTTCCTCCTCCAAGTCCGCATAGTGCAGCAAGTAAAAGCATTATGGTAAAGGGAGTGTCGGGATTCTGAACAGCAAAGCCTATACCGATAGCAGGGATAGCAAGCAAGCCAGTTGAAATGACTGTCCAGTTTTTACCGCCCATTGATCCAACAGCGAAGGTATAGATAAAGCGAAGGGTAGCTCCAACGAGACCCGGTATGGCGGCTAATGTGAACAATTGCTCTTCTGTGTAGTGAAAACCGATATCATTTAACCTTACTGCTACTACTGACCAAATTTGCCAAACAATAAAAGCAAGCATTAATGATGGAACAGATATCCATAGATTTCGTCTTGCGTGTTTTTTTCCTTCCTCATTCCAGAATTTTGGATCTTCTGGATTCCAGTAAGTTATTCGTGCCATGTTAATTTCCTCCTGTATTTTTATTTCAGATTAGCTAATGTGTTGTTTACAAGGTTTATATTAAAACGATGTGAAGTAAAAAATTGTGAGGTACGTCACAAAAGTAGTGAAGGAAATGTGAACAAGATTTAATAGACAAAAAGTTGTAACGATTATTCCATTTCATGTAATGACAGACTGCTTGATAAGGGGGAGTGGTTTTTTCTTATGCTTTATTGGGTAGATTAAATGTAATTACAATAAGGAAGGGTGTTATTTATGCTTTGGACAATAGCGGCGATACTGCTTGTATTGTGGGTTTTAGGACTTGTTTTTCATATCGCTGGAGGATTAATTCATTTCCTCTTAGTAGCAGCAATAGTTGTATTTATTTTTAATTTCATTAAAGGAAAAGCAGCTAGATAATTTAATAAGCTAAAAAAGACTTTCCACGTGAGGAAAGTCTTTTTTTCTTTATTAACCAGGTTCTTTTTTAATTGCAAACTAATTCATTAGAATTAAATGAGAATTGGTAAGCCGAAGTTTAAGCCTTTGAAAATAGGCTACATTTTAAATGAGACAACCAATTAATGGAGGTGTAAAAAGCTTGGAAGCATTACATAATTTATTCTTTTCTGTTAAAGAAGATACGGAAACCATCCTGAACAAAACCGGAGATGCGGAAAATTCATTAGCGGTATTATTTCGAACTGTTTTGCTGGAGCAATTGCAAATGTGTGAATTATTGCTGCCACATTTAAAGGAGCAGAGCCGTGGGGAATTAAAAGACTTCAAAAAGTATGTTTCAATCATTTACCACGATGACTCAATCGCTGATTCGACCTTTAGGGCTTGGAGTAGAGCTGTAAAGTGGCAGGATGAATCGGCAGGTCCTTCGTTAAATGAGCTCGATGTCTTTTTTCAAAGAGTAAAGAAAAACCTTAAAAGTGCTGCAAAAGAGTTGGAAGATATTTTTGGGGAAGAAAAAGTAAAGTATGTTGTACCTGCCTTTTATCTTCCAAAACCATTACAGGGGTGAGATTCTATGGTATGGGAAAATGAACGGACAGATATGAATGTCTACAGTCAAGGTGAGGTGGATAAATGGGTATATAGCACCTGCAATATTTGTTCTGTGGGCTGCGGATGTCATATTGCTGTTAAAGATGGATCGATTGTAGGTATAAAAGGCAATGCAAAGCACCCCATTAATAGGGGGAGGCTAGGACCCAAGGGAGAAAATCAATGGCAGGCAAATAACAGTCCTGACCGGTTATTAACTCCATTAATAAGGAATTCATTCGGAGAACTGGTTCCTTCAACATGGGAAGCTGCGATGGAATTGATTACATTAAAAGCTAATGATACGTTAAAAAGAAAAGGCGGGAATGGAATTGCTATATATTCAACGGGCCAGGGTTTCCTGGAGGATTATTATACAATTGCAAAAATAGGACGAGCAGGACTAAGGACACATTTATTGGATGCAAATACGAGGCTTTGTACTGCTACGACTGAATTTTGCCTGCTTCAATCGTTTGGTTCCGATGGAGTCCCTGCATCGTTTGATGATATTGACTTAACTGAAACTCTTTTTATGTTTGGCCACAATCCGGCAGAGACAGGCACGGTGCTTTTTGAAAGAATTATGGAAAGAAAAAAAAGAACGGGTAAACCTTATATCATTGTCGTAGATCCAAGGAAAACATTAACAGCTAAAAAAGCAGATTTACATCTTCAGCTATATCCTGGAACCAATGTTGCCTTATTGAACGGATTGGTCAGGATGATATTGGAAGATGGAAATATTGATAAAAACTTTATCCAAAATCATACGATTGGTTTAGAAAAAATGAGCGAGTCAGTCAATTCATGGACACTAGAGTATACAAGCGAAATCACAGGTATACCTGTTGGTACCCTTAAAGAAGCCGCTGAGAAGCTGGGGCAAACTTCATCACTTGTTACGACAACACTGCAGGGCATTTATCAAAGTGCGGATGCAACTACGGCTTGTGTGGCTATCAATAACCTTCATTTAGTAAGAGGATTAATTGGAAAGCCTGGCAGCGGCCCACTCCACATGGCCGGACAGCCCAGTTCATCTGCAAACCGAACAGCAGGCGGTGTTGGCACTTATCCTGCTAACCGTAATTCAAATAATCCCGACCATATAAAAGAAATGGCGGTACTTTGGAACGTCAAGGAAATGGACTTGCCAGTCGGCCCTGAAAAGGGAATTGAAGAACAAATAGATATGATGGAAAATGGAGAGATTGAATTTTTCTGGAATATTGGCACGAATCCGATGGTTTCGCTTCCGAATCGGCAAAGGGCGAAAAAGGCGTTTGACAAAACCTTCGTGGTTGTCCAAGATCCCTTTTTAACTGAAACAGCTGTGGTAGCAGATGTCGTCCTTCCAGCTGCTCTCTGGGGGAAAAAGAAGGGACTATGGAAAATGCCGACCGGACAATTAATATGCTTCGAAAGGCAGTTGAACCCCCTGAAGGTGTAAAATCCGACTTTGAAATATTACTGGATTTTTCAAAACGAATGGGATTCACGGACAAGGATGGAAAGCCATTAATTCAATATCGGACCCCCGAGGAGTGTTTCGAGGAATGGAAGGAAGTTTCAAGGGGAAGGCCATGTGATATGACGGGGATCACATACGAGAAATTAGAAAGATATAACGGTTTGCGCTGGCCGGTAAATGAACAGAATCCGGAGGGAACAGTTCGATTGTATTCTGAAGGGAAATTTGCAACTGAATCCAGCTACACCCAATCTTATACAAAGGACCAGTTTACAGGCAGGCCGTTAACAAAAGAGGAATATGAAGCAATGGACCCACAAGGAAAGGCTATACTGCATCCTACCCGCTACATGCCGCCCGCGGAAGAGCCGAATCATGATTATCCAATGTGGGTGACAACAGGAAGGCTTGTATGGCATTGGCATACAAGGACAAAAACTGCTCGTTCTCCTTATCTGCAAACGGCTGCACCAAATGCCTATGCTGAAATTAATATAGAGGACGCAGAAGCGCTTCATTTAATAGAAGGTGAAGTAGTGAGGATTAAGTCTCCAAGAGGAGAAATTGAGGTCCCGGTACGGATAGGTGAAGCGGTTCAAAAAGGGCTTATTTTTGTACCATTCCATTTTGGAAGCTGGGAGAAAAAAGAGGCTGCTAATGAATTGACTGCTGATTTTACTGATCCATTATCAAAACAGCCTACCTTTAAGCAGTCTTCTTGCAGAATTGAAAAAATGAGGGAATCACATGTGGTTGGTGAAATCGCACGAATTGATTCGATCGCAGCACAGTTTGGAATCAGTGTAGAAAATTTGCAACGTGCAAATGGATTGGTTACTCCTTACGATTTGCAAATAGGAAGAAGGCTTGAAGTCCCATTGTCCATTATTAATGTCCCTATTCCTGAGTATTTGCCTTTTAAATAAAACCAAAAAGGAACCTTTTCTTGTTTTGGAAAGGTTCCTTTTTACTATTTTTATCCGTTTAGATATGGAGTAAGTTTTTTAATTGTTTCTTCAAGGCGTTTAGCATTGATTTGATACATTTCTTTTGCACTAAGATTATTTGTTTCAAGCGAAAATGATTCGAGATCTGCCTGGCATTTTTTTAATGAGGCCAGTAAAAGAGGTCGTTGTTGAGGTGAAGGAACCTGAATTTTGTCATCATAAATATCTACTGTCAATTCCCCGTAGGAATCAACTTGCCCAATAAACACATTATCCAGAGTTACATTTAGTTTTTCAAGTTCAGTCTGGAGCCAGCCTCTGCTTTTTCCAGACGATCGTAAAGCTTCGTCTAATATGCTTCCGTCCATAATCACCGTTTGCGGTTCCTTTTCAGTTGCCATCTTCATATTTAAATCTTTCGGTGTTAGAGGCTGGTTTTCTTTTTTTAACAATGCGCTGAGGGTTCCTCTTGGTTCCAAAACAGCGAATTCAACGTCGGCTATTTTAAAAATATCCCTTTGGCGGAGTAATGCAGATAGCTCATCAATGGTATACTTTTCTTTTTTTAAATTCTCTTCAAGGACCTTTCCATCTTTGATTATTACCGTGCCTCTACCCTCTACAATGTCTCGAAAGGATTTACTTTTTAAAGAAAAAATGTCAACAAGGAATGTAAGGCCACCAAACATCACGATAGCAAGTGCCCCATTTATCATGCTGCTTTCAAGGCCAGTTATAACCTCTCCGGCTATGCTCCCGATTGTAATTCCCGAAACATACTCGAAAAATGATAGCTCTGAAATTTGTTTTTTTCCAAGCATCTTGGTTGTCAAAAATAATACCATCAAAAAAAGAATAGATCGAATGATTATATGTATCCATTCTGGCATTTATATTCACCTCATTTACTTTGATATTGAGGTTCTTCCCGCTGTAAAACCAATATCCTGTCCTGAAGGTCTTTCTTAATATCGCTAATAGTTAGCATTGATTTGTGAAAAACTCTTCGGGCATCTTCATCGTTTGAATTAAGGGCCATGATGGAAAGTTGGTTTTCAATTCCTTTTAAACTTGTAAAACATTGCTGAACGTTGGCTACAACCGTCATCATTTATCTTCCTTTCCTGCAGTAAAAGGGCTGGCAAAGCGCCAACCCGCTTATCATTATTGTTTGTATTGAGGTTCTTCCTGTTCAATTTCCTGAAGGCGAGGCTGTATGCTATCAATGACTGTTTGTGTTTGTTGTGCTGCATCCTGATACAATTGCTTCGCATTTTGATTGTCTGTTGCCAGTGCAAAGCCTTCAAAGCTTGCTTGCGCACTCTTTAGTCCGGCAATTGCCTGCTTAACTTGAGTTCCAACTGTCATGTGTAATCTCCTCCATATGATATTTCCTTACAAAAGTAGTTTGGCGATTATTTTTTAACTTATGTATGTTGTTTTTGAAGATGGCGATGGAAATTAGTGTTATCTCCGAAAGCAAGAACATATATTGAACCATAAATTTAAAATGGGGTGATTCGGATAGTTATGCCGGGGAAAGATGAATTCATTAATGGGTTTGTACCGAACCATAATCATGGTTCGGTTGATTACACCTCTGTAAGTGCCGGCCATGTGCATCAATGCCTTGATATTACATCCCCGCCGATACCGACACAGGATGGGGGACATATCCATTATACAGAGGGATATGTGTTATTTGAAAACGGGCATACGCATCATTACAAAGCATATTCTGGTCCAGCTATTCCTGTTGGGAATGGGATGCATGTCCATTATTATGATTTTTATACATCTGAGGATAACGGCCATAATCACCATGTTAAAGGCGTTGACCACCCTGCTCCTGGCAACAAATGACCAAAATCTTACATAAGGGTTTTGGTTATTTGTTTTATTTATGTCCATAAGTTAATGTCCCAGATATATTAATTATTCAATAAATTTAAAAAACCAAGGCAGCAGGGCATCAGCTCTCGCTGCCTTGGTTTTTTACAGGGGAAAATGAATATTACCACAAATACAAAGAACTTTTATTTGGAGATTAAATATTTGACATACTAATTGTACAGTGTTTATAATTCAATCTTGTACTATTACAATTCGTATACGAAATGTTTCGGTTGGAATCTTTAGAGATATGAAGAAAAGGAGGAGAGCATGAACGCTTTAAATAATGAAATATTAGAATCGTTTGCTGAAATTCACAGAGCAATCTACAAGCTTGTGAAAAAAGATGCCGATAGCTTGGGAATTACAGTTGTGCAGTTAAAAGCCCTTTATAAGCTTTCAGCAACCCCAGATATCGGTCTTGGCGATTTGGCAGAAAAACTTAGGTTGACGAACAGCACGGTAAGCGGAGTGATAGACAGGCTCGTTCAAAATGGATTTGTTGAACGTACCGTCCCACCTGAAAACAGAAGAGTTATTTCAATACATTTAACTCAAAAAGGGAATGATATTTTAGAAAAACTTTTCTCTTCCGAATCACTTCTTATTAAAAAGATGAGGGATGTAATTGATTTACCGGAAGAAGAAAAGAAAAACCTAATAAGGCTGCACGAGCTCGTGTTGTCAAAGATATCCATAGAGGAGGATTAGCAAAAAATGAATGCTAAAAGATTGATTTTTTTCAATATAGTTCTTTTGATTATTCTTGTTGGCGGAGGTTTAGCTGGCTACGCTTATTACAACAAATCAGTTAATTATATTACAACTGATAATGCACAGATCTCTGGTCAGCAGATAACGATTGCCGCACCAGCTAATGGCAAGCTGACTGATTGGAATGGAAAAGTTGGAGACAAATTTAGGAAGGATGCTCAGATTGGTACGGTAGTATCCGCAGGTGCAGGAACTGCTGGACCTTCAGGAATTAACATAACCGTTCCTGAAAATGGTACAGTCGTTCAAAGTAATGCTGTAAAGGATTCTTTTGTTGGAGCAGGGGCACCATTAGCTCTGATGTATGACCTAGACAATTTATGGGTAACAGCAAATATTGAAGAAACCACAATCGATGAGGTAGAAGTTGGCCAGGATGTGGATGTTTATGTTGATGCTTTTCCGAACAATAGCTTAAAAGGTAAGGTAGAGAAAATAGGCTTGGCAACTTCAGGAACCTTCTCTTTACTTCCAAGCAGCAATAGTACTGGAAACTATACTAAAGTTACACAGGTAATTCCGGTAAGAGTAGCCATAGATGATTATAGAGGGCTGCAATTGGTACCCGGTATGAACGTGACAGTGCGAATTCATAAGTAGGTGATAAAATGTCAATTTATATCGCGGTTTACGTTTTTATCAGCCTGGCGCTGATAATATTTCTGAATTATACAGTTGTAAAGAGGAAACGCCGTATAGAAAGAGAGAAACGCAGACAACCGTACTTGGATGAAGATTCCTCTTTAAGCGATAACAAATTAAATAACGATGTAAACGACATGTTGGAGAGTTCGGCAATTCCCGAGCCAGCATTGGAGTTTGTAGAAGCCAAGATTAATATAAAAGATAAAAGAAAAGAAGAGACCAAACAGTCAAGAAGAGGTAAAAGCAAGGAAAACGATAAAAATGGTGGTAATGGTAAAATCCTGGCAGCGCTTTTGCTTGGAGCGTTTGTCGCTATTTTAAATCAAACATTATTGAATGTGGCTATTCCTCATATAATGACTGATTTAAACATTTCAGCCAATACAGTTCAATGGCTGTCAACTGGATATATGCTCGTAAATGGTATTTTTATCCCGGTAACTGCCTATTTGATTGAGAAATTTGGTACACGAAAATTGTTTTTTACGTCTGTTTTACTATTTACAGTCGGCTCCGTTATTTGTTCATTTGCAACCAACTTTGGAGTACTCATGACGGGACGTGTTGTTCAGGCTTCTGGCGCAGGTATTATTATGCCGCTTATGATGACAGTTTTCTTTACGATTTTCCCTCCAGAAAAGCGGGGAACCGCAATGGGAATCATGGGGATTGTCATGTTGTTTGCACCTGCAATCGGACCGACACTTTCCGGTTGGATTGTCGAACATTATTCTTGGAGACTGCTTTTTGATGTAGTTATTCCAATTGGGATAATTGACCTTGTCATAACTTATTTATGGATGAGGGATGTAACAGAAATAACAAATCCTAAATTCGATTTCCCAGGAGTGTTATTTTCGACATTAGGTTTTGGATTTCTTCTTTACGGTTTTAGTGAGGCAGGGAATGATGGCTGGACAAGTTCAACGGTTATTATATCTCTAATCATTGGAATCCTGTCATTAATCGCCTTTACATGGAGAGAATTAACCACTGATAAACCAATGCTTGAGTTACGTGTATTCAAATATGATATTTTTGCCTTAACAACGATCATTAGTATGATTATCAATATTGCCATGTTTGGAGCCATGATTTTGCTGCCAATCTATCTGCAAAATATCAGGGGCTTTACTGCTTTTGAATCTGGTCTCATGCTCCTCCCGGGCGCGATCATAATGGGTATTATGTCACCGATTGCGGGAGCAATTTTTGATAAAATAGGAGCCAGATGGCTTGCGGTAGTGGGATTAACGATTACGGTAATCACAACCTGGCAGTTCAGCCATTTAAGTATGACAACTACTTATAGCCATATCCTTGTACTTTATGTGTTACGTATGTTCGGTATGTCATTCTTGATGATGACAGTCATGACAGAAGGTTTGAATCAGCTGCCACGTCATTTAGCAGCTCATGGGACCGCTGCCTCCAACACAGCAAGACAGGTGGCAGGAAGCATTGGAACAGCTTTTCTTGTCACTGTAATGTCAACAAGAAGAGATGTCCATGCAGGAGAATATATGAATGCTGTCACTAGCACTAATCCATTTTTATCCAGTAAGCTTAATGAAATTGGACATGGAATAGCAGGTTTAGCGCATATTCCTGTAGCTGCAGGAAATCAACTAGCTACTTTTTCACTTTATGGCCAAACGATGAAACAGGCTACTGTTGAAGGGTTAAATGATTCCTTTATTGTGGCAACTGGAATCGCTTTTGTTGCCCTTATATTAGCATTTTTCATTAAGAGAGCCAAATTAAAGAATGAATAATCGAATGCCTCCTATTTTCTGAATAGGAGGCATTTATATATCATGAGGCTTTTGAGTATTTCGGTTCAAAAACATGAAATATCTCAGATTCTATGTATATACTAAAAAGAGAAGACTAAGGGAGGGTGTTTTTTTGGGAGAAATGAAAGAAAACCAAGCTTTAAAAACAGGATCTGTTCAAATTCAACATCGTAAAATGCCTCTATCGAAAATTTTTCAGCGTATTTTATTAATTACTCTGGGAGCATGTCTGATGGGAATTGGACTTGAAATATTTCTGGTTCCTAATAATGTTATTGATGGCGGGATAACCGGCATTTCAATCATGCTTTCATACATAACTGGCTGGAAACTTGGGTTTTTTATTTTCATATTAAATATGCCATTCTTTTTTATAGGCTATAAGCAGATAGGAAAAACATTTGCTCTTTCCACACTTTATGGAATCATCGTTTTATCCCTCGCAACTGTTTTGCTCCACCCGGTACCTGCTTTCACACAGGATATTTTGCTCGCATCCGTTTTTGGGGGAATTGTGCTCGGAATTGGGGTAGGGATTGTCATCCGCTACGGAGGCTCTCTTGATGGGACTGAAATACTCGCTATTCTTTTTAATAAGAAACTCCCTTTTTCAGTAGGCGAAATTATCATGTTCTTTAATTTATTTATCCTTGGAACCGCTGGTTTTGTATTTACTTGGGATCGGGCAATGTACTCGTTGATTGCGTATTTTGTCGCATTTAAGACAATTGATATCACGATAACAGGTCTCGATGAATCCAAATCAGTATGGATTATTAGCGACAATGCCCAGGAAATTGGAGATGCCATTTTAAACCGTCTAGGCAGGGGTGTGACATATATGAACGGAGAGGGTGCCTATTCCGGTGAAGATAAAAAAGTCATTTTTTGTGTTATTAACCGTCTTGAAGAGGCAAAATTAAAAGATATTGTAACCGACCACGACCCAACCGCTTTTTTAGCAGTTGCTGATATTGCTGAAGTCCGCGGTGGGAGATTTAAGAAAAAGGATATACACTAGAAGCCGAAATTTTTTTGGTTTCTTTTTTTTGTGGGAAATATGTGAAAAGAAAGAAAATATTGACTAATAATAAGTGCGTGCCATATGCTTGTAAAGGATTTAATAAACTTTAAGGGTGAATACATTGAAAAAAGCGTTAGTATTGATTTATGATTCATTTGCCGAGTTTGAAATAAGCATTCTGTTGACCTGCCTTAACTCACCTCAATACAAAGTTGAAACTTTTTCTGTTAAGAAGATAGACAACACTGTCATCTCTACGGGCGGAATGAAATACACTCCACATTTTATAGTTGATGAGATTAATCCAGAGGAATATGAAATATTAATTATCCCTGGAGGAATACCTGCACCTCTAATGAATGATGAAAGGTTACTTTCTTTGCTTCAGGCATTTTTTAATCAAAATAAATTGCTTGCGGCAATATGCGCAGGTCCCGCCCTACTTGGTGCTGCGGGAATATTAGATAACGTTCAGTTTGCAACATCACTTGATCGCCAGGATTCAGAATATTTGAATGTGATGAATTGGGAAAATAAACAAAAAGAACTTTTAGTTGTTGACCAGGGTGTGATAACAGCGACAGGATCAAATTATTTGAATTTTGCTGAAGAAATACTAATTCAGCTTGGAATCCATCAAAGGGAAGAGAAGGATTGTCTAAAATATTTCAGAACTCCCTCAGCCGGATAATACCTATTTTTCTTCTCATTACGATAATAATTTTGCTGTTTTAAGAGTATTTTTGTCAAAAAATGAAGAAATGCAGAGGTTAGAAAATCGCCTTTTGTCGCACTTTGCGCTTGCCCCGGAAATAATTGAAGAAATGCAGGGAAATAATTATTAAACAAAGGCTTTTTCGCAGAGATTGTTGTTTGCCGAACAAATTCTAATATTAGAGATTGTACAGAAATCCTCCGATTCGGACTCGAATGCTATTGATTTGATCAAACCTGTCCGAATACACCTCCGATTCGGACTCGAATGCCATTGATTTGATCAAACCTGTCCGAATACACCTCCGATTCGGACTCGAATGCTATTGATTTGATCAAACCAGTCCGAATACATCTCCGATTCGGACTCGAATGCCATTGATATGAGTAAACCAGTCCGAATACACCTCAGATTCGGACTCGAATGCCATTGATTTGAGTAAACCAGTCCGAATACACCTCAGATTCGGACTTGAATGCTATTGATTTGATCAAACCTGTCCGAATACACCTCCGATTCGGACTCGAATGCTATTGATTTGATCAAACCAGTCCGAATACACCTCCGATTCGGACTCGAATGCTATTGATTTGATCAAACCAGTCCGAATCAATCTCCGATTCGGACTCGAATGCCATTGATATGAGTAAACCAGTCCGAATACATCTCCGATTCGGACTCGATTGTCTTTGATATGAGTAAACCAGTCCGAATACATCTCTGATTCGGACTCGAATGCTATTGATTTGATCAAATCTGTCCGAATACATCTCTGATTCGGACTCGAATGCCATTGATTTGAGTAAACCTGTCCGAATACATCTCTGATTCGGACTCGATTACAATTGAATTCACCAAAACTTGTCTTGAATCGCCACTTAGTGGACACGAATTTTTACAAAAGCAATAAAGTTTACGTAAAGAGCCTTAACAAAAAAGATGGCATCCGAATCGGTTGCCATCTTTTATTTAAAATAGCAATTCAAATACCTCATTTAATTCATAAGCTCTCTTTTCATCTTGTTCATCTTTTGCGTATTGTATTTCTTTTGGAAGGATTTCATTGAGAAACTCAATCTCTTCAAAATTGAGACCTCTGACAAATGAACCTTCAGAATTATATTCATTTTTTTCGAGCTTGTGGAAAATATGCCTTCCCATTGAATGTTCCTCCGTATAATTTGACAAAATTTCGCGTAAATAACCAAGTGTTTTATCCATATGAGTTCCTTCCTTTTCACATATTTCGACGTGTATGATTCGAAAATAGTTTGTGCTAATTCGAAGGAATTATTATTTGTGGTTTGGGCTCCATCAGAGTCTAAATGATTATGCTTAAGTAAACTGGAAATTTTTCAAAAACACCTTATCCCATATAGCAAAAATGCCTATTTCTGAATACTTTATGTTGACAGAAATTTTTAGGGAGGAGGGGTTTCTTTGAGTTATTCATATATTGCTCTTGGAGATTCACTGACAGTTGGGGTAGGTTCTGGGTTCTTTTCTCCAGGATTTGTCCAGCGATACAGAAGGATGGCAGAATGGGAATTAGACGAAGAGATTTATTTACAAATATTTGCGCATCCTGGCTATAAAACTGCCGATATTTTAAATGAATTATCAAATGACTTTGTTAAAGAAAGCGTGAAGGAAGCAGATATAATAACGATTACAGCGGGAGGAAATGACTTAATAACTGCAGCAAGAAACTATCTTCAGGATAATAACGAAGAAGATTTAAGAAATGGATTAAAAGAATGCATGACGAATATGTCAGCTATTTTTAATACGATTCATTTATTAAAAAAACAGGTTGAACGGCCCTATATTATAAGGATGATCAATTTATATAATCCCTTTCCAAAGGAAGAAATCGCGAAGAAGTGGGTAAGAAAATTAAATAACCACCTTAAAATTCTTGCGGAACATGAATGTGTAAAAATGGCTAATATACAAAAAGCCTTCAGGGATTATGAAAAGGAGTACTTATCGATTGATGGTATTCATCCAAATGATATTGGCTACGAAAGAATTGCTGAATTGCTTCATCGCTTTGGCTATGGAGAACTTTCCTTTTTAGATGAGGAATAACAAGGGGGAGTGCAAGTCTTCTGCACTTTTTTTAATATCAAATGCTCAAAAAAACTAAAAATTTCACTCTAAAACATAATAATATTATGTTAACTTACTGGATTTTCCGATTCACAATGAAATAAACCTTTGTGTTTAGGCGACAAGGGGACAGTTTATACTCAATAATCGGTATGTTGTGGTATTTCAAAAAAAATATGCTATACTGTACGGAAAAACAAGGGTGATATAATGAAATCTCATGGACATTTGCCAGAAGCCATCCCTTCTCTAAACATCCTCGAAAACATGGGTGAAAATATTATTGTTGCCGATATTAATTATAATATTGTTTGGGTAAATAAAAAGGCATCTTCATTATTGGCAAAAATAGTCCCTTTATTTGGACTAGATGACATTAGTGATATGATCGGATTAAATATGTCCCACTTTCATAAAAATCCAGAGCGGCAAGAAAGGATTATGGAACATCTTACGGGAACACACAAGGCCAGAATAACGATTAAAGATCAATTCGTGGCCGATATCATTGTTAACACGATTTATAATAACGATCAAATAACAGGCTATGTTGCCCTCCTTCAGGATGTTACAACAAAAGCAGAGGAAGAAAATAGAAAGGAGCAGATGATTGATGCCCTTTCCGTGCCTATTTTAAAAATTTGGCATAAAACCATTGCAATCCCTTTATTCGGCGGGTTTGATATGGACCGCGGTGAACTATTAGTTACAAGGGTATTGGAAACATGTACAAAAAATAGAATTCAATTTGTCCTCGTTGATTTGAGCGGTTTAACTGAGTATAGAGAAGAGACTGCTTCTTACATTAAAAAACTATGTGATACGCTTCGGTTAATCGGTGCTGAATGTATTATTGTCGGAATCTCAGCAGATTTAGCGGTAAACTTTGCAGGTTCTTCCTTTAACAGTCCAACCTTTTCAACATCCCAACAAGGGCTTCAATATATTTTGAAAATCGAAGAGGACGGAAATAACATATAAATTAATCTTTCATATAGGCTCTTTCCTAAAAGATTGTTGTTTTTTAAATAGGTTTCCTGAAAAGCAAACAGTTGGTAAAGAAGTTGATTGGAGCGGAAGGTGCGAGACTCCTGCGGGAGCAGCGGGACAGGTGAGACCCCACAGGCGCTTCAGCGCCGAGGATGCTCACCGCCCGCCCCGCGGAAAGCGAGCATCCTGGAGCGGAAATCAACCACACTTCTCTTTTTGTAAATAGCAACAATGTTTACGAAAATAGTCTTCATAAAAAATAAATAGTAAAAATTAGAGAGCAGGATTATTCCCTCTCTTTTTTAAATTATGAATGTCTATGAAGGAAAATGGAGATTAATGGCGAATTATATCAAAAAGCTAGCATATTTATAGCACATCGACGGGAGGCGCTATCATGAATCTGGAAGAGAGAACACAACTGAATGTCCGGATAAGTAAAGACACTTTTGACAAATTAGAGGAAATTGTCGAGTATTATCAGGAGAACACCAAGATTGGACGTGTTTACAAGGGAGATGTACTGACTGACATTATTGAAAAATCCTTTGAAGTAATGAATAAACAGAAAAAAGCAATCAGGAGATAAAATCTATACAATGGTGGACCAATCTAAAAAATCAGTGCGTCATATCAGAATCTCCGTCAACTTTCTGATGTATCCGCAATACTATAAGGATGAGGTACATTGGAGGTGTTGCTATGGCTGTTGTAAAAGCTCGGAATTCAGATATCGATCTTTTGGCAAGATTATTAAGGGCTGAGGCAGAGGGTGAAGGCGTCCAAGGAATGATGCTCGTAGGCAATGTTGGAATCAATAGAATAAGAGCGAATTGTTCAGATTTCAAAGGACTCCGTACAATTCCGCAAATGGTTTACCAGCCCCATGCATTTGAGGCGGTAACCCACGGTTATTTTTATCAGCGCGCAAGGGAAAAAGAAAGGCGTTTAGCTAGAAGGGCCATCAATGGGGAAAAAACTGGCCAGCTAAATTTAGTTTGTGGTATTTCCGCCCTCCTGGTGATTGTCCGCCAACCTGGTATAATCAGCCTTTTGTCGCACGTTACAAGCTGCATTGTTTTTATGAACCAACCTCGGAAGAATGTTCAAACGTCTATAATACTTATTAAGTTTAAGGGAGCCAGCTCATTGGCTCCTTTTTATTAGATTTTGGAGTTCACCTATGTTATTATTGCAGCAAAATTTCATGTTAGGGGCGACACCTATGCTTGAGGCTCTTTTGATCTTTGTGCTCCAAATCATTTATGTTCCTGTTTTAACATTACGAACCATTCTGCTCGTGAAAAATCAGACAAAATCAGCTGCTAGTGCCGGGTTAATTGAGGGGATCATCTATATTATCAGTCTGGGAATTGTATTTAAGGATTTGTCGAACTGGATGAATATTGCAGCTTATGTTATTGGTTTTAGTGTCGGTCTCCTCCTTGGCGGCTTTATTGAAAAAAAGCTTGCACTTGGTTATATTACCTATAATGTCAGTTTATTAGAAAGAAACGATGAATTAGTAAATAGTTTACGAAACGCGGGGTTCGGTGTAACTGTGTTCGTTGGCGAGGGGATGAATTCACCTCGTATCCGCCTTGATGTCGTAGCTAGACGATCGCGAGAAAAGGAATTTATACAAATTGTTCAGGAGTTAGCTCCAAAGTCATTTCTTGTCTCTTTTGAAATCCGATCCTTTAAAGGCGGATATATGACAAAAGGAATGAAGAAAAAAGGATGAGCGTTACAATTATTAGAACCGGTGAATTCCGGTTCTTTTTTGTTTAAAAGTACTTTAGATGAAATTATTTCACAAAAATGTTTGCTAGCTAACTAATTAAGGGTATAGAAAACTAACTATAGAAAGATAATATGGTAACTGAAAAAAGAGAGGCGACATGAATGATTTCATTCCAACACGTAACGAAAAGATATCCAAATGGACTTGAAGTCTTAAAAGATATTAATTTCAACATTCAACAGGGAGAATTTATCGCATTGATTGGCCCGAGCGGCTGCGGCAAAACGACCACGATGAAGATGATAAATCGCCTGATTGAGCCATCAAACGGTACTATTTTGATAAATGGTGAAGATATCTCGAAGCAGAATCCTGTAAAATTGCGAAGAAATATTGGCTATGTAATCCAGCAAATCGGTCTTCTGCCGCATATGACAATAGGAGATAATATTTCAATAGTACCGAGATTAAAGGGCTGGGAAGTAGAAAAGTATGATAAAAAGGTAGATGAGCTGCTAGACCTGGTCGCCTGGACCCAAAAACGTTTAAGAATAGGTATCCTGGAGAGTTGAGCGGCGGGCAGCAGCAGCGTGTAGGAGTAATCCGCGCATTGGCTGCTGAACCGCCAATAATTTTAATGGATGAACCTTTTAGTGCCTTGGACCCCATTAGCAGGGAGCAGCTTCAGGATGAATTGGTGAAGCTGCAGGAAACAATCAAGAAGACGATTGTCTTTGTGACTCATGATATGGATGAAGCGATCAAGGTAGCAGACAGAATTGCAATTATGAATGAAGGCAGAATCGTTCAATTTGATACTCCAGAAAGGATACTGCGCCATCCAGCTGATGACTTTGTCAGAGGGTTTATTGGTGAAAAAAGGTTGGAGAACGGTATCATGTCAATACCGGTTGCCCGTGATTTGATGATTCAAAAGTTGATTACCGCAAGACCAACCCGTGGGCTAGCTGAGGCGTTAAAAATTATGAAGACTTATCGGGTAGACAGCCTACTGGTGACTGACCAGGAAAATAATCTGATTGGAATTGCTCCGATTGACAATGTCAAACGTTACTACGGTGAAGAAGAAAAGAAATTGAAGGACATCTTAATTGAAAACTATAGCTCTGTTGAGATTGATACCCCATATACTGATGTTGCAGAAATCTTTGCAAAAGAGGGGGCTGCTTACATACCAGTCCTTGAAAGAGGAAAACTAACAGGATTGATTACCAGGGGAACCATGATGAGTGGATTAGCAGACTTCGAGGCCGAACCTGCACAGAAGGAGAGGCCAGGTAGCATGTCTGATTTCTTTGGAACATTAGCAACTACATTTACTGAACAATGGCCTGACATATTACAAGGTTTAAAGCAGCATCTGTTTTTGTCATTAATTTCAATTCTCATAGCATCAGCAATTGCTGTACCGCTTGGTATTTATATTTCCAGAAAGAGAAGGCTTGCTGAACCGGTCATTGGAATCACAGCTATTTTTCAAACAGTTCCAAGTCTTGCCTTGTTCGGTTTCCTCCTTCCTGTGTTTGGAATAGGAAACATAACGGCTATTATTGCACTGACAATTTATGCATTGCTGCCAATCCTAAGAAATACGTATATTGGCATTACCGGTGTGGATGCTTCAGCAGTAGAAGCGGCAGGGGAATGGGAATGACGAAAAACCAGATTTTAAGGATGATTGAATTGCCGCTTGCTCTGCCAATCATCATGGGTGGTTTGCGCACAGCAACGGTTCTTACAATTGGAGTTGCAACACTTGCTGCCTTCATTGGCGCGGGTGGGCTCGGCGATCTCATTTACAGGGGATTGTCTACTGCCAGGAATGAATTGGTGCTAGCTGGCGCCATACCAGCAGCTATTCTTGCTATTATTTGTGATTGGATTTTAAAAAGAATCGAAATTGCCTCAGACCCTAAATCCGGCAGGAAATTTTCTTCCAAGAAACTTGCAATTGTGGCGTTACCGATTGCTGCCCTTATAATCTTTTTCGCATTGAAGGGAACGAATCAAGAAGATACAATCGTAATCGCGGGGAAAAAATGGACAGAGCAATACATTCTTCCTCATATTTTAGAGGAATATATAAAAGATAAAACAAACTATAAAGTAACGGTAGATGAAGGCCTTGGAGAAACCCCGATTTTAACAAAGGCAATTCAAAAAGGTGACATTGATGTATATGTAGAATATACCGGAACTGGCTTGTTAACTGTTTTGAAGGATGAATATAAGCCTGGCATGAATGCTGATCAAATTTATGAAAAAGTGAAAAAGGGTTACGAAGAGAAATATCAGCTTGAGTGGTTAAAACCTTTCGGATTTGAAAACACATATGCTCTCGCTTTGAATCCTCAAACCTATAAAAAATTAGGTGTGAAAACAGTTTCAGAGCTTGCGGCGTATTCACCTCAGCTTGTATTTGGAGGGCCGACAGATTTTTATGAAAGGGAGGATGGATATTCTGCCCTTGCAAAGACGTACGGCTTGAATTTTAAAGCAAAGGAGAGTCTAGATCCAAATCTAATGTACTCAGCTGTAAAGGGAGGAGATGTTCAGGTCATTCCTGCCTATACCACAGATGGCAGAATTCCTCGTTTTAAACTGGGTATTCTTAATGACGATAAAAAATTCTTCCCTCCTTATTATGCTGCTCCTATCGTCAGAAAGGACACACTTAAAAAGTATCCTAAGCTGAAAAAAGTGTTGAATGAACTTGAAGGAAAGATATCAGTAAAAGACATGGCTGAAATGAATGCTCGTGTTGACCTTGATAAGCAAGATCCAAAGCAAGTAGCCCATGACTTTTTAGTAAAGAAAGGCCTCATTAAAAAGTAAAATATTAAAAAAACATCCGGAGAGAATTTTCTGGATGTTTTTTTATCAATTTTTTAGGAAGGGTAAGCAAAAGCCAAAAAGGGGAAAATGAAAAATGTATTACAGGAGGTGCTCTAATGAACCGTGCAGGAAAGTATGCAAGCAGCGAAAATCCCGATTCACTTGAATTATTGAAAATCATATATGAACTGACGGAAAAAGACCGGATGATTATGTGGTCGGAAGGCTACATAGATGTAGTGATTGAAAAATTGCCCGATTATGCCAAAGATATTCTTTTAAACAAGAAAGAAAAATGGGAAGATACAAAGGAATTCTATAAAATCAAACTAAAAGAAATAACTGGTACGGAAGAATATAAAGCAGCTGCAGCTAAAACAAGAAAGGAATTTGCAATGTTTGTGATAGAAAAATATCAGCCATTTCAAGGCTTATTATTCAGCCAATATGATGGGAACATAAAGGATTCGGATCTGCGGAAATTTGTTTATAGAAAGCGGTTCGGTTCTAAAAAGAAGTATTTGGGATAAGGAGGGAAGTAGGATGATTGAGCCAATCAGTGACCATTTAAAAGAAAATCTCTCTATTATGTTCGTCGGTTTTAATCCTAGTATACGCTCCGGAGAATTAGGCCATCATTATGCAAATCCGAATAATCGTTTTTGGAAGATCCTCCATGAATCAGGAATTACGAAAAGAAAGTATAAACCGGAAGAAGATTTTAAGCTGTTGGAAATGGGATATGGGTTAACGAATATCGTTTCCCGCCCGACAAAAGCAGCGGATGAAATATCAAAAGAAGAATATAGAATCGGCAGGCAGGAATTAAAGCAAAAAATAGAGCGATATAAGCCAATGACCGCTTGTTATGTTGGCAAAGGGGTTTACCAGGAATTCAGCGGCAAGAGGGATGTTAACGGGGGGATTCAAGAGGAATCGGTCGTGCCCGGCACAACCGATTTTGTGGCTCCCTCCTCGAGCGGGCTGGTACGAATGAGGATTGTAGATGTTATCGAAATTTATAAACAATTACTACATTTGGTGAATCGGAGTTAACTTTTCATTTTAAAATGCGTTGCAGTAACGTATCTTCGTAAAGGAATCGCTTCGCTTTATCACGAAACTCCTGTTCATGCAGATAGGTACCTGTTGGGTCTTATGCTGGGTGCCATTTCAATTGCTTCGATATATTCCTCTTTTATCAGCCCCAGCTTTTCAGCATGGTCAAAGAAACCTGTCCTATTTAGAACTTTATATATTCGATCGGCACGATGATTTTGGACATTGGCCATTATGTAAGTTGCCAGTCCAACCTGTATGCCGTGCATTTGAGGGGTAGCAGATAACTTATCGAGTGCATGAGAAATTAGATGTTCTGAACCGCTGATTGGGGAACTGTTGCCGCTTATTACGGTGGAGATTCCTCCCATGGTCAGGGGCTGGTACGGTGGTTTTCTTCCCTTCGACAATGAGTGAACAGTTGCTGCTGGCAAAACCATCATTCGAAGCAGAAGTAGGGATGCTGATAAAAGGACCGTTGCTGGAATGGGCAATATATTTTCCACAATCAATTGTTGAACCGCCTCCGACGGTGAGTACAACATCGTAATGATTGAAGGAAAAGGCAAGTTTAATAAGCTGCTGTATGTCTAAATCAGGAGGCAAAAGAAAATAATCGATTTTTAGAGAAATAATCCGTTCTTCAATCTGTGTTTTAAATGTTTCAAAAATAAAGTCATCAAATATAATAAGCGCGTTTGTAAATCCCTGTTTCATTAAATTTTCTTCTAGCTGGCCAATTGCTCCGTTTCTAATTAGTAAAATGGATGGAATTGGTATTCTGGTAATGGAATTAGGCATCAGGAAATTATTCCTTCTTTTACGAGATAGGTCTCTACCTCGTGGAAATCATTTACAGCAATATAAGGTATCCGTTTTTCAGTCAGCATTTCCTGAAGGCCATTTTTCGCAAAAGTCACATCAGCGAATAATGCAGGATAAGAATCTGGCTCGCTGTCACCGATAAAATGAACTTGTTCATATTCTTCTTTTAATTCTTGAACTACTTTAGATTTATCAATTCCGTAGCGTTCCGAATAATGGGGACTGTATGCGTCCAGCTTCATGTGAACATTTTTCTCCTTGAAAAACCCTTCGTTCGAAAACACCTTCACATTCTTGATCCCATATTTTTTTAGAATATGATAAATATAATAGTCTGTTCCGGCGCTCAAAATATAAAAATCTCCTCCGTTGGTTTGGACGGTTTTTATAAAATCAGGCACATATTCATCAATCGGGATAGAAAGGATATCATCAAGAATTTGTTCTTCATCCTGATGGATCGATGAAAAAACGGTTTGGAGAAAGGTAATATCCATTATTTCTCCTGCCTTCCACCGATTGAATAAATCCTTTCCTTGGGGAAAATATTTATCGATAATGATCCAATAGAAATCCTTGTTTGAAATCGTACCATCAAAGTCAGATACGAAAGCCCATTTCTTCATTTCTTTCCTCCATTCCTTTAATGCAGAAAGTGAACTGCTTGCTTCAAACGCCATCTTTTTCATCATTACAACAACCTCTGCACACACACCAAAGATTTTTGGAACAGAAGGGAAACTGCTAAAAAAACAGCCATGGACATAATCCAAGGCTGCCGTATATGTAATGAATGATGCCAGCAACGCTGGCACCAGTCCCTTCCGTCCGAACTGGTTAAGTGTCCCGCAACAAGCGAATGTTCGGAAGAGACATTTTTATTTTACCATAAAAATGGATTTAAATGCACCCTGCTTTTCATCTCCCATTAAAAAATGGTATGATATCATAGATTTCTTAAAATAAAGGAGATGACTGGAATGGCTAAAAAAGGATACATACAAATGCAAAACGGAGAGAAAATTGAATTTGATTTATTTCCAAATGAAGCTCCAGGAACAGTTGCAAACTTTGAAAAGCTTGCGAAGGAAGGATTTTATAACGGTTTGACTTTCCACCGTGTTATCCCTGGCTTTGTCAGCCAAGGAGGCTGCCCAAGCGGAACAGGTACTGGCGGACCAGGTTATACAATCAAATGTGAAACTCAGGGCAACCCTCATAAGCATGAGCCGGGTTCACTTTCAATGGCCCATGCTGGCAAAGACACAGGTGGAAGCCAATTCTTTATCGTTCATGAATCCCAGCCTCATTTGAACGGTGTCCACACTGTTTTTGGCAAGGTTACATCTGGATTGGAAACAGCCAAAGCAATGAGAAACGGCGATATCATGGAAAAAGTTGAAGTAGTTGACGAATAGTCAGTTTATAAGATAAAAAGAGCCTTATTGGCTCTTTTTTTTACATTCAGAATCATTATTTTCCCCAAGGACATATTAAATCTAAATTAATCTTCCTGGGGGTGCACCATGAATAGAACATCACAAATAATGATTTTGTTGTTAATTAGCTTAATGATATTACCACCATCTGCTGCTAAGGGGGACTGGCCGTGATTTAAAAGCATCAATTATCATTGATGACTTCGGGGGAGGTGTTGGTGGAGTGGAGGAGTTTTTGGAAGGTAAAGTACCAATTACAGCCGCTGTTATGCCTTTTACTCCTAAATCAAAAGAACACGCTGAATGGGCGCATAAAAATGGGTTTGAAGTGATGGTCCATCTGCCAATGCAGCCGAAAAAAGGAAAAAGATCCTGGCTGGGTCCTAAGCCCATTACTGTTGATCTCACTCCTGAAGAAGCAAGAAAACGGGTTGAACAGGCAATTGATAATGTTCCGTATGCAAAAGGGCTAAATAACCATATGGGTTCACTCGCAGTTGAAAATGAAAAGATCGTTAGAGAGATTGTTAAAGTGGCAAAGGAAAAAAGGCTTTATATAGTCGATAGCGGAACAAGCCCAAAATCAAAATTCCCTGAAATTGCAAAGGAATTTGGCGTCCCTTTACTGAAAAGAGATGTTTTTTTGGATGATATATCTTCAGAAGCACATGTTAAAAAACAAATGGCGAGGCTGGCTGTGTTAACTGAGCAAACGGGCAAGGGAATTGCGATTGGTCATGTGGGGGTATCAGGGAGGGTGTGTTCAGCTGGTGTAATTCATTCCATGGACGATTTTAAAAATAGGAACATAAAAATAGTTCCTGTTTCACAACTGCTGTCAAAAGAAATGTACCAAAAATATTTATGGCCTTATTAAAAATTAGAATCAACACAAAAATAAAATACACATAAAATTTATGTTCAATGAGGTAAAATGGAGGCAAAGGGAAAAAGAGAGGTCTACACATGATTTTATATAAAGATAAACATACAACTGTATTTCAAAGTGCGCTTTTTCAAACAACATCAACTGTTGTGGAGACCCCAGATTTCATTTTAGTTGTTGACCCATGCTGGCTCCCACAAGAGGTTGAAAGCATTCGCAGGTATGTAGACGAGAGAAAAGAAAATAGGCCAGTATATTTGTTATTTACCCATTCTGATTATGACCATATCATTGGATATAATGCATTCCCTGGCTCAACCGTGATTGGAAGCGGGAATATGTCCGAAAATACCGAAAAAGAAGAAATTGTAAATCAGATTTTGCGGTTCGACGATTCCTACTATTTAACGCGAAATTATAAAATCGCCTATCCTGAAACAAACATTCAAATTAAAGAAAACGGGCAAAAACTGCAGTTGGGGGATTACACACTAACTTTCTATCACGCCAAGGGACATACGAATGATGGAATTTATACTATTATTGAGCCGCTTGGGTTATGGATTGCTGGGGATTTTCTTTCAGATATTGAGTTCCCATATATTTACTCCAGCAGTTATGATTATGAAGCGACATTGGAGACTTCTTTAGCCATTTTAGGAAATCACAATATAAAATTGCTGGTCCCCGGACATGGATCTGTTGCTTCCAATTATCCTGAAATCAATAAAAGAATAAAAGATTCACAGTTATATATTGAAAACACCAGAAAACTTCTTTGTGAGAATAAAGAAGAACAGACTTATATGATTCTCGGAAATTACTCTTTCCCGTATATTATGAAGAAATTTCACGAGGGTAATATTGAATTAATGAAAAAAGAATTAGGGAAATAGTAAATCCCTGAAACACTATATTGTTGAGGAGAATGAAATGAAACTTGTGTCTTGGAACGTAAACGGAATCCGTGCATGTGTTAAAAAGGGATTCCTGGATTATTTCAATGAAATGGAAGCAGATATATTTTGTATCCAGGAATCTAAACTCCAGGAAGGGCAGATTGAACTTGCTCTTAATGGATATCACCAGTTCTGGCATTATGCTGAAAAAAAGGGCTATTCTGGCACTGCTGTTTTCTCTAAGTCGAAGCCTCTTTTTATACAATATGGTACAGGCGGGGATTCCCCAGATTTGGAAGGCAGGGTTCTCACGTTGGAGTTTGAGTCTTTCTTTCTTGTGAATGTGTATACACCAAATTCACAGAGGGATCTAGCAAGGATTGGGTACCGATTAGCCTGGGAGGATGAACTGCTTAAGCATTTAAAGGAACTGGACTTGAAGAAACCTGTCGTCCTTTGCGGTGATTTGAATGTTGCCCATCAAGAGATCGACTTGAAAAATCCAAAATCTAATCGGGGTAATTCTGGGTTTACGGATGAGGAACGCGGAAAAATGACATCGCTGCTTAATGCTGGATTCATTGACAGCTTCCGTTTTAAATACCCAGAAAAACAAGACGCTTTTACATGGTGGTCCTATATGGCTAAAGTACGAGAAAGGAATATTGGGTGGCGTATTGATTATTTTATTTTATCAGAAAGACTTGCAAGCTCGTTGATCGATTCGCACATCCACCATCATGTTATGGGCAGTGACCATTGTCCGGTTGTACTCGAACTGGAAATATAATCTGTTATGAATCTTCTAATATATGTCTTATTCCTATAATTTTAAAGACCGCCACTGAGCGGTCTTTTTCTATTTAAGTTGATTGGTTTTAAATAACTAAAAAATATTAAATATTTGCAATAAAAAACAGTAGCTTATTCTTCCCCAAAACGACTGAATGTTATATACTATATTTTAAATAGAGTAACACAATTATAGAAAAACATTTAAGTGGTACATATTATTGGTTCGAGCTGAAGGTGGTGATTACAATTAAACTGACAAAACGGCAAGAGGAAATCCTTCAAATTGTTAAAGAAGATGGACCTATACCTGGAAAACAGATCGCAGAAAAGCTTTCATTAACAAGGGCAACCCTTCGGCCTGATTTAGCCATTTTAACCATGGCTGGAAGTCTGGAAGCTCCACCGGGTTGGCTATTTTTTGAATGAAGAAAATGGGCTGAAACTTCAGGCATCCAAATTTTCAGGTCATTTAGTCAATGATTACAAGGCTCACCCGATTGTAATCAACAAGTCCCACTCGGTATACGATGCGATTGTTCAGTTATTTCTTGAAGATGTTGGTACTTTATATGCAGTTGATGATGAAGGCCATTTAGCTGGTGTCATTTCAAGGAAAGATTTAATTAGGGCAGCACTTGGAAGCAAGGATCTTAATGAGCTGCCTGTTAATGTTATCATGACAAGAATGCCGAATATTATCACGATTGAACCGGAAGAAACATTAATGGCTGCTGCAAAAAAATTAATCAATAATCATATTGATTCTCTGCCGGTCGTCCGTGAAATTGAGCAAAGCCCCCTGACATACGAATTGATTGGCCGTATTACTAAAACAACAATAACACGCGTATTTCTTGAAATGCTGGAACAATAAGTAGCCGGGGGAGTGAAAACAATTTTGGAACGCAGAGAAATGGTTTATGTAGTTTCAGATTCGGTAGGAGAAACAGCTGAGTTTGTAGTTAAAGCAGTTGCCACGCAATTCAATGGGGGCCATGTAGATATTCGGAGAAACTCTTACGTAGAAGATACAGAAGACATAGAGGATGTTATATTAATCGCCAGGCAAACCAATTGCCTGATTGCCTATACCATTGTCATCCCATCCTTGAAGGAATATCTTGACAGACGTGCAGCAGAGGAAGGTATTATTGCCGTAGATTTGTTAAATCCGCTTATGGACGCTTTTATGAGTAAGTTTAATAAACAGCCGAACCATCAGCCTGGCTTGCTGCGAAAGCTGGATGATGATTACTTCCGAAAGATAGAAGCAATTGAATTTGCTGTTAAATATGATGATGGCCGTGATACACGTGGTATTTTACGGGCAGACATTGTTCTCATTGGAGTTTCAAGAACCTCCAAAACTCCGTTATCGATGTATTTAGCCCACCAGCGCTTTAAGGTTGCGAATGTTCCGCTCGTTCCAGAGGTCCCACCGCCTGATGAATTATACGAAATACCAAGAAACAAATGTGTCGGTTTGATAATCACTCCGGATAAGTTAAACGAAATTCGAAAAGAACGCCTTAAGGCGCTCGGTCTAACCTCACAGGCAAATTATGCGAGCTTTGAAAGAATTCTTGATGAATTGGATTATGCTGAAAAAATAATGAAACGAGTAGGCTGCCCTGTTATCAATGTTTCCAATAAAGCAGTCGAGGAAACAGCAGGATTAATTTTAGAAATTCTTAAAAAGTGAGAGGGGATTCGATAATGGACAAATTTGTATATCTTTTTAACGAAGGTCATAGCGGAATGAAAGAACTGCTGGGAGGAAAAGGAGCAAATTTGGCGGAAATGACTAAAATAGGACTGCCAGTCCCTTTTGGCTTTACCATTTCAACAGAGGCCTGCAATGCTTACTATGAATCAGGCAAAACACTTCCCTCTGGGTTGATTGACCAAATACTTGAATCCTTAAATCAACTAGAAAATAATACTGGAAAGAGCTTTGGAAATCCTGCAAATCCTCTCCTCGTATCAGTCCGCTCCGGTTCTGTATTTTCAATGCCCGGAATGATGGATACGATTCTTAATTTAGGATTGAATGATGAAACAGTTGCTGGTATAGCTGGCCTGACTAAGAATCCGCGATTCGCATATGATTCCTACCGTCGATTCATTCAAATGTTTTCAGATGTTGTATTGGATGTAGATGTATTTTTCTTTGAGCAGCTGTTGGAAGAAACACGTGAGTCCAAAGGCTATTCATCTGATCCGGAAATGTCTGCAGATGACTGGCAAGAGGTAATTGAAGGCTATAAAGCAATTGTGAAAAAGCACACGAAAAAGGATTTCCCTCAGGATCCAAAACAGCAGCTTTTCCTTGCTATTGATGCTGTCTTTAATTCCTGGAACAATCAGCGGGCAATCGTTTATAGACGCTTAAATAAAATTCCTGATCACCTGGGAACGGCTGTCAATATTCAAAGCATGGTGTTTGGAAATATGGGGGACGATTCCGGAACCGGAGTTGCCTTTACAAGGGATCCATCCACAGGTGAACAAACTCTGTATGGAGAATATTTAATAAACGCACAGGGAGAAGATGTTGTTGCTGGAATACGCACTCCTCTTCCAATCAGGACACTGAGTACAGAAATGCCGGAGGTTTTTCAGCAGTTTTCTGATACTTGCCACCGTCTTGAACAACACTATAAAGATATGCAGGATATCGAATTTACGGTTGAACGCGGGAAGCTGTTTATCCTTCAGACACGTACAGGAAAACGAACAGCCCAGGCAGCGATCAGGATTGCTGTCGAAATGGTTAATGAGGGCATAATTGATAAAAAAGAAGCACTGCTTCGAGTTGATCCCGACCAGTTGAATCAGCTTCTTCATCGCCGAATTGATGATTCCTTTGAGCGGAAACAGCTTGCAAAGGGTTTGCCTGCCTCTCCTGGTGCAGCTACTGGCCAAGTCGTATTCGATGCAGATGAAGCGGAAATGTTAACCGGCGAGGGTAAAAAGGTTATCCTGGTACGTCCTGAAACCACTCCTGATGATATACATGGAATCATTGCTGCCCAGGCAGTTGTTACTAGCAGAGGCGGAATGACGAGCCATGCGGCTGTTGTCGCGAGAGGCATGGGAAAAGCCTGCATCTGCGGATGCGAAACACTGAAGATTGACCTTCGCGGCGGCAAGTTTAGTGTCGGTGATATTGTTGTAAACTATGGCGATATCATTACAATAGATGGGGCAACAGGAGAAATTATGCTTGGCGAAATTCCGATGATTGAACCCGAGCTTTCTGACGAGTTCCAGGTATTGCTTCAATGGGCAGATGAAGAGCGTGATCTAGGTGTCCGAGCGAACGCCGATAATCCGGAGGATGCCAGAAAAGCATTTGAATTTGGAGCTGGCGGAATCGGTTTATGCCGTACCGAGCATATGTTTATGGACGCAAATAGAATACCAATTGTACAGTCTATGATCCTGGCTGAAACATATGAAGAACGCAATGAAGCACTCGAATTGCTATTGCCGATGCAGCAGGGAGATTTTGAAGGAATCTTTGAAGCGATGCAGGGCCATCCCGTTACGATTCGTTTACTTGATCCGCCGCTTCATGAATTTTTACCGGACAAAGAAGAATTGCTGGTAGAAGTTACGAAGCTCCAAATAACGAATCCGCAATCCGCGAAATTAAAGGAGAAGGAGCTCCTTCTTAAAAAGGTTCGCCAATTGGACGAATTCAATCCCATGCTTGGGCACAGGGGCTGCCGTCTCGGTATGATTCATCCTGAAATCTATTTTATGCAGGCAAAAGCCATTTTCTATGCTGCTGCAAAGCTCTCTGAAAGAGGGTTTGAAGTAAAGCCTGAGATTATGATACCGCTTGTAGGCCATGTGAATGAACTGAGGGATATGCGGAAATTGGTCGTTGATGCGGCCAAGCTTGTGAAAGAAGAAACAGGAAGAGATGTGTACTATACGATCGGAACAATGATTGAAATTCCGCGCGCGGCTCTGACAGCCGACCAAATCGCTGCTGAGGCGGATTTCTTCTCTTTCGGAACAAATGATTTGACTCAGACTACATTTGGTTTTAGCCGAGATGACGCAGAAGGAAAGTTTCTGCAAACATATATTGAAGAAAAAGTTTTACCTGATAATCCATTTGCTGTCCTTGATCAGGAAGGGGTTGGCAAGCTTGTTGAAATGGGAGTTGAATTGGGTCGTAAAACGAAGCCAGAGTTAAAGACTGGAATTTGCGGTGAGCATGGAGGCGAAAAGAGTTCAATTGATTTTTGTTATCAAACTGGACTTGATTATGTCAGCTGTTCTCCATACCGTGTGCCCCTAGCACGGCTCGCAGCAGCGCAGGCCACCATCCGCCATGGGAATAAAAAAGCAAAAGATACATTTATTTCGATAAAATAAAACAAGAAGGCGCAATCTGCTATGCAGACAGCGCCTTTTTTAATGGGCTAATAAGAAAGTATAAACTATCCCAAGTTTATACTTTCTTATTTCGCATAAGGGCAACTACGCCTCTGTCTTCGCCCTTAAAAGCTCGCCAATTGAAGTGACCCCCATAAGTTAGACGGATTTTTGATTAGGCAGCTGATAGGGCTTGAGTTCGGTATTGTACTGGACTCAAACCTTTTAATTTTGCCTTTATTCGTATGTGATTGTAGTAATCAATATATTCGGCTAACTCCCGTTTAAAATGTTCTACACTATCAAACTCTTGTGTATATAAAAATTCCGATTTTAAGATACCAAAGAAATTTTCCATGACTGCATTATCATAACAGTTTCCCTTTCGTGACATACTCTGCGTGATGTGATGTTCTTTTAATGCATGCTGGAACTGAGGCATTTGATAATGCCAACCTTGATCCGAGTGAATTAGGAGCTTTTCTCCCTCTGTTAATCGCTCAAATGCTTGATCCAGCATCGTGGAAACAAGTGAATATTTTGGCCTCGAATTCATCGTATAAGCGATGATTTCCCCATTAAACAAATCCAACATGGGAGATAAATAGAGCTTTTCGCCAAATAACTTGAACTCAGTAATATCTGTTACCCACTTTTCATTTGGCTTTTCCGTCTGGAAGTCTCGATCCAAAATATTTGGTGCTGTCTTTCCGACTTTTCCCTTATAAGAGCGATATTTTTTGATGCGAACAGTGCTCTTCAAGCCTAACTCTTTCATTAACCTCTGGACCTTTTTGTGATTCACTTTATATCCTCGGTTCTTTAGTTCGAGCGTTATACGACGGTATCCATAACGGCCTTTATGTTCGAGATAAATCTCCTCAATCACTTTTTTTAGTTCGGCATCTTTGTCTGGACGACTTAATTTATTTATGCAGTAATAGTACGTACTGCGGGGGATGCCTGCGATGTTGAGTAACGCTTCAAAAGGAAAATCAATCCTTAGTTCAGACACTACTTGCGCTTTGTCCTGGTTGGTAATGTTTCCTTCTTTTGAACTAAGGCATTCAACTTTTTTAAGTAAGCAACCTCCATACGCAAATGGTCTATTTCGGCCTGGAGTGCTTCGACGGATCCACTGACGGCTGTTGTTTTTTTTGTTTTCTTCTTCACGGTAGGACGCCCCTTTTTCTTTGATTTGAGGGCGTCTATTCCTTGAGAATCAACTTGTATTCTCCATTTACGAATTAAGGCAGGAGAAGAGATATTAAAAATCGCTGCTGTTTCATTTGGAGACGTCCCATGATCATTCAAATATTTAAGTACGTCTAGTTTAAACTCTGCCGTGTACCTTGTATAGGATTTTGTGAATCCTTGTACCCCCTGATGTTCGTATCGCATCACCCAGTTTCTTACTATATTTTCAGAGGTACCAATCGATGCCCCAATCGAGGCATAACTCTCTCCACCCTTTAAATAGCGTTGAATCGCAGCTAATTTATCCTCTGTATGAAATTTAACCATAGAAAAACTGCACCTCCGTATGTTAGTAAGTGTCTAACAATCGGGGTGCAGTTCAAATCGGCGAGTTTTCTTTAAAAAAAGGAGTTTGATATGCAATTTTAGTGTAAAGTAATAATATTAGAAAATTGCAGCAGTAAATTGAAGGAGTTTATATGGGAAAATTAGAAGATGTATACCCAGTTGCCATTGAACAAACGAAAAATAAAGTTAGCCAGGACATTGAAAAATATCTTGGGGAAAAAGAAGACTTGCCTTCCTTTCAGGATTATTTACTTGAAAGAGGAGATTATTTAGCACAGATTTGGGTTAATGTATGGCTGAATAAAGTAACAAATGATGTTCCAAAGGAAGAAAAAAAACAATATTTACATGAACGGGGATTTGAAACGAAGGACACAAGCCGTAAGATTATTAATCACTTATTTCGAACTGAAGTGAGAAATTATAAGCCTTTCGATGCTGCTGAGTGGATCAAAAGCAAGTTTAGAGGTAATGAAGAATCCTGGGAACAGAAATATCATAGTGCAAGGATTAATTTTCAGTTACGGAAAGAAACTGAGCTGCTACAGGTGAAGAAACTGAAAATCCGTGAGGGAATTGAAGAATTTGTCGAGGAATATTTTCACAACCACTATGAACTTCTCTATTTACACGTTCGGCATGTAACAGCCCAACGAGTAAAAGCAGATTTTATAAATAGGAAAAAGTACCAGAAGGTGGATACCTTTGCTCTGGAGGAAAAATTGGTGGAGGAAGGAACGTTTAATCCAGACGATTATACGACCCTTTCTGGATTTTTAGAAGACTTAACTGGAGATATCCATAAAACACATCATAAAGGCAGAAGTTATTTTGAATATGAGACCTATTTTGATATATATGAAAGGCTAATCTTTGACTATTTGTATGAACTTGTTCCAGAGGAATTGCTTACTGCATTAACAAAGCATTTCGAGGTTCAGCAAGATTTAGATTCACAATCATTTGCAAAAGAAGTCATTAATGAAGCACTGGTGGAAGTGGCGTATGCCTTCGTTGAGGAGCTTGCTGAAGAATATATTTCTGATCTTTTAAAGCTGGCAGAAATTTCTTTTGATGAAGATTTACATAAAGAAATCTTTGAAAGTGACATTGCCGACAGGAAAAGAAAACTAGCAGAAGAACGTGCTGAGATGGAGCGGAGAAGACAGGATGAAATCCGTATGCTCGACGATATATTCGGGGAGGAGTACAGGCTATCAAGGAACTCCAGAATCAAATATGTACTCCATCTCGGAGAAACAAATACGGGAAAAACCTACCATGCTTTGGGGAAAATGAAAGAAGCTGATAGCGGATTATACCTGGCTCCACTTCGTTTATTAGCATTGGAGGTTTACGATAAATTAAATGATGAGGGAACGCCATGCTCACTGAAAACTGGTGAGGAGGAAAAACTCGTCCATGAAGCAAGCCATATTTCCTGTACAATCGAAATGTTCCATGAAAAGGATTATTATGATGTTGTTGTTATTGATGAGGCCAAATGATAGCGGACAAGGACCGTGGATATTCATGGTATAAAGCCATCACAAAAGCTAATGCAGGCGAAGTCCATGTAATTGGAAGCCGAAATGTAAAAACCATGCTTCTGGAACTTTTAAAGGATTCTGATGTGGAAATATATGAATACCACCGTGATATACCGCTCGAGGTTGAAAAAAGGGAATTTAAGATTAATACGGTTAAAAAAGGTGATGCCTTGATTTGTTTCTCCAGAAAACGTGTTCTGGAAACAGCTTCAAGATTGCAAAACAATGGCCGCGCAGCAAGTATGATATATGGAAGTATGCCTCCTGAAACAAGAAAGAAACAAATCCAGCGATTTATAGAGGGTGAAACAACAGTCATTGTCGCAACGGATGCAATAGGAATGGGATTAAATCTGCCTATTCGCCGTATTGTATTTTTAGAAAATGAAAAATTTGACGGGACGAGAAGAAGGCTGCTTACCTCTCAGGAAGTAAAGCAAATTGCGGGAAGAGCTGGGCGGAAAGGACTTTATAATACGGGCAGGGTTGCTTTTACAGCCGATATCAATAGAATGAAGCAGCTGCTGCTGCAGGAAGATGAAGCACTTCAAACCTTCGCTATCACACCTACTAGTGAAATGCTAGACCGCTTTCAAAAATACAGCCGTGATTTAGGCACTTTTTTTGATCTTTGGATGAAGTTTGAAAGTCCTAAGGGAACAAAAAAGGCTCCTCTTACTGAAGAACGCGAGCTTTATGAGATGATCAGGGATACTGAAATGGAAGCAAGACTATCCTTAAAGGATTTATATTCCTTTTTGCAGCTTCCTTTTTCCTCAAGAGAGCCATCTCTTACGCGGCAATGGGAGGAAACAATTATGGCAATTATTACAGGAGATGAAATGCCTGAGCCGAAGCTGAAATTGCGCAATCTTGAGGAGCTGGAGCTAACCTATAAAGCAATCGGCCTCCATCTTTTGTTTTTATACCGTCTAAACCGTCCGACAGAAGCTGTTTATTGGGAGAGGGTACGAGAAGAAATAAGCGACAAGGTTCATGAACGCCTTAAGACAGATGTAAAAAATATGAGCAGGAAATGCAAGCGGTGCGGCAAGAAGCTTGCATGGGATCACCGTTTTCCGATTTGCGAAGCCTGTTTTGAAACCCAAAGCAGGAGGAACTATAGCCGCTATTAAAATAAAAAGTTAAATAAAAACATAAAGAGAGCAGTCTGAATTCAGCGATGAAGCAGGGCTGCTTTTTTTACACATAAATCCAAATAAAAATAATGGATATATATTTACTAATTATGGGTAAAGAGCTAATAAGGAAATATTGAGGAGGAATGAAAATGAATGATTTTTTGAAAAAGGGTTTTTGGCTTGGTATCGGTGCAGCCATTACAAGTAAAGAGAAACTGGAGGAGAATATTAACAGATTGGTCCAAAAAGGAATGATGACCCGGACAGAAGCAGACTCATTGTTCAATGAATTTTTAAAAAAGGGAGAAGAGAAAAGTGAAAGCTGGAACGAGGAGTTTCGTAAAACAATTAAAAATCAGCTGAAAGAGTTCGGTTTTGTGACAAGAGAAGAACTTGATTCACTTCAATCTCAAATAACATTATTGCAGGAAGAAATTAAGTTGTTAAGACATACAGAAACTACTACCGAAAATACTACCGAAAATACAGATACCAATAATGAGGATAAATCATTTGTTCGGATCGATAAAGCTGATGAAGATTTGTATTAGGTGATAGAATGTTGAGTAATCGTTTACGCCGTTTAAATAGATATAGAGAAATAGTCTCCATCCTGGGTAAGTATGGATATGGTTTTTTAATAGAAGATGTAGGACTTTCTGATTTGCTAACAATAAAAGACAGGTTTGCAGCGAGTTTTAAACAAGGCGATTCAGAGGAAACGGGGACACGTATCAGAGAGTTATTAGAAGAGTTACGCCGACCTTTGTGAAGTTGGGACAGCTTTTTAGCATTAGGAGCGACCTGCTGCCGGTAGAGATCATTCGCCAATTGGAGAAGCTGCAGGATGAGGTGACACCCGTACCTGCTGCAGAAATTCTAGAAAAGATAAAAGTAGAATTAGGAAATCCAGTTGAAGAATTATTTCATTCATTTAATGAGGAATGCATTGGTGCTGCTTCGATCGGCCAGGTACACGAGGCCACTCTTCATACCGGGGAAAAAGTAGTGGTGAAAGTGCAGAGACCAGGAATTCGAAAAACGGTTTACACTGATCTGCAAATTTTACAGGATCTTTCCAGATTGGTTGAAGAAAGGTATAGCTGGGCCGGGATTATCATATTACTGAAATGATGGAAGAACTTGCAGAATCAATAAAAAATGAGCTGGATTACATCGAAGAAGGTAGAAACATGGAGACGGTCCAGCTTCAATTTCAAGGTAATGAATCGTTTAAGATTCCTGATGTTTTTTGGGATTACACTACTTCCCATATTTTAACAATGGAGCGGATAGAGGGATGTAAATTAACCAGTCTTAATGAATTACATTTGCAAGCAGGTGAAAAAAGAAAAATTGCAGATTTATTAGTTGAAGCGTTTATCACGCAAATACTAAGAGAAGGATTTTTCCATGGAGACCCGCATCCTGGCAATTTGCTCTATTTAACGGATACAAAACAGCTGGGATTAATTGATTTTGGTCAAATGGGCCGGTTATCCTCAGAGATGAGATATGATGTGACATCTTTAATGATCGGCCTAATGAATGAAGATACCGATCAAGTCGTAAAAGCAATGTATCGGCTTACTGATGTTCCAGCTTCTGTGGATGAAAAGAAGTTTTATAGTGATATAGAGAGAATTAGCAAAAAATACAGTCACGTTCCGTTAGGTGAAATGAACTTCGGTATTACAATTAGTGAGTTATTTGCAACGGCGCAGGACCATCGAATCCGTATACCAAAGGATTTTTTGATGCTCGGAAAGACGTTGATAACAGTGGAAGGCATCATATCTGAAATAGATCCGACTCTTAACCTGCTAACCCTTGCAAAGCCCTACGGTGAACAATTGGTAAGAGAGAGGTACGACCCATTAAAAATGGGCAAGCGATTTGTAGAGAATGCGGAGGACCTAACAGGAACTTTACTTAATTTGCCAGGAAAAATTGAGGACGTGTTAGAGAAAACCTCAGAAGGAAATTTGAAGGTTGAAATCAGTCTGTCAGAAATTAGTGACATATTTAATAAAATAGATCGAATCAGCAACCAGGTTTCCTTCAGTTTAACCCTTCTGGCTTTTAGTATAGTAGTATTAGGACTTATTGTGGGAGCCACCTTTGGTACGGATACCTTTTTGACAAGTATACATGCCTTGGAAATAGGCTTTGTTATTTCATTTCTTATGTTCCTATGGATTATTTATTCAATTTTAAAATCAGGAAGATTTTAAAGGAATTTATTAAATATAAAGCTGAGGAGAATCTTCCTCAGCTTCATATTTAAACCCACGAACCTTTTATATTTTTGAAATATTAGAACAAATAAGGTAAACTTCTATTCTAAATATATTTTCAAAGCCATAGTGTTAGTATACAAGAGAAAAGATGAGCATTGTGATGTTTATTAATTGGAAAATGAACAAAATGGGGAGAAATGGAAAGATGGAGACTTTACTTATTTTTCAAGATGAAGAATCAAATAAATTTTGGAAAATAGCAGTTACAGGAAATACATATACCATTACATTTGGTAAAAAAGGGACAACCGGTGCGGTGAAAACAAAAAAATTTGTGTCACGTCATATTTGCGAGAATGAAGCATGCAAAATGATTGAGGCTAAAATGAAACAAGGCTATAAGCCAGTAGAATATTCCGCACATATAATAAAAGAAAGTTCAATGGATGAAAAATTGTTTTGGAAGCTGATAGAAACTGCGAAGAACAAGGGAGAAGATTCAGAGAGTCAGCTCGAATGGCTAATTAGGCATTTAGCAAGAAAACCAATTAAAGAAATCATTAAATTTGATTCTATATTTAATGAGAATTATCAAAAGTCGTATTCTTCGGATATTTGGGCAGCTGCCTATATCATATTGGGTGGCTGTTCAGACGACTGTTTTGATTACTTTCGGGCTTGGCTGCTATATTTAGGGAAAGAAAAGTATGAAGAAGCCGTGTCTAATCCAGAGTCGATTATTCCATATTTAAATAGCCTGCATGGTGAAATGCCCCAGTTAGAGGAATTGACCTGTGCTGCCATGACGGCATATGAAGAAAAAACGGGCATGGACGACGGAAGTTATTACGATTTATATGAACAGCTGGCAGGTAATTATGGGGATGTTCCAGAGCTGATATTGGATTGGGATGAAGACGACGAAGATGCGTTGCAGCAAAAATTCCCCCTCCTCTGGGAGCTTTATGGAGAGAATCCCCTAGAATATTAATACACCAAAATTGCTCTTAAAATAAAAGGAAATACTGAAAAAAGCACAAAATCAAAAATGGTTTTTGTGCTTTTTCTATTTGTCGCAAAGCTAAGTATTCATATTAATAAATTTCCTGAAATTCCACTTTACAAATATATCCTAAATGTTATAGAATTTCTATGTACCTAAAATATCTAGGTAGGTGAAAAAATGTTTAATCGAGAATTGGTTAAAGGAAGTACATCATTAATCCTACTGCAATTATTAAACGAACGGGATATGTATGGCTATGAGTTGGTTAAGGAATTAGAAAAACGCAGTGACAATGATTTCAGTGTGAAGGAAGGGACATTGTATCCAGCTCTTCATAAGCTCGAAAAGCAGGAATATATTGATTGCTATTGGCGGGAGCAGGAAAAAGGCCAGCCCGTAAATATTACCGCATAACTAAACCCGGCCAGGAATTATTGGAAGAAAAGACCCAGGAATGGAAAGACTTTGTCCGAGTAATGAACAAGGTTATGGGGAGAACGCAAAATGGAACAGCTGAAGAATAAGTTTTTAAAGGAATTAGCAAAGGGACTTGGAAATTATGAAGGGAAAGAGAGCATCCTTCAGGAATACGAAGCCCATTTGGATGAATTATTGGCTGAATTCATGGATGTTGAAAATGAAAGAGAAATACAGGAGCAAATTATGTCCCGTCTGGGAAGCCCGGATGAGATAGCCAGTATGTGGAGAGCTGAACTTTCAGTCACCCCGAGTAAGATGAAATGGCTTTTTTTCCTCTTGAACATTGTATTTTTTACAGGAGGAAGTGTACTTACACTTATTCATAATTTATATCAGTGGGATTGGCTATCAGGCGTTTGGCTCCATTTGACTGCTATTCCAATCATCATTGCATTTATCTATATGTTTTTCTGGGCTTTGTTAGGATATGAAATTGGAAAAGGTTTTGGACATAAGGGAAAAAGACTTTTGAAGAAAACTTTTTTGCTGTCATTGATTCCGAATCTTGTGCTAATGATTTTGACTGTATTCCAAATCATCCCTCACAATTGGTTTGAACCATTATTATCAAGAGAATTTATTTTTGCATGTATCATTTTTACGATCTTCCTTTATCCTATCTCATTGATTGGCTACCGATGGGGAAAAAAAGCTTCCATTTAAGAAGTTTTTTTTGCTCGTATACATAGAAAATCTATGTATATAGAATAATGATATCGTAATTGATATCTCTATTTTATTTTTTAATTATATACCTAGAATTACTATGCAGTAATAATTAGGAGGAAATCAAAATGGAAACGAAAATAGAAAAACGGGATTGGTTATTCTTATTAGTGTGTCTATTGTTAGGTGTTTTGGGTGAAGAAGCATTTTTTCGTGATCGAATAGGAATATCCTATTTAGTTTTTATTATTGGTTTTTACGCTATTTTCTTTTGGAGATTTAGAGGCTTTAACTTTTCGCACCAGCGGCTTGGCTATTTTATTCTTTGCTGTATATGGATTTTGGCAGCAAATTTTTTCCTCTACGATAACATGGTGTTCTATTCATTAAACCTACTTGCTTTGCCCGTGTTGGTGATTTTTCATATCGTATTGATAACAAGTCCAAAAAACATAAACTGGAGTAAACCAGTCTTTATATTCTATCTGTTTTCAAAATTGCTCGATTCCATTAAATTTAATTTCTCATTTGCAAAGGGAAGTGGGAAATTTTTTAAAGAGGGAGCGGATGAAAAAAAATATCAAGTGTGGAAGAAGGTTATTGTAGGAGTAGCAATTTCCATTCCTGTTCTTTTTATCGTTTTAAACTTGCTGATGTCCGCCGATAGTCAGTTTGAACGGATAATTGGAAATTTCCCGCAATGGTTTGACGTTATGAGTTCAGAGAATATCTTCAGATGTATTGTCGTTTTAATTTACACTTTTGCATTCTTTGGACTTATGCAGGTATTAATTCAACGGAAAATCCAGGTCATTGATCCGCAAAACAATAATCAGTTTATAAAATTTGACGATATTATCGCTTTAACTGTATTGGTGTTAATTAATTCTGTTTACTTGCTGTTCGTGCTAGTGCAATTCAAATACTTTTTTAGCGGAACGCTGCAGGGGGATTACACATACGCTCAATATGCAAGGCGAGGATTTTTTGAATTGTTGTTCGTTACCATGATTAATTTGTCGATTACCGTTTTTGTGATTTCTTTTGTAAAATCAACAGGAAAAAATGTGAAAAGAATTATGAAAATCATTCTGTCAATTCTTATTTTATCTAGTGTGATTATACTGTCCTCTGCGTTTATGCGGATGCTCATGTACGAGGAGGCCTACGGATTTACTTTTACAAGGGTGCTAGTCCATTCATTCATGATTTTTCTATTAATAATTATTGCCTATACCTTGGTGAGAATATGGCTTGAAAGGATATCCCTTTTCCATTTCTATTTTATTGCAGGACTTTTATATTACACTTGCATTAATATTATTAATATCGATCAAATCGTTGTGAATGAAAATATAGGAAGATATGAACAAACGGGAAAGATTGATATTCATTACCTTAACAGTCTCTCCTATACTGGAGTACTGTCATTGATTGACCTTTATGAAAAAGATTTGAAAATAAATGGTCTCTCAGAGACTCTAAAAGAACGTCAGGCATCTGGTAATTCAGAAAAAACACCATGGCAGTCCTATAATTTGACAAGAGATCATGCATTAAAAGAATTAAGGGATTTAAGAATCCAATAGCAAAAACAAAAGCTGGCTTACTATTATGCTAAAGGGTTCTATATTGAAGTGCTTAATAATGAAATTACCAGCTCTTTATTTCTTGAAGGTAAAAAAACTATTATAGCGAATAGGTTTATGGGGGATTTATATAATTAAAAAAAATTATTAATCTAGCAAAAGCGAAGGGGCTATTACATGTTTGAGCAATTTGAAGTTTTTATGATTCCTTTTAATCTGTATAGAACTGTCCGAGTGTTCTTACCTGAGGATTATCATCAAAATGAGAAAGAATACCCCGTTCTATATATGCATGATGGGCAAAATTTATTTAAGGATGAAGATACCTCGTACGGAACGTCGTGGGGAATAGCGGATTATCTTAGCATCAGTGGTCTGGATTTAATTGTGGTTGGGATTGATTGCAATCAAGAAGGTTTTAAGCGCCTCGATGAATATGGCCCGTGGGTGAGCGCAGCCATGCCTATGATTTATCCTGAGATTAAGGAAACAGTCGGAGGCGAAGGTAAGGAATATATCGATTTTATCGTCCAGGAACTAAAACCGATGATAGACCAAAAATATCGAACGAAACCAGATGAGTCTTCAATGGCAGGCAGCTCGATGGGCGGATTGATATCTACTTATGCAGCATGTGCTTACCCGGAGATATTTAAAAGGGTCGCCGCTGTATCTCCTGCTTATTGGTTTAACCAGGATGAAATCGAAAATTTGATTTCTGAAAGTGATTTGGCTGGAGTTGAGAGATTCTACCTCGATATTGGAACAAGAGAATCGTCTGATATAGAGGCTTGCTACCGTGATGTCGCCTCCAGCCAAACGGTTTATAAACTTCTAAAGGAAAAAATTGAAAATTGCAGGTTCGAAATTATAAGGGATGCTGTCCATAACGAAGCAGCATGGAGCGATAGAGTCCCACAAATTTTTAGCTATCTTTATAAATAAAAGTTAGGGAATCGGTCATTTTTAATTAAGCAAAAGCAAAAAAGGACCTGCTGCACTGCGCAAGTCCTTTGCCAGCATTATCTCAATAAATATTGCACATAAAAATGATAAAAGATCTGAACACCTAAGGCTATTGTAATCATCATACCAGTCATAAATTTTGCCTGAAGTATGTAAAAAAAGATCCATAGGAATATAGAGATGACAGGAATCCAGATTGCAAGAGACGAACCGCCAGCCGCTCCTATATTATATAATTGCAAGACACTAAAAGGAACGATGAAGATTCCAAACAAAATATTTACTAGATGTACAAATTTTCTTTTACGCATGCTTTCTCACCCTATTTTCTAAGCTGTATTGGTTGTTTTTCTGATAAGAAACTATACCCCTCTTCTTAAAGAAGAAACATAATGTATATCACGAAAAATACTTCTCGAAAATTTATCTCAACAAAAACCATAAAATTATGTTAAAATAGGTTATGGATAATTAAATAGCATCCGTCTTTACGGAAGAGGTTCTAGCTACCCTCTCGAAAAAACTAGGGAAAACAGTGCTGCTTTCTTAGTGGTGCTGTTTTTTCGTGAAAAAGGAGAATATTCTGATGATAAAAAAAGAAAAAGCTGTCGTCGTTTTTAGCGGAGGACAGGACAGCACGACCTGTCTGTTTTGGGCGATGGAACAATTTGCTGAAGTGACAGCAGTAACGTTTGACTATAACCAAAGGCATATTACTGAAATTGAATGTGCTAAAAATATAACAAAGGAGCTTGGCATCAAGCATCATATTCTTGATATGAGCCTCCTTAATCAATTAGCTCCGAACGCTTTGACTCGTGATGATATCGAAGTTAAAGACGGTGAGGATGGCGGGCTGCCGTCTACGTTTGTACCAGGAAGGAATCTTCTGTTTATGTCGTTTGCCGGTGTCCTAGCCAGCCAAATCGGAGCAAAACATATTGTCACGGGTGTATGCGAAACGGATTTTAGCGGCTATCCTGACTGCCGTGATGTGTTCGTTAAATCCTTAAATGTAACCTTGAATCTGTCGATGGATAACCAATTTGTCATCCATACTCCATTAATGTGGCTGAATAAAGCGGAAACGTGGGAGCTAGCTGATGAGCTTGGGGCTTTTGATTTTGTCCGTGAAAAAACGCTCACATGCTATAACGGGATCGTTGCCGACGGATGTGGTGAATGCCCGGCTGTAAGCTTAGAAAAAAGGCCTTGATGATTATGTGGCTGAACGGAAGGGGATATAATTATGTACGGCTTCCGTATTGTTGATAAGCTTCAAAAAATAGATGAAGATATATATCGGGACCAATTAAAATATCATTCTAAACGCGTGTTGGTAAGCAAGGAATTTACATTTGATGCAGCACATCACCTTCATAACTATGAAGGCAAATGCAAAAATCTCCATGGCCACACGTACCGGGTTATTTTTGGAATCAGCGGATTTGTTGATGAGCGCGGGTTAATGATTGATTTCGGCGATATTAAAGAAATCTGGAAAAATGAAATTGAAATTTTCCTTGATCATAAATATTTGAACGAAACTCTGCCTCCAATGAATACTACGGCTGAAAACATGGTCGTCTGGATTTATGGAAAAATGGCCGAAGCACTGAAACGTGAAGATAGAGTTAACCAATACAGCGGTGCCCGCGTGGAGTTTGTCCGTTTATTTGAAACTCCAACTAGCTATGCGGAAGCAAGACGGGAGTGGATGGAAGTTGAGTAAGATTCCTGTTATGGAAATTTTCGGACCCACTATTCAGGGGGAAGGAATGGTGATCGGCCAGAAGACGATGTTTGTGCGGACTGCTGGCTGTGATTATTCCTGTGCCTGGTGCGATTCTTCCTTTACGTGGGATGGTTCCGGCAAGGATTTGATCCGACAGATGGAAGCGGAGGAAATCTGGAATGAATTGAAAGCCCATGGCGGAGAAAGCTTTTCATTTGTCACCATTTCAGGTGGAAACCCCGCACTATTGAAAAACCTGAACGAATTAATCACGATATTAAAAGATAACAATATTAAAATCTGTCTTGAAACACAGGGAAGCAAGTGGCAGGACTGGTTTTATGAAATTGACGAACTAACCCTTTCACCAAAACCGCCAAGCTCGAAAATGGTAACTGACTTTGATGTGCTGGATTCCATCGTATCCAAGCTCCAGGGTAAATCTCAAAACTTCAGTTTAAAGGTGGTTGTTTTTGACGACCAGGATTATGAATACGCGCGTCATATACACAATAGATACCATGATGTTCCATTCTACCTGCAAGTTGGAAATGATGATATTACCACAATTGATAACGGAAATCTCATATCCAGGTTACTCGAAAAATACGAAGTGCTGATCAACAAGGTCACAGGGGATTCAGAACTGAACAATGTCAGAGTGCTTCCTCAATTGCATACTTATATTTGGGGTAACAAACGGGGAGTTTAAGCCAAAAAGGCAGTGTGATCTAAATGATCACACTGCCTTTTTTAATGCATATGTCCATGCATATTTCCGTGGCCCATGTCTCCATTCATTAAAAACAGAATCGTACCAACCGCTATCAAAAGAATCGCCCATGCCAAATCAAAGTTGACGATATATTTTTTAAATTTTGCCATACCAAAGCGATAAACCAGAAGAGCTACGATCGTCATAGAGATAAGCATTGATAATTCATGGACAATCCATAAAGGGATTAGATCCACAATGCTTTTCGCTTGGAGAATAAAGGGTGCAAAAAGCACCGAGCCATGCGTCGATGAGGCGAGAAATGACCACAATACTAGCTGAAAATAGCCGACATTTAAACCGCCTGACCATTTGAAATGCCTGTAGTAACGGAATAATCGATAAAGACCATAAAGAAAAATGAATGCTGAGATTGTCAAGTGAACTGAATGCAGCGGAAACTGGAATCTTGCTACGGTTTGTAAACCAATCACCAGGCTATCACCCAGCATTTGTCCGATGGCAATAGGGATAATCGCATAAAACAGGACCCGGATATTATTGCGCTGTATGGCTAAAAACACTGCAAACAACCAGCCCATCGCAGGATTTATGCCGTGAAATGCACCTAAGAGAGAGGCGGCAATCATTTGATTGTCATGTGAGATCACTACTTACCAATCCTCCTGTCACGGATAACAGAAAGTATCTGTGGAAGAATCGCCACCTTCAAGTCTAATCTGGTGAGCCCTTGTGTCGCCAAATTCGATCAGGAACAATGGATCAAGCTCCATTCCTCCCTGTGGTTTAATATCGACTTTAACCATAGCTCCTTTGATTCCATCCGGATAAAATTGATCATCCCATGAACTGTACAATGAATTTGTAAAATATGCTCGCTGGCCATCCCTGCTTAGCTCGACCATTTGAGGGCCGCCTGTAATTTGTTTTCCTGTAGGGTGGGCAGTCGGATTCGCAATTCCACCGATTTTAACGATATCGGTAAGCTTTGGATTAAATGGATCACTTACATCATATTGCCGCAGCTCACCAGTACCCCAGCACGAAACATAAAGAAAACGATCATCAAGAGATAGAACCATGTCTGTGACCAGAGGAGGGACCGCTCCAATATCCTTCAGGGCAGGGGGAGCAAATCTGGGGACGTTGGAACAGCAGGAATTTCAATCACTTTACGCGCATCCCACTTTCCGTTTTCTCGGAACCAAACCCAGATAGAACTCGCCAGATTTGTCACATCGACAACCACACTTGCAAAACCATACGTTTTTCGAGGATCATGAGCGGGCCTCAGCTCAAGTACCATCTGATGCTGATCTCCAAAATCGATCTCTTGTATATGGCTTCGGGTTCGGCTGTCAAAGAAGTGAAGCTTATGTCCATATTTTCTATCCAGCAGTGCATCGAGCTTTAGGCCATTCTCAAAGAGATCAGGTGTTGCCCATTCGCTAGAAACCGTAACATCATAGGCAATATGCCACCAAAAATCATAAGCAAAATGCTGAGGCCTCTATCCATTTCCCATGCACCAAGTACATTGAAGTTAAAATGATCGAGTAGGAAAATTCCGCCGGGACCTCCATCTCCCTCACCAGACCCAAGCGCGCTGATAAAAATTCCCTCAGGACCGCAATGTACTGTATGGAGGCGGCTGTATCCAGTACGTTTTTTTATTTCCTCGGGTTCAATTGTTCTAATAATTTTTGGCTTTCTCGGATCAGGCTTTGTATCAGCAATGTAAATACGGGAAGAGCGTATTCCTGGAAGAACCAAATACCTTCTTTCAAGCTGCGGATGAAACGCAGTTGGACATAAAGCTGAGCTGCAGGCATTCCAGCCAAAATGATGAAGCTCATCATCACCAACACCTGGAAGGTCAAGCTTGTAAACCATTTTTCCATAAGTATTTGAAGAAGGGTCCAAATCAATGACTCCAATTGAGTCTGGCTGCAATAGCGCTACATATGCCAGTTTTTCTCGTGGAGCTTCCATTGCAGACCTGGCGGAAGGGTAAAATGAAGGGTCCGTACCAAACAATTTTGCCATAAGCACCATCCTTTCTTTAAGGCAGTAAAGGGTAATTTAAATTTATTTCGGATTCGAGAAATTTAGTCATCTTATTTACTATGGACATGTTGAAATTTTTAAATTGAGGTGTGACCTTAAATAAACACTATTCAAAGAAATTCCAGATAATATAATGATGTTTTTTAATCCAACACCGACAATACTTTTTTAGCAGCCGCTGCCAGCTCCAGCTTTTCCAGTGTGGCGCAATATTCAGATTGAATACCTCTATTAATAACTTCATCTGAATCGCTAATATATGAAAGTATCCTCCAGTCATGATACCAATCGCCCACATCCTCGCTGACATGCCCTTTATTTTTCCATGCGAATTCCAACCTGGGACTGAAAATTCTAGGTGCACCAGGCAGGAGCTGGCATGAATCTAAGCGGGGGAGCAGGATCTTCCCAGGTGCCATCTCTTTTACATGATTAAAAAGATGTGGCCAATAATCCTTTCGAGAGCCAGTATGCGGGTTGGATGCAGCCCACTCTATAGTTTTCTTTAATTGGTCTTTATTGCGAAATAAAATAGTATATAGCTTTTTACCTATCAAAATTCTTTCGTTAAGATTTTCAAACTGGTGGACGGTACGACCTGCGAGATTAACTCCTCCTTCAAAAACGTAAGGAAAGAGGATATGATTAAGTGATAGAACATCCTGCAGCAAAAATTCCAGTGTGCCAATGACCTCATTTTTATAAAAAGAATTCTGGACCAGCCTGGTTTCAATGTAATTTTGTTCATTAATGATGAGCCCGGCTGTTAAAACAAAGGAATCTTGATATTTCCAGAAATAATTCCAAACTGGCTCAATGAAGGTAGATATATTGAAAAGGGGCAACAGATAAAAAAGGCTGCTGCCCCTTTTTAATGATTCTTCGTATAAAAGCAATTGCGGATACGCGTCATGAAAAATAAGCCAGTTCGCTCGTTCCAAAAAATCGAAGAAGGAATTTCTTTCAATGTCTCCTAGCAATCTGGACAGGAAATCTCCCTTTAAATCGGTCATATTCCAGCCGCCATTTCGGGATACCATATGGGCCAGGAAAGCCCAATGAATTTCTGGATGCTTCATATAAAAAACTTGATATGCCTTGGTTCTCGTTACATTATTGAGGTTATGCTCGTTTGTTCTTTCTATGATTTGTTCTATTAGAGTTTTTTCATGTATAGAGGGATTTTGTATGGAAGCTTTATTGTTTTTTTTCATTAATTCGTTTTTGATCCAAGTGGCTGCCGGAGTAAGGGGAAAATTGAACTGCTGTTTTGTTTTCCACCACATATTGGTTTCCTCCTCGAAGAATTCTCTGGCTGGTTAGAGAATATGTATTGATATAACAATATTTTAGGGGAGAGAGGAATTTGAATCGTATTGTAGAGGGCATCAGCTGGATTGTTAAAACACTCAGGCAGGATCAGTCTCCCGACGGCTCTTGGGAATACCCGTTTGAAACGGGAATTTCCACGGATGCCTACATGATCATTTTATTGCGATGCCTGGAAATTAATGATGAGGTTTTAATTCAGGAGCTCACAGAACGGATCTTAAGCAGACAGGATAAAAACGGATGCTGGAGGCTATTTTATGATGAAGAAAATGGCAATCTATCTGCCACCATCGACGCTTACTATGCGCTGCTTTTCTCAGGTTTTTATAAAAAAAATGATAATCGTTTGAGTGCTGCCAGGGAATTTATTCTAAGCAATGGGGGTGCTGAAAAAGCGGGAATGTTCACCCAGGTGATGCTGACGATGACAGGACAGCAAAAGTGGGCGGCGTTTTTTCCTATTCCACTAGAAATGATCCTTCTTCCGCTGTCTTTCCCTATAAATTTCTATAGTTTTTCCGTTTTCGGTCGGGCAAATCTTACACCGATTATGATTCTGGCAAACAGAAAGTACCGTTTGAAAACTGCTAATACACCGGACCTATCCGATATATTTGTTCATAAAGAGGAACGATACATCAACTATGGAAGAACGCGTGAGTGGAGATCATTGTTTAATATGTTGGAACAGGGCATTAAAAGCTTAATTGGTTTGCCGGAGCATCTTCATAAAATGGCAACTGACAGTGCAAAGCAGTACATGTTGGACAGAATCGAACCGGATGGAACACTATACAGCTATTTCAGTTCAACCTTTCTGATGATTTTTGCGTTGCTTTCACTAGGGCTTACTAAAAAAGACCCCATCATTTTAAAGGCAGTTGACGGTTTGAAGTCGATGAAATGCCAAATTAACGGATTCACCCACATGCAATATACAACAGCCACCGTATGGAATACTTCCTTAATCTCCTCTGCATTACAGGGAGCGGGTGTTCCGTCGTCCGATTCAATGATAAAAAAAGCAAATCGGTATCTGCTCGAAAGGCAGCAATATAAATATGGCGACTGGGCAGTTCATAATCCTTCAAGTTTGCCTGGAGGCTGGGGGTTTTCCAATATTAATACAATCAATCCGGATGTAGACGATACAACAGCATCATTAAGGTCGATTGCCGGGAGAGTTCCCCAAAGCACTCAATATCTTCAAGCATGGGAAAGAGGAATGCAATGGTTATTATCGATGCAAAATTCGGATGGTGGATGGCCTGCCTTTGAAAAAAATACGAACAGCCCTTTGCTGCAGTTTTTGCCGATTGAAAAAGGGGAATTTCTGCTGGCCGATCCATCGGGTGCTGACCTGACAGGCAGAACCCTGGAATTCCTTGGTTCGTATACAAATCTTTCAAAAAACCATTCTTCTATTTGGACAGCTGCAGAATGGCTGAATAAGCATCAGGAAAAGGACGGATCGTGGTATGGGCGCTGGGGAATTTGTTATATATATGGAACATGGGCATCTGTTACCGGTCTGAGGGCAGTGGGTACACCTGAAAATCATCCATCTATTAAAAAGGCAGTAAAATGGCTAAATAGTATCCAAAATGTGGATGGAGGATGGGGTGAATCCTGTAAAAGCGATACCGAAAAAAGGTATATTCCCTTACATGCGAGCACCTTAACACATACCGCATGGGCTTTGGATTCATTAGTGTCTGTCGCGGATCGACCAACACTTCAGATGAAGAAAGCGGTCGATTATTTACTAGAAAATCTTGATAAAGATGATTGGTCCACAGAATATCCGAAGGGACAGGGGCAGGCGGGCGGTTTATATATACACTATCACAGCTACCGATATATCTTTCCGCTCCTAGCGTTGGCACACTACAAGAAAAAATTTGAGATTTAGTAACAGGGAAAAAGGAGAGAGCCTGATAAATGGCTCTTCCTTTTAATCTGAATTTCCTCTGTTTTATTTTTAGAATATTTTGAATAAAAGTTGAAAAATTCTATATTGATAGTATAATTGAGAAAAATACATACCAACCGGTTAGTAGAGGTTGATTAAACAAAAATAAATCTAAAACTCATATCTTTGGAACTGTCCGAATGAACGATAAAAGCTATGTCTGGAGGAAATTAAATGAGTGAGAAAAAAGCCTGGCTCGCTAATTACCCTGACTCCATTGCCAACCGCATAACCATTCCTGAAAAATCTTTGCCGCAAATTCTCCAAGAAACCACAGAAAATTACCCACAACACAATGCCCTGTCATTTTACGGACGGAAATTCACCTATGTACAATTGTACAATCAAGTAAACCGCTTTGCTTCTGCACTGCAAACAAAAGGAATAAGCAAAGGTGACCGTGTGGCGCTTATGCTTCCGAACTGTCCTCAATTTGTTATTTCCTATTATGGTGTGCTAACTGCTGGTGCGATTGTCACGCAGGTTAATCCGATGTCAGTTGAGCGTGAGCTCGAATATATCCTAAAGGATTCGGGGACTGAGACAATTGTTGTCCTGGATGCCCTTTACCTGAAGGTTAAAAATATTCAGCAGGTAACGAGCTTGAAAAATATCATTGTGGTGAGCTTACAGCCGACTTCCCATGATTTTGGTGAAGACATTACGTTTGAAGCCTTTTTGTCTGAAAGCAGCGGGCAGCTAATGCCGCTACCCATTGATACCGCAAATGATGTCGCCGTTCTCCAATATACGGGTGGCACTACGGGAAGATCAAAGGGAGCGATGCTGACACATCAGAATATTCTTGCCAATGTCATTCAATCCTATGAATTCTTCAAGTTTGATATAGAAATAGGAAAAGAACGTTTTTTGACGGTGATCCCCTTGTTCCATGTATTCGGGATGACGTCGTGCATGAACTTTTCTATTTATACTGCTTCCGAATCCATTATGCTTCCCCGCTTTGAGCTTGAAGAGGTACTCAATACAATCAAGAATGAACAGCCGACCGTTTTCCCAGGTGTACCGACGATGTATGTTGCCATTACCAATCACCCCCATGCCGAGGATTATGGGATTAATAGTATTGAAGTGTGCAATAGTGGAAGCGCACCCATGCCAGTGGAGCTGTTACGAGAATTTGAAAGGAAGACGGGGGCGAAAATTCTGGAGGGCTATGGCCTATCGGAGACTTCACCGACAACCCATTGTAATCCAATGTTTGCAGACAGGAAGGCGGGCAGTGTTGGTATCGGAATGCCGTCGACTGAATATAAGATTGTCGACCTTGCCTCTGGAACAGATGAAGTGCCAGCCGGCGAGCTTGGAGAAGTTGTCATTAAGGGGCCACAGGTAATGAAGGGCTACTGGAATATGCCGGAAGAAACAGCAAATGCTCTTAGAGATGGCTGGCTTTATACGGGTGATATCGGAAGAGTGGACGAAGAAGGTTATCTTTATATAGTGGACCGAAAAAAGGATTTGATTATTGCAAGCGGATTTAATATTTACCCTCGTGATATTGAGGAAGTCCTTTATGAGCATCCTTCTGTCCAAGAAGCGGTAGTAATTGGAATACCTGATAAATACAGAGGCGAAGGTGTAAAAGCGGTACTTGTCCTTAAGGCGGGAAAAGAAACTACTGAAACAGAGATTAAGGAATATTGCAAACAAAATATGGCTGCCTATAAGATTCCAAACATTATTGAGTTCAGGGAACAGCTCCCCAAGACAAGTGTAGGGAAAATACTCCGTAGGGCCTTAAGGGAAGAATTAATAAAGAATTAAGGAATTGCTTGCAAGGACGGAGACAGGGGGTAAGATATGGTATAATTTTTTTGCATATTAGGATGATTGCGAGGACCTCAACGTGAAGGAAAAAATAACAGAACATAGCATAAAATTATTTGAGAAAAAAGGGTTTAGCGAGACCTCGATCCAAGATATTGTTGATTCCCTTGGCGTAACCAAAGGTACATTTTATTATTATTTTTCCAGCAAAGAAGAGCTTTTGATGGACATTCATCTCGGTTATATTGATGAACTTCTCGCCCGCCAGGAACAGATTTTAGGAGACGATATGTTAAGCTGCAAGCAGCAGCTCTTTGAAATAGTATTTATGCTGATCAGTAGTATTAAAGGCAAGGGTTCAAGCGCGAAGATCTTTTTCAGGGAAATGCGAAATCTAAGTGAAAACCGGCTAGCCCAAATTGCTTCGAAACGGGACCAGTTCCGTTTAAACGTGGAACGGGTGGTAAGGTTAGGGATGGAAAAGGGCGAATTCCGTTCCGATTTAAACGCAGCCATTGTAACCTTTGGCATTCTTGGGGCAGCAAATTGGAGCTATCAGTGGTTCAATCCCAACGGGGTATCTTCAGATCGTGAAGTCGCTCAAATTTTCGTCGAAATGATATTAAAGGGTATTCAGGTAGATTAATCTTAAGAGCAAGAGGCCAAATCAGCCTCTTTGCAGCTTTGACATACTAACTGGTTAGTATAAAACTGACGCAAAGAAGGATTAAAAAGCTTCCAGATGTAAGGTGAAAAGACTGAATATTTAAAATAAAATTGAACGAGAACTATTCCATAAAGGGGGAGGAACATGCGATTTTCAGATACGATTGCATTGATCACAGGAGCAGGAAGCGGGATTGGAAAAGCTACAGCAATCCGATTCGCAAACGAAGGGGCTAAGGTTATTCTTGTTGGCAGAACAAAATCAAAGCTGGAAAAAGTGGCTCAGGAAATCAACGAAGCTAAGAAAATTCCAGTTGCGGAAATTTTTACGGCAGATG